>NZ_CP127407.1:2523846-2831538 GCF_030291075.1 Stenotrophomonas sp. 57
GCCGCCCTCGATGCTGGAACGTTTCAGCACCTCCGATCAGCCGAACGGGAATACTCCATGAGCGCGATGCCCCTGACTCGACCTCTGTTGCCTGCACTGGCCTGCCTGCTGATGACCGGTGTCGCGCAGGCGCAGCAGCAACCCTTGACCGGGCAGATGCTCGGCGGCAATGCGCCGGTCGCAGCGGCCCCGCAACCACTGCAGTCCGAGGCATTGGCCACGGTGGACCTTGCCGCCCCTGCTCCATCGGCATCACCGATCGCTGCCCCGGCGATCGCTGCCACCGATCACGTCGCACCCGTGGCCCGCCCTGTTCGCACACAGATCGGCGATACCGCGCGCGACCTGTTCCGCCTGCAGGCATCGGGGCAGCAGGCCGGGCAGCGCCTGCCGATCCTCGGCGACCAGGCCACGCTGAGCTATGCCCGCTATTTGAAGAGCTTCGAACACGAGATCCCGGACTTCTTCGAAACCGATGTCGCCAAGTCCAAGGGAACATCCTCATCCGAACGCTGAGGTAGGCCATGAAACGCCCACGCCAGTTCAGTTTCAGCCGCCCACGCGGCGGCATGTCGATCACCATGATGCTGGTCATGCTGGCATTGCTGGCGATGTTGGGCCTGATCGAGATCGGCTACCTGTTCTGGGCCAAGCGCGACGCACAGAAAGTCGCCGACCTCGCGGCACTGGCCGGTGCACAGCGGCTGGAGCTGTGCGCGTCCGACAACAGCGACAACAGCGCAGCACGGCAGAGCGCGGTCACCCAGAACAAGTTTGCAGGCACCCTGCAGATCCGCTGCGGCAACTGGAGCGCCGCACGCAGCACGTCGAACCGCTTCGTCACCACCATCGATGCCAGCAACCCACGCAATGCCGTGCAGGTGGTCGCGCAGCGCAGCGTGCTGCCGTTCTTCGGCCAGAACACCCGCCTGCCCACCGTCAGCGTGGAGGCGGTGGCCCGACGTTCCGAACCGACTGCGGTGTTCGCGGTCGGTTCGCAGCTGCTGCGCACCAATGGCGACTCGGTCCTGCTGTCGACCCTGCGCCTGGTCGGCCTGGATGTCACCAATGCCACCGTCCTGTCCTATGACGGCCTGGCCCAGGCCAATGTCACCCCATCGGGCCTGCTCAAGGCCTTGAACATCCCGGTCAGCGCCAACCTCAGCGTGGCCGACTTCAACCGGCTGCTGTCGGTCAACAAGATCTCGCTGGCACAGCTGGTCGATGCCACTGCCACCGTGGTCGGCCGCGATACCGCCGTAGGCGTACAGCTGCGCGCACTGTCCGATCTGGTCGCCACCCAACTGGACATCAACAAGCTCAATATCGTGCTGGGCAGCCAGTCCGGCGGCGGCGGCCTGTTCGCCGAAGTCGTCTCGCCGGATGGCACCGTCGGCAGCGCGCTGGAAACGAAGGTCAATGTCCTCAACCTGATCAGCACCGCCATCTCCATCGCCAACGACGGCAACGGCGTGGCGGTCAAGGGATTGGACCTGCTGGGCATCAACATCCAGGCCGGCGTGGTCGAACCACCCTCGATCGCCATCGGCGGTGTCGGCACACGCGCGTACAACGCGCAGGTGCGGCTGATGGTCGACGTGGACAGCAACAACCTGTTCGCGGTGGGCCCGCTGCTGAACCTGCTGGGCACGCGACTGCACCTGCCATTGCATGTCGATGTCGCCAATGCGATGGGCACGCTGACCGGCATCCAATGCGGCGCCAGCCCACAGAAGGCCACCATCCAGGTCGATTCGTCGGTGCTGCGCGCCTGTGTCGGCAACGTCGACCCGGCGCAGCGCTTTTCCAGGAGCAATGTCTGCGACGCCACCCTGAAGAACGAGCAACTACTGAAACTGCTCGGGCAGCCCTTGATCAATGACAAGATCACCCTGCCGGCCCTGACCGGCTCGCAGAGCCTGACCCTGGCTGCCGGCGAAACCGCCTCGACCCGGATCAATCCACTGGCTGTGGGCAACGCAGTGTCGGACCTGGTCAATGAACTGCTGCGCGTGCTGGCGGGCATGCTCAGCTCGCCCAAGCAGGGCATGAGCGCCAACGACACTGCCAAGGCACTGGCCGACCGCTATCTGCTGGCGGCCTTTCCCACGGGGGGGCGCTACAACGTCGATCAGGTCATCCCGTTGCTGCGCGATGGCGATCCGTCGCGCAACCTGGCGCCGCTGGGCAACTGGACGGTGAAGAATGGTGTACCCAAGCCTTGCCTGCTGGGCCTGACCACGTGCTGGGAAGATGGCTCGGTGTGGACCGGCTACAAGACAACCGTCACCGGACAGGGCCTGGGCCTTCTCGATGGCCTGCTGGGTTCACTGGTCGGCGGCCTCCTGATCAACCGCTGCGACAGCCTGCTCGGCAACCTGATCGACTACAACGGCTGCGTACGCAACAACCTCGCCTCGTACATCCAGACCGCGCCGGCCGGCTTCCTCGATGGTACCGGTGGAACCGGCGTCACCAATCCGGATGGCAGCGTGAGCTGCAGTGGCCTGCTGTGCACGCTGCTCAAGCCGATCCTGGCCGCCCTTCGGCCGGTGCTCAACAGCGTCGGCACCCTGCTGACCAACCTGCTGGCAAGCGTGCTGGGCCTGGAACTCGGCCGCACCGACGTCAACGTGCAGTCGATCCAGTGCAGCGCGGCGCAGCTGGTCTACTGACCCGTGACGGGCGGCCTTGGCGGCGCCCGCGCCCATGCTAGACTCCCGGCGGGGAACCACCTTCATCTCAACCCACACTCATCCGTGGATGGTCTAGACATGCGAGAAACTTCAGGGGGCGCGGTCTTCGCCCGGCACGCGCGCGGCGCGGCACTGCTGGCCGTGGCCATGATGCTGGTGGCACCGGCGGCGATGGCTGCCCGTGGCGACCGTGAGGCAGCCGCCGAGCCGGCCGCCCGCAGCGCGCCGGTGGTGCGCAACACCGTTGACGAGCTCAAGCAGCTGATGGATTCGCGCCAGCTGACCGAGCTGCGCACGACCTACAACGGCAACTACGGCGCCAGCCTGCTGTTCAACGCCAACACCCTGACCTACTACGTCGCCCTGTTCCAGGAGAAGAACTTCTGGAGGGTGATCAAGACCGATGCCGTCGACAACGCCGAGCGGGTCTACCGTACGTTTGCGCAACAGTCCGAACAGCTGGCCCAGGTCTACATCGATACCATCCGCCTGGAAGCCGGCAAGCGCTACACCGAGCGCCTGGTGGCCTACAACGAGGAACGCCTGCGCACCCTGCAGCAGGAAATGGAACAGCAGCAGGCACAGTCGGCCCAGGTCAGCGCCGCCCTGCAGCAGGCACAGCAGCAGGCCGTCAGCCTCAGCACCGACGTGCAGAGCACCAACAGCCAGCTGGATGCCCTGCAGCGCCGCATCCAGATCCTGCAGGCCGAACAGGGCAACCCGGAACTGAGCCTGCCCAAGCCGGACAGCGTGCCTTCGCCGGCACCGGCTGCCGCCAGCGACGGCCGCTGAGGCCCCGCCATCCGTATCCACGCACAACGGCGCCTCAGGGCGCCGTTGCCGTTTTGGCCTTTCGTGAGCCGCGCTCAGCGGCAGGCGTCGTACACGGCGTCGTCCAGCTGACGGCGTTGCAGGAAGTCCAGTCGCTCGTTCCTGGCCAGCACGTTCCCGCGGTGCTGGCGTGCGCGCTCACAAGCTCCGGGGTCCCTACTGATGGGTATCAGCGCGGCCTGCGGCCGCCCCGAGCGCGCGGTACGCGGCGACGTCCGCAACGCGTTGCCCGACCGGGTCGTCCTTGGCACCGGTCCGCGCGACAGCGACTGCTCCTCCGGCACCTCCCAGCGCCATTCCGCGCGTCCCTGGCAGGGTGTCTGCTGATAGACCGGATGTGGCCCATCCACGCACTTGTAGACGTTGGTCTGCGCGTGGACCGCCGTGGCCAGCAGCAGGCCCAACAGCGGGCTGCATCGCACTCTCGACATCGCAGGCGCCTCGACAGGAAGGCCATCATCGTCAGCGCGGAAGCCGCCGGAGACCAGAGCGAGACGCGTCACAACAGCGGCATTCAAGCACAGCCGTGCAAGCCGGCTGCCGGGCCGTGCGCTGTACTGGCGGCGGCACTGGCACGTTCGTCAGCGCCATCCCTCCCTTCCGCCAAGGAAACCGCAATGAGCAACTTCGTCACCGTCGCCGACGGCGCGCGCATCTTCTACAAGGACTGGGGCACCGGCCAGCCGATCGTGTTCGCCCACGGCTGGCCGCTGTCCTCCGATGCCTGGGACCCGCAGATGCTGTTCATGGGCCAGAACGGCTACCGCGTGATCGCCCATGACCGGCGCAGCCACGGCCGCTCCAGCCAGACCTGGGACGGCAACAACATGGACACCTACGCCGATGACCTGGCGGCGGTGATCGAGGCCCTGGACCTGAAGGACGCGATCCTGGTCGGCCACTCCACCGGGGGTGGCGAAGTCGCGCACTACATCGGCCGCCATGGCAGCAGCCGCGTGGCCAAGGTGGTGCTGGTCGGCGCCGTGCCGCCGCTGATGCTGAAGACCGAGGCGAACCCGGCCGGCACCCCGCTGGAAGTCTTCGACGGCATCCGCAAGGGTACCGGTGGCGACCGCTCGCAGTTCTTCAAGGATCTGACCACGCCGTTCTTCGGCGCCAACCGCGATGGCAACAGCGTCACCCAGGGCATGCGTGACGCGTTCTGGCTGCAGGGCATGCTCGGCGGCGTCAAGGGCCAGTACGACTGCATCCATGAGTTCTCGGAAGTCGACTACACCGACGACCTGAAGAAGATCGACGTGCCGGCGCTGGTCGTGCACGGTGATGACGACCAGATCGTGCCGTTCGATGCTTCGGCCAAGCTGTCCTCGCAGATCATCAGGGATGCCGAGCTGAAGGTGTATCCCGGTGCCGCGCACGGCCTGACCATCACCCACGCCGAGCAGTTCAACGCCGATCTGCTGGCGTTCGCACGCAGTTGATGTGCTGCGGCGGTACCGTAACGGTGCCGCCGCACCTTCGGTAGAGCCGGCAGGTCAGATATCGCTGTGGTGATGCGGCACGCCGGTCTTCGGCAGCGGGTCGTGCCCGCCTACGAAATGACGCACCACAGGGGCACGCTCACCGCGATGCAGCTCCCGCAGCGCCTCCTGGATCGCCCTGTCGTCGGCGGTGATGCGTTCGTGCTGGCGCAGGTGCTCCAGCCACGACGGGGTCACGAAATACTCCAGGTGGATGCCCGGGGTGGCCACATCCTCGACCACGCCCCAGACCACGGCACCATCGCGACGACGGATGGTGCCCAGAGCGCGCATCTGTGCCTGGAACGCGGCACGATCAGCATCGTCGATGCGGTACTCGATCGTGACCAGCACCGGGCCACGATCGTTCGACACCGGCACCGACAGCTCCGGTGCCGGCCAGTGCCCGGCCGGACGCAGGTTCAGGTCTTCGGTACCGGCGATGCGCACGCGCCACACCAGCAGGCCACCGATCACCGCACCTGCGGCGGCCACCAGCAGCGCCAGCTCCGGCGAGGTACGCTGCGCCAGCGCGCCCCAGCTCAGGCCACCGGCCGCCATGCCGGCCGAGAACACCATGATGTACAGCGCCAGCGCTCGCGCACGTACCCATGCCGGCACCGCGGTCTGCGCGGCGATCTGCAGCGATGACAGTACGGTGATCCACGCGAAACCATTGACCAGCATCACCAGCGGCAGCACGTACCAGCTACGGGTCAGCGCCAGGCCGACCAGGCTCAGCGCCAGCGACAGCGTGGCCAGCAGCACCAGCAGGTCGCGGTCCAGCTGTGCGCGCAGCTTCGGCAGCAGCAAGGCACCGCCCACTGCACCGATACCGATGCAGCCCAGCAGCATGCCGTACTGCCCCGCCCCGCCGTGCATCTGCCCACGCACCACCACCGGCAGCAGCGCGTTCATCGCGGCGGCGAAGAAGAAGAAGCCGACCGACTTGATCAATACCGCCTGCAGCCGCCACGCGCGGCTGGCGTAGCGCAGGCCCGCCTTCAGGCCTGCACCGAAACCTTCCGGTGGCAGGCTCGACTGCTTCGGGTCGCGCTTCCAGCCCCACACCACGAACAGCATCGCGGCGAAGGTGATGGCGTTGAAACCGAACGCCCAGACCGCACCGAGCTGAGCGACGATCACACCGCCGATGGCCGGGCCGATCGAGCGTGCGATGTTGATGCCGATCGAGTTCAGCGCCACCGCCGAGGCCAGCATCGGCTGCGGCACCAGTTCGGACACGATAGCGGCCTGCGCCGGCATCGCCATCGCGGCACCGCACCCCATGCAGAAGGTCAGCAACACCAGCAGCTGTGGGCTCAGCATGTCCATCGCCGTCAGCGCCGCCATCACTGCCGCCACCAGCAGCATCCAGCCCTGGGTCGCCAGCAGGTACCTGCGGCGATCGACAATGTCGGCCAGCGTTCCAGCGGCCAGCGCCAGCAGCACGATCGGTACGGTAGTCGCCGACTGCACCAGGGCCACCATCAGTGGCGAGCCGGTACGCTCGGCCATCACCCAGGCGGCGGCCACGTCGTTGACCCAGGTGCCGATGTTGCTGGCCAGGATCGCCAGCCAGATCGAACGGAACATCCGGATCCTCAGCGGGGACCAGGCACCTGCGGCCTGTGCGGGGGGTTGCGACGCGGTTGCGTTCACCATTGCCATGCTCCAACGATCGAGGCGAACAGCGTGTCCTGGCCACCGGCCTGCTTCAGTGCAGGACCGGCATCGACCCAGGCCAGCGGCAGCTGCCATTGCCAGTGTTCGCTGGCCTGCCAGCGGGTTTCGGATTTGTACTGAGTGCCGATGCGGCGAGCGCCACCGGCGCTGCCCGGCAACGCCACCTGCGGTGCCGGCGTGGTGTACACCGCATCGGCGCGACGATGCTTCCAGGCCATCTGTACGCCCAGCTCCGTCGTCACCGCGTCGTGCAGGCGCAGGGTCAGGGTCGGCTGGAGGTCCATCAGGTTGGCCGGCGCCAGCAGGCTGGCCTCGCTGAAGTAGGCCGATTTCGGGAACAGTGCATTGAAGGTTCCCAGGCGGCCGTCTCGTGGATTGCCATCGCCACTGGCGATGTCCGCCTTCAGCCCCAGCCGCGGTTGCAGCGGCAGGTGCGTCCAGCGCCAGCCGGTATCGGTGGCCAGCGTCCAGGCACGGATGTCGAGCGTCGCTGCCGAGGTGCGCAGTTCACCGCCCTGCGCCACCAGTTCACTGTTCCAGTCCAGTGCACCGGACTGGCCGAACCAGCGAGCACCTACGGTCTGCCGACGCTCGGTGCCGACACCCGCCGAGAAGCGTGCGCCTTCCCGGCGGTAGTCCAGCAGGTACAGATCCCACTGTCCTGCGCCCTGCGCGCGTGCCGTGGTGGCATAGGCACCCCACAGGTGGGCACCGTGCTCGCCGCGATCATCGAAGGCTCCCGGTCGATTCTGCACCGGCCGCAGCGCCATCAGATCAAGCGTGCCGAGGCTACCCTTCCATCCCAAGCGTGCACCATCGAAGGCCAGGCGGATATTCGGCCCATCGCGCACCGACAGCAGCCGCGAACTGCCATAGCCTGCTTCCTGCCGTCCCAGCTGCAGGTGGAAGCTGCCACGCTGCCACCGCCAGTAGGCCTGCTGCACGTCCAGCGCGCTGCGGTCCGTGCGGCCGGGGCCGCCTGCCTTGCCATTCTCAGCATGCACGCCCAGCTGCAGCTTCGCCTGCCAGGCATCCTCCACATAGGTAGCCGAGGCCAGCGCACGCAGCAGGCCATAGCTATCTTCGCCGCCGCCGATGCCAAACCGGGCCGGGTCGTAGTACAGGCCGCGCAAGCGCAGTGAGGCGTCCCATCGCAATTGGTCGTCACCGGCGTCAGTGCAACGGCCACCCTCGCAGGCCAGTGCAAGCGTTGGCACAGCCAACACCGCCAGGCTCAGAACGCGAAGCACGAACATCCCATCGCGCCCCAGAACGCGGTCAGGTCATCGGTGGGCGCCGCATGCTGCGCGGCATGCCCGTGCACGCCGTGGGTACTGCAGGCCACGCCGTGATGGTGGCGATGGGCGGCCGCCAATCCGGTGGCGGCGCCCCCGACATGGTAGCCACCGAAACGGTTGACCGGTGACCAGTCCGGCATCGCCGGCGGCAGCTGCGGCGCAAGCCCCGCATAGTCGCCGTCGGCATGCACGATGCGTCCACCGACCACGGTCAGCACGCTGGTGATGTCGGCGATCTGCGCATCGTCAACGCGGAAGAAGTCGGCCGAGAGCAGGATGAAGTCGGCCAGCTGGCCGGCTTTCAGGGTGCCCTTCACCGCCTCGTCGCCGGAGAACCAGGCGCTGCCCTGGGTCCACAGGCGCAGCGCCTGTTCGCGCTCCAGCAGATTCTCGTCGCCATACAGGGCCAGGCCACCGACGGTACGCCCGGTCACCAGCCACGACAGCGCCACCCATGGGTTGTAGCTGGCCACGCGGGTGGCATCGGTACCCGCGCCCACCGGTACGCCCTCGGACAGCATCCGCTTCACCGGCGGCGTCTGCCGTGCGGCCTGCACGCCGTAGCGCTCGACAAAGGCTTCGCCCTGGTAGGCCATGCGGTGCTGCACGGCGATGCCGCCACCCAGCGCGCGGATGCGCTCGATGTTGCGCGGGGTGATGGTCTCGGCGTGGTCGATGAACCAGTGCAGGCCATCGAACGGCACCTCACGGTTCACCTGTTCGTAGACATCGAGAATGCGGCTGATGCTCTCGTCGTAGGTGGCGTGGATGCGGAACGGCCAGCGCTTCTCGACCAGCAGCTTCACCACGTCGTGCAGTTCCGGCTCCAGCTCCGGCGGCAGCTCTGGTCGCGGTTCGTTGAACAACTCGAAGTCGGCCGCGGAGAACACCAGCATCTCCCCGGCACCGTTGTGGCGCAGCAGGTCATCGCCCTGGCGCGGCTGCAGGATCTCGCTCCAGCCACGGAAGTCATCCACCTCCTTGCCCTTGTTCTGGGTGAACAGGTTGTAGGCGATGCGCACTGTCAGCTGGTCATCGCGGTGCAGCTGCTCGATGACCTGGTAGTCCTCGGGATAGTTCTGGAAGCCACCGCCGGCGTCGATCACCGAGGTGATGCCGAGCCGGTTCAGTTCACGCATGAAATGTCGCGTCGAGTTCGCCTGGTACTCGATCGGCAGGCGCGGGCCCTTCGCCAGCGTCGCGTACAGAATCAGCGCATTGGGCTTGGCCAGCAGCAGCCCGGTCGGGTTGCCCAGCGAATCACGCACGATCTGCCCGCCCGGCGGATCCGGCGTGTCCTTGGTGTAGCCACAGGCGCGCAGCGCGGCGCGATTGAGCAGCGCGCGGTCGTACAGGTGCAGCAGGAACACCGGCGTATCCGGCGCGATGTCGTTGAGCTCCTGCAGCGTGGGCAGGCGCTTCTCGTTGAACTGCGCGGCAGTGAAGCCACCGACCACGCGGACCCATTGCGGCGCCGGGGTGCGGTCGACCTGTGCCTTCAGCATCGCCATCGCGTCAGCCAGCGAGCGCAGTCCATCCCAGCGCAGTTCCAGGTTGTAGTTCAGGCCACCGCGGATCAGATGCGTATGGCTGTCGTTGAGCCCCGGCAGCAGGCGCCGGCCCTGCGCGTCGACCAGGGTCGCTTCATTGCCCCAATCGCGCATGATCTCCGCGTCGCTGCCGACCGCGACGATGCGTCCTTCCTGCACGGCCAACGCCTGTGCATGCGGCTGCTGCGGATCGAGCGTGGTGATGCGGGCATTGCGGATGACCAGCGTGCTCATGCGACGCTCCTTGGAAGTGGAATCGAGTGCGGCACCGGCGCGGCCGGCCAAGCCCAGCGCCACGGCTGCGCCGCTGGCCAGCATCACGTTGCGGCGGCCGTGGTCGAGTGGATCGTGACTCATGCGATATCTCCCGGAAGGCGTTGGCCGTCCAGCGCCCAGGCACCGGGACCGGCCAGCGCGAGGGCCAGCAGTACCGTGGTCCACATCAACGGGTACTCGCTGCCCCCGCGCATCCAGAACCAGCCCTTGGGCAGGGCCAACAGTACGGTGAAGCCAATGAAAGCCGCTGCCACGAGCGCGGCGATGCGGGTCTGCCAGCCCAGCAGCACGGCCAGCCCGGACAGCACCTGCAGCAGGGCAAGCAGCAGCGGCAACGGCGCTGCCGCCGGCAACCCGAAGCCGCGCAACTCGGTGGCGAACCCGGGCAGCCCCGGGCCACCGAACCAGCCGAACAGCTTGCCCAGCGCATGCGGCAGCAGGAATCCGCCGGCGGCCACGCGCAGCATCAGCAGGGCTAGGTCGAGGCCATGGCCAGCCAGCATGCTCAGTGCCCGCCTTCCTGCGCGCCGAACATGCGCTTGGCGTACTGGATGCCGATGCCGTAGCCACCCGCGTGATCGCGCGCGATGCCGGTGGTCAGGTCGTAGGTCTCACCACGCGCCCAGTCGCGCTGCAGCTCCAGCAGGTACTGCACGCTGGTCATCGGTACCGCACCGGCCTGCACCATGCGGGTGATCGCGCACTCGTGTGCTTCCTCGCTGACATCACCACAGGCATCGGTGATCACATAGACCTCGAAGCCCTGCGCCAGTGCCGACAGCGCCGGGCCGACGATGCAGACGCTGGTCCACAGGCCGGCCATCACCAGCCGGCGCTTGCCGATACGGTTGATCTCATCGATCACAGGCTGGTCTTCCCAGGTGTTCATCGAGGTGCGGTCGAACACCGGCTGGCCCGGGAAGATCACCGGCAGCTCCGGGAACATCGGGCCGGAGAACGAGGCCTCCGCCACCGTGGTCAGCAGCACCGGCACGTTGAAGCCCTTGGCGCCCTTGCCGATCAACGACACGTTGTTGCGCAGCGCGGAGATGTCGATGGTGTGAGTGGCAAATGCCATCTGCGACTGGAAATCGATCAGTACCAGCGCATGGTCGGTCGGTGACAGCAGGGACGGGGCGGGCGTGGCGGTGGCAGGGTTCATGCGTGGACTCCGTTGGAATCAAGGTCTGGGGGAAGCAGGAGGGCGGCATCACCGGCCAGGTACTGGCCGGGACTGCAGCCCGTCTCCGCACGGAAGCTGCGGACGAAATGGCTCTGGTCGAAGAAGCCCAGCTGCTGCGCCAGGCTGGACATGGGCAGCTGCTGGATCGACAACAGCTGGCGCGCACGTTCGATACGGCGCCGGCGGACGTAGCGCAGCGGACTGGCGCCGGTACCGGTGCGGAACAGGCGCACCAGATGGAAACGGCTGACACAAGCAGCGGCCGCCAGTTCGGTCACCCGCAGCGGCTGTGACAGGTGTTCATCGACATAGCGCAGTGCCCGCTGCAACGCGGCGGCTTGCTGCGGTGCCAGCGACGCGGCGGGGGGGGCATGCGGAAGGACGGTGGCCATCGAGGACGCCGCGGGGGGATGGCCCATGGTGCGGCGCGTGCGCGCGATGCCCTACCCCCGTCGGTCGAGGCCAGCACCTACCCGAATGGGGGAGGCCGGCGCCCGATCACGCGGCGACCGAACAACCGCGCGTCCAGCGAATAGGCGCCCGGCCCCAGCACCAGCAGGGCCAGAGGCAGCAGCGCCAATGGCCATGGCCCGGGCAGCGCGGACAGTCCTGTGGCCGCCATCACCGCCGCCAGGGGGGTCAGCACGCCGAGTGCGAGCATCGCCACGGCCAGCAGGCACAAGGCCGACAACCAGCCACCTGGCATACCGGGCGCACAAAGAGCGGCCGCAACGCACAGCCGCAGCCACAGCAGGCCGACGCCCGGGCCGCGGTCGGGAAACATCACGAACAGGCGCTGCATGGCCGGGCTCCGGGGAACATGCCGGCGTGATAGCCGACGGTGACGCGGGGCGCCTACCCCGTTCGGGTCACCCGGGCCTGCCCCGCACCTGCCAGAATGCGCGCCATGCGTGGCCGCCCCTTCCCGTTCCTGCGTCGCCTGCCTGCGCTGCTGACGTGCCTGATGTTGATGACCGCCCTGCCCGCGCTCGCCGTGCAGCGTCCCGTGCTGAGCAGCGGACTGCCTGGCTACGAGCACACCGCGTGGCGGGTCGGCCAGGGTGCGCCTGGCGATATCTGGGACATTGCGCAGGACCGTGATGGACTGCTGTGGCTGGCGACCGGTTCAGGCCTGTACCGCTTCGACGGCCGCCGTTTTGAACGCCAGGCGCCGCCAGCGGGCAGCAGCTTGCCGTCCACCAACATGGTCACCCTGGCAGTCGGGCGCGATGACGCAATGTGGATCGGCTACTTCCAGGCCGGCATCAGCCAACTCGCACGCGGCCAACTGTACAACTATGGCCGGCAACAAGGCGTACCGGTCGGCGTGGTGCCGCACTTCAGCCAGGACCGCGAGGGCCGCCTCTGGGCGGCGGTCAATGGTGGACTGCGCTGGTTCGATGGCCGGCGTTGGCAGCCCCCGCCGGCCTCCGCCGGGCTGCCGGAACACCGCGTGCAATGGGTGTTGCATGACAGCCGTGGCACATTCTGGGTACTGGCCGATCTGAAGATCTGGATGCGCGGGCCGCACCAGGCAGCGTTCACCGATACCGGCATCGCCGTCTCCCAGATGGCAACACTGGCGGAGAACCCGCAGGGCGAGGTGTGGCTGGCTGACCGCGTCCGTGGCGCCTCGCCGCTGGCAAACGCACAGGGGCTGCTGGCCGAGCCCGAACGTGAGGCGCGGCGCCTGCCCGACCTGGTCGCTGCCCGCATGCAGTTCACCACCGACGGCACACTGTGGGCGACGATGAGCCCGCATGGAGGCGTCGCCCGGGTCACATTCGACGGCACCCGTGCCGTGCGCATGGAGCGCTTCGATTCACCGCACGGCCTGACTGCCACCTCGGCGGTGCCGATCATCGCCGACCGCGAAGGCAACCTCTGGGTCGGTACCAATCTTGGCCTCAACCGCTTCCGCGCGCGCAGCGTGCACACCCTGGCGGCCGGCCCCGCTGATCCGTACCGCTCGCTGGTGCGCACCACTGACGGGCGGGTGTACGGCTACGGCGAAGACCTCAAGCCCTACGACCTGCGGCGCCCACTGCTGGAAGGCAGCGCCGCGCAGCTGCAGGCCGCGGCACGGCAGGCACCTGCACCGATCTGGCAGTTCGATTGGGTCAACCTGGCGCGCACTGTCGAAGGCCGCACCACGCTGATTCCGCTGCCCGCACCCTTCACCGGGCAACCCCTGCACGCCCTGCTGTTTCCCGACCAGGCGCAGGCCTGGGTATGCGCCGGCGAACGCGGTGTACTGCATTACCGGGACAACCAATGGCAGCGCGCTGGCCGCCTGCCCGAGCAGGCCTGCTCGTCGCTGGCGCTGGACGCCCATGGCCAACTGCTGCTCGGCTACGCCGATGGTCGCGTGCGCCGGATGGGCACTGCGGCCATCGAGACCTTTGGCGCAGCGCAGGGCCTTTCGGCAGGGCCGGTGACCGCCCTGCTGCAGCACCGGGACCTGTTGCTGGTAGCCGGCGAAGCCGGGCTGGCCGCGCGCGTCGGCGAGGGGCCGTTCGTTGCCGTGCGCACCGACATGGCCGGCGTCCTCGAAGGCATCACCGGCATGGTCGCCGATGCGGAAGGGCATCTGTGGCTCAATGGCAGCCGTGGCCTGGTAAGGCTCGAGAGCAGCCAGCTGCGGCGCGCACTGCGCGCGGGATCCCCGGTGACGCCGCGCCTGTTCGATGCCGTGGATGGCATGCCGGGCATTGCCCTGCAGAGCGGCCCCATCCCCACCGCCGCGCTGGCCGATGACGGCCTGCTGTGGCTGGCCACCAACCAGGGCCTGGCGTGGCTGGATACCACGCGTTCGCACGTCAACATCACGCCGCCCAGCGTGCGCATCGGTGACGTCCTGTACGGCAGCAAACACCTGCCGTTGCATGACGGCCTGCGCCTGCCGGCGGGCACCAGCCAGCTGCAGATCGACTACGTCGCGCTGTCGCTGGCACGCCCGGAGCGCAACCGTTACCGCTATCGCCTGTCCGGCGTCGATGACCGCTGGCAGGATGCCGGCAGCAGCACGCGTGCCTACTACACCAACCTGGCGCCAGGCAGCTATCGCTTCGAAGTGGAGGCCGCCAACGAAGACGGCATCTGGAGCGCCACGCCAGCCAGCCGCAGCTTCCGCATCGCACCCACCTTCATGCAGACGGTCTGGTTCAAGCTGCTGTGCACGATTGCCGTGCTGGCGCTGCTGGTGGTGGCAGTGCGCATCCGCAGTAGCCAGCTGGCGGCACTGTTCCGCGCGCGCCTGCAGGAACGCAATGGTGAGCGCGAACGCATCGCGCGCGACCTGCATGACACCCTGCTGCAGGGCAGCCAGGGGCTGATCCTGCGCCTGCATGCGATCAGCCAGTCACCCCAGACCCCGGAGCCGGTGCGCAGCCAGCTGGAAGCGGCCATGCAGCTGGCCGAACGCAACCTGGCCGAGGGCCGCGAGCGGGTCAACGCGCTGCGCGACGGTCCGTTCGCCGGGCGCGACCTGGCCTCGGCACTGGCCGACGTGCATGCCGAGTATGCCGGCCACGGCACTAACCCCCTGCGCCTGACCGTCGAGGGCGCGACGCCCCCCTTGCAGGCCGATGCCGCAGAAGAGGTGTTCCTGATCGGCCGCGAGGCGATACGCAACGCACTGCGCCACGCCAATGCGGGCGCCATCGAAGTGGAACTGTCCTACGGCACGCGCTGTTTCCTGCTGCACGTGCGCGACGATGGCGTCGGCATCGCGGACGATAATGCCGGCTACGGGCACTGGGGCCTGCAGGGCATGCGCGAGCGGGCGCAACGGCTTGGCGCGGAGCTGCAGCTGTGGACCCGCCCAGGCCTGGGTACCGAAGTGGCGCTGGCGGTCCCTGCCCGGCGCCTGTATCACCGCCGTCCGTCGCGCTGGCGCTGGCGCTGGCCCTGGAGCAGACCGAACCATGACTGAGTCCCGTACCCCGATCGGCGTGCTGGTGGTCGACGACCACCCGCTGCTGCGCGATGGCCTGGCCGCGCTGCTCGGCGCCCAGCCTGACCTGCGCCTGCTGGGCGAAGCCGCCGATGGCGAGGAAGCCATCGCGCGCTACCAGCAGCTGCGACCCGACGTGGTGTTGATGGACCTGCAGATGCCGCGCCTGGATGGCGTGGAAGCGATCGTGCGGATCCGTGCACTCGACCCGCGTGCGCGCATCATCGTGCTGACCACCTACCGCGGCGACGTGCGCGCAGTGCGTGCGCTGCAGGCCGGCGCCAGCGCGTACCTGCTGAAGGACATGCTGCGCCATGAACTGGTCGACACCATCCGCATGGTGGCCGGCGGTCGCCGCGCGCCGATTCCCCCAGCGGTGGCCGCCAGCATCGCCGCGCACGTGGTGGAAGATCGCCTGTCGCCGCGCGAGACCGAGGTATTGCGCCACGTTGCCAGCGGTCTGTCCAACAAGCGCATTGGCGAGCGCATGCAGATTTCCGAGCAGACGGTGAAGGCGCACATGAAGAGCCTGATGGACAAGCTCGGCGTGGGCGATCGCACGCATGCGGTCACCCAGGCGCTGCGGCGCGGCATCATCAGCCTGGACGACAGCGATCACGATTAGGCGGTTGTTCGGCAGGGCCTGCGGCCCTGCACCTGCGTCAGTGCCGGCCGCTGGCCGGCAACCTCAACAGCAAAAGCGGGCTTTCCTGGGGATGGCGGGGCGGTGTCGGAGTGCGGGGACGCCGCAACCGGACCTACCCCGCCCACCTACAGGAACCCCGCCGTTGATGTTGCTGTTGCTGTAGCTGTTGCCTCCAGCAGGTGCAGGGCTGCAAGCCCTGCCCACTCCTACTTCAAACGCAGCAGCAGGCTGCCGCCGGCACACATCACCGCCAGCCAGGCCACGCCGTGCCACCCCCACTGCGCCAGCGCCAGGCTGCCCAGCGCCCCTCCCGCGGCCATGCCGATGAACATACCAGTGAACAGCAGCGCATTGAGCCGGCTGCGTGCGGGTGGCACCAGGCCGTAGACCAGGGTCTGGTGTGCCACCAGCGCCGATTGGAAGCCGAAGTCGAACAGCAGCGCACTCACTACCAGCAGCGGCAGCAGCGCGACGGCTGGCAGCCAGGCCTCGGCCAGCAGCAACCCGAAGCCCAGCAGCGCCACCGCGATTGCCAACCGTGCCACCGCATGGCTGCCCAATCGATCGGCGAAGCGACCTGCGAACGGTGCGGCCAGTGCGCCGGCTGCACCGGCAATACCGAACGCACCCGCCGCCGCACTGCCCAGGCCGAGGCGTGCATGCAGCATCAATGCAAGCGTCGACCAGAACGCGCCGAAACCGACCGCGAGCAGCGACTGGCTTGCCACGGCAAGGCGCAGCTGCGGCTGCTCGCGCCATAGCGCCAGCAGCGAGCCTAGCAGTGCGGGATAGCGCAGTGTGCTGGTCGGCGTGAAACGCGGCAGTGCGCGTGACAGCACCGCACCCATCAACGCCACCGATACCGCGGCCAGCACGAACTGCGTGCGCCAGCCCCAGGCTTCAGCCACCACGCCGCTGACCACCCGCGACAACAGGATGCCCAGCAACAGGCCGGTCATCACCCGGCCGACGATCTGCCCGCGCTGCGCATCCGGTGCCAGCACCGCAGCGGCGGGTACGATGTCCTGCGCCAGCGTGGCCATCAATCCGACCAGCAGGCTGGCCATCAGCAGGCCTGGCAGGTGCCCAGCCATCGCGGCGGCGCCCAGTGCCAGCGCCAGCAGCGCGGACTTCAACAGGATCAGATGGCGGCGGTCGAAGCGATCACCCAGCGGTGCCAGCAGCAGGATGCCCAGTGCGTAGCCGAGCTGGGTCAAGGTTGGCACCAGGCCCGCGGCGCGTTCACCGGCGCCAAGGTCCTGGGCAATCAGGCCCAGCATCGGCTGGCAGTAGTACAGCGATGCGACCGAGAACCCGGCACCGCCCGCCATTGCCAGCACCAGCGGGGTGGAGGGGGCTGTCGCCGGGTTGGTGGCCACGGAAAGCGAGGGAGTCGACATGGGGCGTCCACTGAAGAAAGTGGACGTATCCTGCCGGTATTCGCCTTACGCCTGTAGTAGGCTGAAATGCATATCCTTCATACGTTATACGCATGACCGACCTCACCGCTGGCGCAGATCGACTGGATCTGCTGCGCACCTTCCTGCGCATCGTCGATGCGGGCAGCCTGTCTGCCGCCGCCGTGCAACTGGGCACCACCCAGCCAACGGTCAGCCGCCGCCTGCAGGCCCTGGAGCGGCAGCTCGGTCTGCGCCTGCTGCAGCGCTCCACCCACGGCCTGCAACTGACCGAGGACGGCCTGCGCTGCCAGCGTCATGCGCAGCGTGTGGTTGACGAATGGGAGTCGCTGCAGGCCGAACTGAACGGCGGACCGGAAACGCTGCGCGGACGCCTGCGGGTGATGGTGCCGCACGCCTTCGGCCAGGCGCAGCTGCTGCCGACCATGCTCGCGTTCCTCGCCCAGCACCCACAGCTGAGCCTGGAGTGGATCCTGGAAGATCGGCGCCCGGATTTCATCGCCGAAGGCATCGACTGCGCGGTGCGGGTCGGCCCGGTGGATGAGCCGCGCATGGTCGCACTGCCGCTGGCAGAAGTGCCGCGCATCGTCGTGGCAGCGCCCTCGCTGGCGGACGCCACGGCGGTCAGTACGCCGGAACAGGCACAGTCGCTGCCGTGGATCTCGCTGGTCACCTACTACCGCGAACGCCTGCTGCTGCATGATGCGCAGGGCCGGGCGCATACGCTGTCAATCAGCCCACGCCTGCTCAGCGACAACCTGTTCGTGGTACAGCAGGCTGCACGCGCCGGGCTGGGCGCAGCGGTGGTCTCGGCCTGGCTGGTGGCCGACGACCTTGCACAGGGGCGGCTGGTGCAGCTGCTGCCGGACTGGCAGGCACCGGCACTGCCGGTACACGTGGTATTTCCGGCCGCGCGCCAGCAGCCGCCGCGGCTGCGCGCCTTCATCGATGCGATGAAGGCCGCACTGCCGCAGCTGCACGGAATGCGGCCGGCGCCGCGCTAGGTCACCGGCCGCATCATCAATTGGCCTTCGCCGCCTCGGCATTCCACGCCGCGACCTTGGCCTTGGTATCGGCCAGCATCTTGTCCAGCGCGGCGCGGTCATACACGTTGCCGCGCAGGATCACGCTGTCGATCTTCTCGGTGGCGGCGATGTCCTGCAGCGGGTTGGCGGTCAACAGGACCAGGTCGGCGGCCTTGCCCCGCGCGACACCACCGTAACGGTCCATCTGGCCGAACCAGGCCGGGCCGGAACGGGTTGCGGCCGACAGCGCCTGCGGCGCGCTCAGGCCCTCCTTCACGAACAGCTGCAGTTCCTGGTGCAGGGCGATCCCCGGGAAGTTGAACGAATTGAGGAAGCCCGCATCGGTGCCGGCAATGATGGTCACGCCGGCCTCCTGCAGCATCGGCAGCACTGCAGCTACCTGGTGGTACTGCGCATGGCGCGCTTCGATCTGCGCCGGCGTCGCCTTCGCCGCGCGGTCCACGCGCCACTGGTAGGTCGCACGCAGGCCGGGGCCGATGTAGGCCAGGTACGGGTCGTTGGCGTGGTCATCCTGGTCAAGGAAGTCGAGGATGCGGCCACCGTTGAGGGTCGGGGTCACGAACACGCCACGCTTGGCGAAATCACGGTAGGCAGGCATCGCCGTGTCACGGTCGAAGCTGGCGTCGAGGCGGCGGTTGGCTTCGGCGCGGTCGATGCGCCCGGCACCGAAGTCGGCGGCGATCTTCGCTTCGTCCTTGCTGCCGGCCTTGAATGCATAGTCCAGATGCTCGATCGAGGCCAGGCCTGCATCGACCGCCTGCTCCACGGTCAGCGCCATCGGGATGTGGCCCGACGCCTTGAATCCGGCCTTGCGCGCGGCACTGGCCGAGTACAGGAACAGTTCCGGCCTCAGCGTGCTGTCGGTGATCTTCACGAAATCGACCTTGTCGTGCTGCAGGCGGGCGATTGCCTTGTCGGCGTCGGCCTCGCTGCCCACTTCGATCGTGCCCTTCCAGACCGGCTTGATGCCTTCGATCTTCGCTCCGGAACTGAGCAGGCGCGGGCCGAACAGGGTGCCCTTGGCGATCTCGCCACGCCACTGCAGCACCTGCTCGGGCAGATCGCCGGAACAGTCACGCACCGTGGTGATGCCGTGCGCGATGTACAGCGGCAGCAGTGCCTTGTTTTCCTCGATCAGCGCCGGGCCACCGCCGAAATGCACGTGCATGTCCCACAGCCCCGGGATCAGGTACTTGCCCTTGGCATCGATCTGGCGGGTTGCGCTCCACTGGCTGCGCAGTTGTGCATCCGGGCCGACAGCGACGATGTCCTCGCCGCGGATCACCACGCTCTGCCTGGCCAGGGTGCTGGCGTGCTCGACGTCGACCACGGTGGCATTGCGGATCAGCAGGTCGGCGCGCTCGGCGGCAGCGGCCGACAGTGGCGCCACCGCAAGGAGGATGGCGAGGGACAACGGACGGGAACGGAACATGGACAGCATCCTGGTGGGCACGCCCAGCGTGCGGGTGGAAGGGGTTGCGGTTCAGCGCACCGCGCCGTGCTGGCGGAGCAGGGTTTCGATTCCGGTGTAGCCGCGCTGGCGCGCGTGCGCCAGCGGCGTCACGCCGTCGCCGTCGGCCAGTTCCGGGTCGGCGCCGGCATCCAGCAGCAGCTGCACGATCTGCACGTGGCGCGCACCGCCATCGCCGAGCAGGATCGCTTCCAGCAGCGCGGTCCAGTGCAGCCGGTTGACATGGTCTACCGCTACGCCCGCGCGCAGCAGCGTACGTACCGTGGCGACGTGGCCGCGCTCGGCGGCTGGAATCAGTGCGGTGCCACCATAGCGGTTGGTGCTGCGCAGATCAGCGCCATGCACCAGGGTCATCGCCAGGATCTCATCCAGGCCGCGCGCACCGGCATACAGGTAGGCGCTGTCCTGCAACGCATCCTTGGCATTGACGTCGGCGCCGGCTTCGATCAGCTCACGCGCGGCATCCACGTTGTTGCCATGCGTGGCCAGCAGCAGCGCGGTGCGGCCCTGTCCATCGCGCGCCTCCAGCGTGGCGCCCTCCTCGATCGCCTGTCGCACCGCAGCAGCGTCACCGCGGCTGGCAGCATCACGCAGGCGGCCATCGACGTCGGCGTTGGACGTTGCGGTGCAGGCCGGGGTGACCATGGCCAGCAGGCACAACAGCAGCACGCGCGCGAACGGTGCAGGCCAGCCAGGGGAACGATGGACGCGCATGGCAGTGTCTCCTCATGTCCGTCACCACGGAGCACGGGGTGACGGTAGCAACAGCCGCGCATTGCCGGCCTCTGCCCTGCATGGTAGAAGTCGGCCTGGGTATCCAGAAGTGAAATGTTCAAATGCAAGACAGTGCCAAATCGAATAGAACCCTGTTCGAACTGGACCTGCTGCGGGCGCTGGTGATGGTGGCCGACTGCGGCAGCTTCACCACGGCGGCCACGCGCCTGCATTCGACCCAGTCCACAGTCAGCCAGAAGGTGCGGCGGCTGGAGGAACTGGCCGGGCATCGCCTGCTTGAACGCGGCCACCGCGACGTTCACCCCACCGACGCCGGCCACACCCTGCTCGGCTACGCGCGGCGCATGCTCGACCTGAACGAGGAAATGGCACAGGCGTTGGCCGGTGCGATGGTGGAGACCGCCGTCCGCATCGGTGTGCCCGAGGATTTCGTCAACCCGCAGACCACGCGCATGCTGGCCGCCTTCAGCCGTCGCCACCCGCAGGTGAAGCTGGAGATCAGCAGCGGCCTCAGCCGTGACCTGGCGCAGGGCTTCGACCACGGCGAGCTGGACCTGGTGCTGGTCAAGCAGCGCCGCAACAGCCGCCAGGCGGTGCATTGCCGGCGCGAGCCGATGCACTGGATCGACAGCCTGCGCAGCAGCTGCCTGCAGCAGGAGCCGCTGCCGCTGGTCACGTTTCCTCCGCGAGGGTTGTACCGCGACGAGATGATCCACGCCGTGGAAGCGCTGGGCCTGCGCTGGCGCATCGCCTTCACCAGCTCGTCGCTGAGCGGCATCCAGGGCGCGGTGGCCGATGGCATCGGCATCAGCCTGCTGCCGCGCCGCGCGGTCAGCCGCGAGCACCGCATCATCGATGGCGAGCGTGAGCTGCCGGTGATCGACAACTACGAAATCGGCCTGCTGCATCGTGCCGATGCCGATGAGGCCGTGCGCGCACTGGCCAGCGAGCTGTGGCGGCAGGTGCAACGCGAACCGGATTGACCACCGCACCTGAGGTGGTGCCGGCCGCTGGCCCGCAACCTCGACCGCTGCATTGCCCGGCGTGGGGTCAGATCCGCTTTCCATAGGAGAACGGATCTGACCCCGACGTGCGTGGATCTCGCGCATTGATCATCGATATCTGATCAATCCGGCTGCACGGCCGGCAACGTCGCCTCGTAGAGTGCCTGTTGTTTCCGTGCTCCACGGCGCCTTGCCATGTCCGACGAAGTTCCCACCCGTTTCGATCCCCTGCCCGCTGCCCTGCAGACGCATCTGCAGCACCAGCGTGGACTGATCGCCGCACGCGTGGCTGCCAGCTTCCCGACGTTGCCGGTACAGTGGCCGCTGACCGCCAGCACATTGCAACGGGTGGTCGACGCCGAGCTGATCGATCGTGACGATTGTGCCGGCTGGGAAGCGCTGGGCGTGGCGTTCGGTGACACCCTGGCCCAGCGCGTGCCGGGCCTGGCCTGGATGCAGGTGACCGATGCCTGGGGCATCGACGCGGTACTGCGCTATGCCGACAGCAGCCTGCAGATCGGCGCCAGCACGCTGCTGCTCAAGCGCGTCGAACAGGGCGAGGTCATCGACATCGCCCATCTACTGGCGTGGCTTGAGGAATTCGTCGCTACCCGCGCTGACGATTACGCCTGAAAAGCCGCCAAGCATGGCTCGGCACTACAGGGGGTGGCGCGGCGTGGATCTACAGCCAGCGACCATCAACCACCACGCGGCGCTCCACCGGCACCGCCGCCACCGCGGCCGGGCCGTGGTCGGCACGCACCGCCACGAAAGTGGCTGGCTGGCCTTCGGCAATACCATGCTGCGGCAGGCCGATCGCCTGCGCGGCATGGGTGGTGACCATGTCCAGCGCCAGCATCAGGTCGGCGTCGGTGTAGAAGCCGGACCGGTAGCCCAGCAGCATCGCCCGCTGCAGCAGGTCGCCATTGCCATACGGCCACCAGCAGTCACGGATGTTGTCGTTGCCGGCGAACACGCGCACACCGGCATCATGCAGCGCACGCAGCGGCGGGAACGGATGATCGCCCGGCGCGTTGCTCATGATCGCCACACCCGCCGTGGCCAGTGCTTCGCCCGCCTGTAGCGCGCGCGCCAGTGGCACGTCGCCCAGCGCATAGGCATGGCTGACCGCAACGCGCCCCTGCAGGCCGGCGGCCCGTGTCCGCGCGGCGATGCGCAGCAGCTGGGCCAGGCCGGTTTCGCCCGGCTCGTGCAGATGGATGTCCAGCTGCACACCGTAGCGCTCGGCCAGGCCGAACAGCAGCGCCAGCTGGCCTTCGGCATCGCCGTCCAGGGTCGTCGGATCGATGCCGCCCAGCACTTCCACGCCAGCGGCGAGGGCCTGCTCCAGCACCGCGGCGGTGCCCGCACAGGAAATCACGCCCGCCTGCGGGAACGCCACCAGTTGGATGCGCATGATGTCGGCACAGCGCAGTGCGGCCTCGCGTACCGCTTCAAGGTGGCGCACGCCGGTGCTGCCATCGATATCGACGTGACAGCGCATCGCCACGGTACCGAAAGCACTGCATTGGCGGATCAGCGCCTCGGCACGGTCAACCATCGGTGACGCACCCGCCACAGCCGCCTTCTCCACCGCCAGCCGCTCACGCAGGGTGTTCACCGGCTGGTGCGGGTGCCAACGGTCGCCGACAAAGCTCTTGTCGAGGTGGATGTGGCCGTCGACCAGGCCGGGCAGCACCGCGAAGCCCTCCAGATCCACGCATTCCGTCCCGTCCGCCGGCGCGGCCTCGCCATTGAGGCCGCTGATGCGGCCATCACGGATATGGAAATGCAGCGGCGCACCGTTGCGGTCGACACCGCCATGGACGAACTGGAGGGTCATCGGGAACTCCCGGAATGCCAAGACTGCCGCCATCGTGCGCCCCGCTGCACCCATCGACCAACGAAATATCTGGATGGCACGCATTCACCAGGACGATGATTGCGCCTGCGACAACCGGTCGCAGCCACGCCGTGCACACCCCTGAACAGGTAACATGGGCGCCTGTTTCCGTTGTGATGCCGCATGGGCCCGTCCGACCGCCACGATCGCCTCCGCCGCTGGCAGGCCGCATCCCTGCTTGCCGCCGCCCCGATCGCCAGCTTGTCCGCCACTGATGCTGCGGCCGCTGCACCGCTGCAGTCGCCGCCGGGCCAGCAGCGCATCGCACCGGCTGCACTGGTCGAGCGCCTGCACCAGCGCGTGCTGTCCGGGCAGAGCGCCACCGCCACGCTGGAACACTGGTGCGCCGAACATGGGCTGGCCGAACAAGCCCGGGTGCGCGCGGTGCGCGTGCACGGCCAGGACAAGCCTGCCCCCGCCGACGTTCTGCAGGCGCTGGGCGCGAAGCCGGGTACCGAACTGCGCTATCGCCGCGTACAGCTGGTCTGCGGCAGCCGCGTGCTGTCCGAGGCCGACAACTGGTACCTGCCTGGCCACCTCAGCCCGGCCATGAACCAGGTGCTGGACAGCACCGACGAACCGTTCGGTCGCGTGGTCGGCCCGCTCGGTTTCCAGCGCCAGACCCTGGCTGACCAGACGTTCTGGCCTCCGCGGGGCGAAGGCGATCACGGCGTGATCCTGGAAGTGCGCGCCCTGCTGCGCGACCGCCAGCAGCAGCCTTTCAGCTACGTCATCGAGTCGTACCTGGTGCAAGTGCTGCCTTGACCGAGGCAGCGCCGGCCCAGACGCGGGCGCTGCCCAACCATGCCAGCCTATTGGTTGGTGATCATCGAACGGGCAGCAGGATCGGTGGAAAACACGAACCTTCCCTCATGGTTCCGCTGGTCGAGCTTCTTGCTCAGGCCCGAGAAACTGTAGGTGGGCGCAGCAGCGTCCAATCCAAACTTTTCGGTCCAGGCTTCGTACGCTTCAGCCGATCGGGTACGCACCGAACCGATGCACAGACTGTACCCACACGCAAATTCACCCAGGGATTCGTCCTTGCCGAGGCTGCGTGCAATCGCCTGCCTGTAGTGGGCGGTCAGGTCCTGCGCTTCAGGACGCTTCCCGGCATCATCGGCAAACGCCCGGACTGTCTTTTCGAAGACCTTGTCGGATGCGAGGATGGCATCACTCTGCTCCACGGACAGTGCACCGTCCTGCAGCATTGCACTTTCTGCAGCCAGATAAGGCGAATCCCCAGCGGACATGCCTCCCCCAGCAGATGACGGAATCGTTCCGCGCGCGCTTGTAGCCGTTGCAGGCGCCACCTCCTGGCCACTGCCCGCGTTCCGTACGGCGGCAGATGACGACCCGGCGTTCGCCTGTGCGGTTCCACCCGCTGCCACATCTTCCTGCGCGCACCCCGCTACACATACGGCTGCCATCGTGATCAAAAGTACTCGTGCATCCATGTTCCGCTTCTCCTTCACGCTCGTTGTCCGGCCCCCGTAGAGGCCGGATTCAAACCGGTACTACCTGCCGCGCAGGCCGCAGTTACTCCTCGGGCGGAGGCGTTCGGATCACGCGGGTTACGCGCCCGCCACAACAGTCCGTCACGGTGTAGCCACCGTTGCCATTGGTCTGCACGACGCAGCTTGACGTGCAGGTATAGCGCGCACCATTGACGGTTACCGAATCTCCCGCCGATGCCGTTCCACTGGCCATGGCGAGTCCACCCAACAGGATCGGACTTACGATGAGGCTTGCCTTCATTGATCTCTCCTTGACTCTGGCGGTTTGCAATGCTGGGTCACTCCAGCAGCTGGAAACTAGCAGCGGTTAATGCACCGGTCAATTACATAAATGCTAATTGGCAACCGCCATTGAAATGCAAAGAAACCCTCGAATAAATCTTTCGATTTCATCAGGCCCGATATCGAAACATGCCTGTCGATAATACTTTCGATAATTGCGTTTCCAATGCACCCCTTGCGTCGTGCATGATGCCGGTCATTCGCATTTCCTTGTCTGACCGGCCCGAGAAAATAGAAGATGGATCTTCCAGCAAGCCTGTTCGTCCAAATACCCAGTTATCGCGATCCGCAACTGATCCCAACACTCATCGATCTCGTGCGGCGCGCGGCCGCGCCGGCCGCACTTCACGTGGTGGTGTGCTGGCAGCATGGTGACGAAGCAACCCTCCAGGATTTCCTGGCTGCGGGCTTCCAGCTGGAGTCGAGCTGCATCGGCAATCAGCATCCGATTCACCGCCTGCACATGAACGGGGCCGAAGTTGAACTGATCGAGGTGGGCTTCATGCACGCCCGCGGCTGTGGGTGGGCACGAAGGCTGGCGCAGGAGCGCTATCGCGACGAGCGCTACAACCTGCAGATCGACTCGCACCACCGTTTCTCGGATGCATGGGACGGTTTACTGGTGGAGATGCTGGAATCCCTGCGGACACGTTCATGCAAACCACTGCTGACCGGATACCCGCCCGCGTTTCAACCCGAGAGCTATCCTGATACCCGGCAGAACCATGTCGGCCAGATGCTGGTCCGCGGCTTCAACAGTGTCGGCGTGGTCAGCTACAAAGCAGTGCGCATGCCCAAGGATCCCCTACGCAACGAACCGATGCGAGCTCGATTCATCAGTGGCGGGTTCCTGTTCTCCGACGGAGAGTTCGTGCGGGACGTCATGAACGATGCAGACCATTTCTTCTCGACGGAAGAGATCGTCATGGCGGTCAGGGCGTATACGCATGGTTACGACTTCTTCCACCCCCATCGACCGCTGCTGTGGCACCAGTACAACTCGGATGCGAACAGGGTGTGGGATGATCACTCCGACGAGCGCCGGTCACGCGGTGAAATCGAAGCCAGTGCCTTCGATCGCTCGCTGAGAGCGTCGAGCAAGGCAGTGAACATGCTTGCAGCAGCCGGATCAGGAGATGCGACCGCACTGGCCATGCACGGGCTCGGCTGCAAGCGCTCCCTGCAACAATACGAGCGCTACGCCGGGCTGAGCTTTACTCACCGGGGTGTGCACGAGGAGGCGACACGTGCAACCGAGCCTAACAACACTCATTTCGCGACGGATGAGCAGCACTGGCTGGACAAACTGATCTGCCGACGCGTCTTTCAGGTGCAGGTCAAGCGGTTGGGCGCAGAAATCGGCGCTGCCGATGATCTCGAGTCGCTGGTCCTGACCGCCCAGGCCGAGGACGGCACCACCGTCGGCCGACGCGAGTTGTCACCGGAAGATCTCCAGCAACTGATCGCCCGGGGTGAATACATCTGCATCGACCACTTCAGCAGCTGCCCTTCGCGTCTCCCTGTCTGCTACCAGATGCAGGTTGGCGGCAATTCCCGGGATGATGCCAACCGATTCCAGGTGATCGTGAGGGAAATCGAGGAAGACCTGATGGCCTGAGCGCTTGGTTCCTGACGAAAAGCCCGGCATTGCCGGGCCTTTCGTTCGCCTGCTGGATCAACGGAACCGGTAATCCAGCTGCACCCAGTACTGACGGCCGTAGGGGTCGTAATTGCCGACCGGGTAGAACGGCCAGCCGCCTCCGTTCCTGTCCGCCGGCGGGCGGCTGTCGCGCAGGTTGTTGACGATCACGCCCACCGACAGATTCTCGCAGAACTGACGGAACACGCTGGCGTTGTACGTCATGTACGGCGCGATGCGGCCACTGCCATCGGTCTTCGGCAGCGAGCCGAAGCGATTGCCGTACAGCGTGGTGGTCCAGTCACCCTGGTTCCAGGTGATGCTGCCATTGGCCTTGCTGCGCCACTGGTAGTCATCGAGCGAATTGCGGATGTCACGCTCCGGATCATCGGAGAACTGCCGGTATTTGTGCTCCAGCACCACCGTGTAGGCCAGGCGCGTGGTGAATCGGCCATAGCGACCGGCATCGAAACGCCAGTTGCCCTTCAGGTCCAGGCCGCGCACCGATTCAGAGGCGGCGTTGATCGGATTGATCAGCACACGGGTCACCTGGTCCGGCTGTACGGTTGCATTGGACGGATTGCGGATCACCCGCGACAGCGCGTCCTGGCACAGTGGTGAACCGATATCGCGTGCTTCGCCCCCCAGCGTGCGACCCAGACGGCAATCGGCCTCGTCGCGCAGGATGCGGCTGGTATCGAGGCTGGTCACCTCGTTGTCGATGCGGATGTCGTAGTAGTCGGCACTGAAATCCAGCCCGGACAGCGGCGACCAGACCACGCCGAAACCATAGGATTTCGCGGTTTCCGGCTGCAGCTGCGCGTTGGCGCGGTTGCTGTAGTCGATCGACAGGCCGTTGTAGTCGCAGTTGTCGTACGACTGGCCTGCGGTGCGGCAGCGCCAGTAGTCGGTCATGCCCGGGTTGTAGCCGCGGGTCTCGGTCGCGAACACGTAGTTCATGTCCGGCGCCCGGAAGCTGGTCGCAGCAGAGCCGCGGATCAACAGGCTCTCGATCGGGCGGAACTCGACGCCGAAACTCCAGGTCGCCTTGCCGATGTGCTCGCCGCCGGCACGGTACTGGTCATAGCGACCGGCCAGGGTGGTGGTCAGCGACTGCAGCAGCGGCAGCTGCAGCTCCACGCCGGCGGCATAGCGGTCGCGCTCGCCACCGGCACCGATGCCGGCGCTGGTGTTCCAGAACTCGCCGGTGCCCAGTCGCGGGTCCGGGCGATTGCGGTAGCCCTGGCTGCCGGCCTCGACCACCGCGGCCAGCGCGGCATCACCACCGGGCAGCGCAAACAGGCGGCCATTGACGCTGGCGCTGAAGGTCTGCAACCACGCCGCATTGCGGCTTTCCTGGTAGCCGGACAGGCCCTGGTACTCGTCCGGCGTCAGCGGCTTGAACAGCCGTGCCGGGTCCGGCGCATAGACCTCCACGCCATTGCGTACGCCCAGCTTCGGGCCCAGCAGGTATTCATTGATGCCGGCCAGCAGCACCGGGCGCCGGGTGCGGTTCTCGTAGCGTGAGCGGCTGTAGACCGCTTCATAATCCCAGCCACTGTCACCGATCTGGCCGCGCGCGCCGACGTTGAACGACCACGAGTTTTCCAGGAAACGATTGGCATTGCGCGGCAGGCCGCCGATTTCCTCGGGCGCGAAGCGGCGGTACCAGCTTTCCAGGTTGCCGGTGGTCTGGTTGTAGAAGTAATTACGGGCCGAGGTCCAGGTGGGCGCACGGGTGTTGTTGGTGATGCGTGCGCTGCCCACGGCCAGATCGGCGAACAGGTCGGTGGTCTCGTTGACGTGGAAGGTCAGCAGGCCGTAGCCGTTGAGGTTGCGCTTCTCGGTCTGCACCGTCCAGTAGCTGGCGGCGGCCTCGTTGCTGCCGCAGTACCAGCCCTGGCGCGGGTTGAAGGCGCGGAACACGCTGCCGCCATAGATGTCCGACGCCGCGTCACAGCCATTGGCGCCCGGATCGATGTTGCGGCCGGTGGCGGCGTTGCGGCGATATGCGATCGCCGTCGCCTGCGGCGCCTTGCCGGTCGGATCGTCCTCCAGCGAATCCATGAAGTCGCGCTGACGCGCATGGATCGCCTTGCGCACGTCGAACTCGAAGCCGAACAGCGCATCCCAGCGCTCGCCGGAACTGCCACCGACCACCTGCACGCGTTGGTTGTCGCCACCGCCTTGCTGGGTGCCGCCGGCGCGCACGTTCACATCCACACCTTCAAAGCGATCCTTGAGGATGATGTTGACCACACCGGCAATGGCATCGGAGCCGTACACCGCCGACGCGCCGGCAGCCAGTACCTCGATGCGTTCGATCAGCGCACTGGGAATGTTGGCGAGGTTGACCACGTTCACCGAGCCTTCGTAGGCCAGCGGGTAATCGGCCTGGCGGCGGCCGTTGACCAGCACCAGCGTGCGGTTCGGGCCCAGCCCGCGCAGGTTGATGGTGTTGGCCGCGGGCGTGAAGGTGTTGCCGAAGTCCTCACCCTGCACGTTGCCGGTGTTCTCGGTCAGTGCGCTCAGCGCATCGAACGCATTGCGGTAGCCCTGCGCGTCGATCTGCTCGCGGCTGATCACCGTCACCGGCGACGGCCCTTCGACGCTGGCGCGCGGAATGCGCGAGCCGGTGACCTTCACTTCCTGCAACGACGTGGGTGCGCTTTCCTGCGCGAAGGCCGGCAACGAGACCAGCATCAGGGACGACAGCGCGAGCACCAGCGGACGCGGGCGCAGCGCCTTGGGGGAGGCGGACATGGGCTTCCTGGGAAGTTGGGCGGGTGGTACGGGGCCGGAGGCCTGTGCGGCGCATAACGATCCCGTAACGAAATTGTCCTGAGTGGGTGGTTTCAACGGAAATGACCAGCCCTGATGGGCTTATGCCTGAACCGAATCAGGCTCCGTCCGGTGATCGCCCCGTTTTTGCAATCTTTTGAATGGTCTGGCGAACCGGGCATTGCCATCGTTCCAGGGATGATGACCCCGTATCCCACATCCGAGCTCCCCGTTCTCCGACCTGTGTCGCGCCGCCATCTGCTGCAGCTGCGGGTGGCTCCGGTCACCCTTCGCCCGTTCCAGCGAACCGACCTGCCGAGCTGGCGCCTGTTCGACGACCGCCGCCGCCGCGGCCGGCATCTTCAGCCCGGCATCGACGAAGAAGCCCGCTTCCTGGCGCACATGCACCGCTCACGCCTGGAGCAGGACAACGACCAGCTGATGCTGGGCGTATTCGATGACGAACACGGCACCGTGCTGGACCAGTTGCACGTCCGCCTGCATTCGCTGCATTCACGCTGCGCCGAGCTGCTGTCACTGCAGCATTGGCATCCCCACACCGATGCGACGCTGCAGGCCCTGTGCCCGTTCCTGTTCGAGGACGTTGGCCTGCACCGCCTGTTCGTGATGCTGCCGCCGTACTGCGGCGCGCCCTTTGCCCACGCGCTTCGCGCCAGTGGCTTCCAGCAGGAAGGCGTGTTGCGCGATCAGCACCTTGGGCCGGATGGCTGGCAGGATCGCCAGCTGCTGGCGCTGACCGCACCGATCTGGCGCAGCCAGCACCAGGCGGGGGATTAGCGCACCCGCTCCAGCGCGTCGCCGGCACCGGTCAGCACCGTGCAGGCATGGTCCTGCAGCTCTTCGCCGCTGGCCTCGTTGCCGCTACCCGCGTCGACGCGGGTGGCGAGCAGGATGAAGCCCGGTCCAGCCTGCACGTTGTCCCGGCCAGCCACCACCAGGCTCCATTGGCCGACATCGTCCACGCCGCTCAGGTCATAGGCGAGCAGGTTGAGCGGATTGGCGGTCAACTCCGCGCCCGGCAGCAGCCGGGCCTGGTACTGATGGCCGCGCAGCAGCACCGGCAATGGCGTCCACCGCGCCCCCAGAGCACCGGCATGTGCATCCAGGGCCTGCAGCACATCCGCACGCAGGCAGTCGACGTGGATGTGCAGCTGGTGCTGAGAGCGGCCGTGGGGTGAATTCAGCGCCAGGCTGGCAACGCTGCGTGGCAGTGGTTGGCCCAGAGCCCGTTCGGTATGGCTGCGGGCCTGCCAGGCTGCGGCAAAGTAATTCGGCGCTCCGCGCTGGTACAGCGCGAGGTTCTCGATTCCGCTGACCTTGTCCAGCGGCATCAGCAGGAACTGGTAGTCACCGTGCGCGTCCTTGACCAGCACATCGCGGCGGTCCGCCGCAGCGTCAACCCGCAGGCAATCACCCCGTGGGCCTTCGGCGCCACGGCAGTCACGCTCGATCAATCGCCACAGCGCATCGGAATGCGCCGGCGGCGGAGGCGCGCTGGCACAGGCGGACAACAGCAGCAGGGACGACAGCAGGAAGGGGCGCAGGGACACGGCAACGGCTCACGGAACAGACACGGCAGACGGCGCCGCGCCGCATTCTAGCCAGTGGAGTGCTGCAATCAATAAGTGCCGAACGGCACTTCAACCACGATCGGGGCGGCGCCCTCGCCTGCCTGCAGGGTGTAGCGATCCAGCGCACCATCGTCGTCGGCATGCGGCTGGCGCTGGAAATGCAGCGGATAGCGGCTGTCGCCCAGGCGCACCGCGCTGCCATCGGCGTCCAGGGCGGCGCCTTCGGGGATCAGCAGTCCCCCCAGATCGCTGTAGGCACCCGGTACATCGGCGAAGCTGTAGTCGGCCAGCTCGTCCACCCGCTGCATCGCGTAGACGTGCGGAACATAGGGACGTGCCGGGCTGCGGCCATTGCTCAGGTCGGTCACCCAGGCCTGCGGCAGGTGGTACTGCTCACGCAGCGCGGCCACGCCCAGCGATGGACTGGCCACCTGCAGGCAGCACACCGTGCGCTTGCCTTCGCGGTCGAGGATGGCGAAACGGTCGCCACGGGTCGCCGCCTGCGGCAACATGGCAAAGGCCAGATTGCGCTGCGCAGGCGCGTAGCCCGCTTCGGTCTGCAGGTTGCGCCAGGCCCCGAACACCGGGGGATCGACCGGCGCGGGTTCCGGATCGGCAGCGGAGGCGGCAAACGCCACGCCCAGCATGGACAGCACCCGTGCCATCGTCGTCCTGCCCTTGTCGCGGAAACTGCCTGCCGTCATACCGTGTCCAACACCTGCGCCGGAATGGCCCGGCCTGCCCGCTGGCGCACTGCCAGCCATTCCTCCCACTATGCAATGGCCACGCTCTGCCGGCAATGACCGTGATGCTGACGCCTTTCGCACGCCGGGTGCTATCGTTCCCGCCATCTCCCCTGCGCAGGAGCGCTCGCATGTCCACCCTCCGTCTGTTCCTGTTGCTGCCGGCCTCGGCCCTGCTGCTGTCGGCCTGCGTCAGTACGCCCGGCCCGCAGGTAAAGGGCAGCGGCCGGTGCGATGCCAGCCAGCTGGGCTGGGCAATCGGCGAGCCGGCCAACGAACCCAACATCCGCCGCTTGTCTGCCGAAAGCGGCGCCGGCCTGGTCAACCCGATCGGCCCCAGCACCATCACCACCAAGGACATCCGCCAGGATCGCCTGCGCGTGTACGTGGACAAGGACAACATCATCACCGCCACCCGCTGCGAGTAAGCGCCGCTTCGGTTTTTGTAGAGCCGAGCCTACGCTCGGCTGCGCTTCCGTGACAGCCGAGCGTAGGCTCGGCTCTACAGAAAACGCGGGTCGAGCATGGCTCGGCTTTCCAGGGCTCAGGGTTCGGTATAGCCGGCGCAGTCCGGCAATGCCTGGTCGGGGTGGAACATGCCCTCGCGGAAGCGGAACAGCCGCGTATAGGTGCATGCCGGATCCTGCTCGGTGCGCAGGTCCTTCTGCTTCAGCGGCCCTTTGGCCAGCGAATCCTCGAAACGTGAGACGCCGGCCGGGAACCGGGTCGCCACGGTCTGGTAGCGCAGCACGGGCATGCCCTGCCCTGCTGGATCCAGCGCCAGCTTCGCCGAAAAGCTGTATTCATCGTGGCAGGCGCCTGCGCGATGCTTGCTGTCCTGCTCGCTGAAACAGGCGCGGATCATCGCATTGCCCAGCCATGGCACGGTCAGCACGTCGTCGTCCACCTGGATGTCGTCCTGCAGGTGGCGCACGCGTGCCAGTTGCAGCGTGGACGCGTCGGCACCTCCACCGGAATACATGGTGCTGAACGTGACGATGCCGCCCACCAGCACATTCTGGCGGACGCGCTGCTGCGGGTCGGTCACTGTTTCATCGCTGCCCACGCCCGGGGCCAGGCGCACGATCCAGGGCCAGAGCTTCAGCTCGCTTTCCTGCGGCACATCAATGCTGACGTGATAGCTGTGGGGCTTGCCTTGGCCCTGCACTTTTTCAAGCACTTCAAGCAGGGTGGGCCGATCACCCTCCTCGGCTGCGGGCTGCACGCGCACGCACCAATGGCCGTCCCGCGTGCAGTCATAAAGCCCTGACGGTCCGGTCTCATTCGCGATCAGCACCTGCCCCAGCGGCTCCATCACGTTGCCGGCGGCATCGCGCTGCTGCGGCAGGATCGCGCTCTGGGCCAGCGCCAGCAACGGGGTCGCCAGCAATGCAGCGCACAGGGTGGCGCGGGCGATAGCGGTGGGCATGGACGGCTCCTCCGTATGGGCTTCCGATGGTAAGCGCTGCCCGGGCGGCGTCGAGCCATGCTCGACCGCTTGTCACCACAAGCACCAGCCGAGCACCGGTTCGGCTCTACATCATCCGCAGTCGCAGCCACCCCACCCCTTGGCCTTCGAGGTCTGGCCGATGCCCGGGTTGAATGTATTGCTCGGATCAAGCTGCCGGTAGAAGCCCGCCAGCGCCGGCTTGGCCGGATACAGATGGCCGACATTGTGCTCGGCCGGGTACTCGGCACCACGCTTGTCCAGCAATGCCCACATCGCATGCTCGATCGCCATCGGGTCTTCACCCTTGCGCGCGATGTAGTCCTGATGGAACACGTGGCAGAGGAAGTGCCCGTAATACAGCTTGTGCAGCAGGCGGCCGTCGATATCCGCCGGCAGCTGCTCGAACCAGTCGGCGTCGTCACGCCGCAGCGCGATGTCCAGCGCGACGATGTCCTGCACCTGGTCACGATGCACTTCACGGTAGCGCACTGCGGCACCGGCCACGGCAAAGCGATGCAGGAACGCCTTGCGTCCCTCCTCCGCCGTGCAGTGGAAATAGCCGCCTTCGTGGCCAGCGAAGAAATCGCGCAGCCAGGCTTCGGTTTGCGCTGCGTCCTGCGCGGACACCTTCAACAGCAGGTGATGCTCATAGCGCTGGCGGAACTCACCCATGCGCTTGGGCAGGTGCGAGGGCAGCAGGCCCGTCAGCACCTGCATCACCCGATCGGTCACGCCGCGCAGGCCCAACCGCTCGAACCAGCCATCAATGCGGCTCTTCAGCGCAAACGCGGCCGGCACGCGGGAAGTGCCAAGGCGGTCGATCAGCAGGAAGCTGTCCTTGCCGTAGCGCTCGCCGATGTCATAGGCATCCCGGTGGATGTACTCGCCGGCAATCGGCAGCCGCTCGAAGCCGGTCAGCAGCTGGCGACGGATCGCGGTGAGGCTGCCGGCGCGGTTGCTGCCAATGTAGAAGACCTCGGCGGCCTCCTTTTCGAAGGTGTCCAGGCGCACCGCGAACACCGCCAGCTTGCCGGCCGAACCCGCGGCTTCGTAGTGACGACTGGGATCGGCGTTGAAGCGTGCGGGGGTATCGGCATCGACCTTGCGTACTTCCTCGGCATAGCGTGGATCGGAAGCCGCACGGCCGTCGCCATCGCCTACGTCGGCGGCCGTGTAGTCACCGGCCTGCAGGCGCTGCAGGATCTGCTCGGGCGTATCACCCAGCGCGATACCCAGATGGTTGACCAGCTGCAGCTGGCCCTGCGCGTCGACCTGCGCGTACAGCGCCAGTTCGGTATAGGCCGGGCCACGGCGCACCAGCGCACCGCCGGAGTTGTTGCAGATGCCGCCCAGTACCGAGGCGCCGATGCAGGACGAGCCGATCACCGAATGCGGTTCGCGGCCGAGCGGCGCCAGGGTCTGCTCCAGCCGGTCCAGCGTGGCGCCGGGCAGGCACAGCACCTGGCGGCCTTCGTTCAACAACTGGATGCCGGTCAGGCGCAGCGTGCTGACCAGCACGACCGGGCGACCGTAGTCGTTGCCATCCGGAGTCGAACCACCGGTCAGCCCGGTATTGGCTGCCTGCAGGATGATCGCCGCCCCACCCTGCACCGCCGCCTGCAGCACGCGCCACAGTTCCAGCAGCGTGCCCGGGCGCACCACGGCCAGCACCGGGCCATCGCCGAAACGGTAGCCGCGACGGAAGCGCCGCGTGGCCTTGTCACCGGTCAGTACATGGCGGCTGCCGACCGCGTCGCGCAACTGCGCCAGCACCGTGTCGTGACTGCTCACGGCAGGCTGACCAGTGAATCGCGGCCGATGTCGGCAATACGGTGCGCACCAGTCAGTGTCATCGCCACGCGCATTTCCTTGGCGATCAGGTCCAGCAGATTGGCTACGCCCGCCTCGCCCTGTGCGGCGAGCGCATAGACGAAGGCACGGCCCAGCAACACGGTATCGGCCCCCAGCGCCAGCATGCGCACCACGTCCAGCCCGGTGCGGATGCCGGAATCTGCGAGGATCTTCAGATCGCCCTGCACCGCGTCGGCAATCGCCGGCAGGGCGCGTGCGGTGGACAGCACGCCGTCGAGCTGGCGACCGCCGTGGTTGGAGACCACGATGCCATCGGCACCGAACTTCACCGCATCACGCGCGTCGTCCGGGTCGAGGATGCCCTTGATCACCATCGGGCCCTTCCAGAACTCGCGGATCCACTCCAGGTCCTTCCACGAAATGGACGGATCGAAGTTGCTGCCCAGCCAGCCGATGTAGTCCTCCAGCCCGGTCGGGTTGCCACGATAGGTGGAGATGTTGCCCAGGTCATGCGGACGCCCGAACAGGCCCACGTCCCACGCCCAGTGGGGATGGGTGATGGCCTGGCCGATGCGGCGCAGCGAGGCGTTCGGGCCGCTCATGCCGGAGTGCGCATCACGATAGCGCGCGCCCGGCACCGGCATGTCCACGGTGAACACCAGCGTGGTCACGCCCGCGGCCTGTGCGCGCTCCAGCGCGTTGCGCATGAAGCCACGGTCGCGCAGCACATACAGCTGGAACCACATCGGCCGCTGGATGGCGGGGGCCACTTCCTCGATCGGGCAGACCGACACCGTGGACAGGGTGAACGGGATGCCGCGGCTGTCGGCCGCGCGCGCTGCCTGTACTTCACCGCGCCGGGCATACATGCCGGTCAGGCCGACCGGCGCCAGCGCCACCGGCATCGCCAGTTTTTCGCCGAACAGCTCGGTTTCCAGGCTCAGGTCGGACATGTTGCGCAGGATGCGCTGGCGCAGCGCGATGTCGGACAGGTCGGAAACGTTGCGCTTCAGCGTGTGCTCGGCATACGCGCCGCCATCGATGTAGTGGAACAGGAACGGCGGCAGCCGGCGTTGCGCTGCGGCACGGTAATCGGTGGAGGCGGAAATGATCATGGGGTCAACCGTGTGGGGAAGGCAGACGTGAGGCCCGCGCACGCCGGGCCTCGTTGTCATCGAGGGTGCGCAGCGTGGTGTGCACGAACTCGAGGTGGGCATGCGCGGCGGCGCGCGCGCGTTCCGGGTCGCCGGCCAGCACCGCATCCATCATCTCGCGGTGCTGGTCGGACAGCGGCGAGAAGGTCCTCGCCGAGGTATAGAGCTTCTCGCGGCTCTGCGAGATGTTGGTCTGCAGCAGCTCGAACAGGCCACGCATCACCTGCAGCAGCACCAGGTTATGCGAGGCTTCGGCGATGGACAGGTGGAAGGCCGCGTCGGCCTGCGCTTCACTGGTCGGGTCGTCCTTGCCGTGCGCGTCCATCATGGTCTGGAAGGCCTGCGCGATGCGCGTGCGATCCTCGTCGGTGGCACGCAGCGCCGCATGCCAGGCGGTGGCACCTTCCAGCGCGTGGCGGATCTCCAGCACGTCGAAGCGGTATTCCGGGTCGCCCTGGAACAGCGGCAGGTACGGCGCCAGCGGTTCATCCAGCGCCTGCCGCGCGCGCGCCGCAGGTTCGGCTACATAGGTGCCGCCACCGACGCGTGCGGTCAGCAGGCCTTGGCTGGCCAGCTGCGCGATCGCTTCGCGCAACGCCGTGCGCGAGACCCCCAGCTGCACCGCCAGGGTGCGCTCGGCCGGCAGCCGGTCACCGGGCTGCAGCCGTTGTTCCTGCACCAGGCCGCGCAGCTGTGCGGCCACCTTGTCGGAAATGCGTTGCATGCTCATGGCGCCATTGTGGCCCGAAGCACGCGGCAGAGGGATGGCCGGCGTGGCATGGCTCAGGGAATCATCCAGGTCAGCCAGTAGGCCTGGGCCAGGGTGATCAGGCCGACCATCGTGGTGAAGACCAGGCTGTGCTTCACCGTGAAGCGGAACAGGTCCGATTCCTTGCCGGCCAGGCCGACCGCCGCACAGGCAATGGCGATCGACTGCGGCGAGATCATCTTGCCGGTGACACCGCCGGTGGTGTTGGCCGCGACCAGCAGCACGTCGGACACGCCGATCTGCTGCGCGGTGGTGGCCTGCAGTGCCGAGAACAACGCATTGGACGAGGTGTCCGAACCGGTCAGGAACACGCCCAGCCAGCCCAGGAACGGCGAGAAGAACGGGAACGCATCGCCGGTGTGCGCCAGCGCGAGGGCGAGCGTGGCCGACAGGCCCGAATAGTTGGCGATGAAGGCGAACGCGAGCACCATGCCGATCGAGTAGATCGGCATGCGCAGCTCGCGCACGGTCTCGCCGAAGGTCTGCACCGCCGAACGGGCCGGCATGCGCAGCGCGATGATCGCGATCACCGCCGCGAGGATGATCGAGGTGCCGGTGGCAGAGAACCAGTCGAATTTATAGACCGCCTCATAGCTGAGCGGCGCGTCCACGATCGGCGGCATCTTCTGCACCAGCTGGTCCAGCCCCGGCACCGGAATCTTCAGCACCCAGCTTTCCAGCGGGCCGCCGGCCGCGAACAGCGACTTGAACGGCTTGATGCTCCACAGGGTGACCATTGCAGTGAGGATCAGGAACGGCGACCACGCCTTGGCGATCTGGCCAACGCTGTAGCGCGGCGCTTCCAGTGCCTGGGCGGCCGCCTCGGCGCTGGTTTCAGTGTCGAAGCGGAAGATCCGCACCGGCTTCCAGCGGCGCAGGAACAGGGTCAGGCACACCAGCGACGCCAGCGACGCGGTGATGTCCGGCAGTTCCGGGCCGATGAAATTGGAGGTCAGGTACTGGGCGATGGCGAACGAGCCGCCCGCAACCAGCACCGCCGGCCAGGTTTCCTTGATGCCGCGCCAGCCATCCATGATCGCCATGATCCAGAACAGCACGATGATGGTGAGGAAGGGCAACTGGCGGCCCGCCATCTGGCCAATCTCGAACGCATCCAGCCCCGTGACCTGCCCGGCCACGATGATCGGAATGCCCATGGCACCAAAGGCCACGGGCGCGGTGTTGACGATCAGGCACAGGCCAGCTGCATACAGCGGCTTGAAGCCCAACCCGACCAGCAGCGCCGCGGTGATCGCCACCGGTGCGCCGAAACCGGCGGCACCTTCCAGGAAGGCACCGAAGGCGAAGCCGACCATCAGCATCTGCAGGCGCTGGTCTTCGGTGACCGACAGGATCGAGGCGCGGATGATGTCGAACTGCCCGGTCTTGACCGAGACCTTGTACAGGAACACCGCGCCGATGATGATCCAGGCGATCGGCCACAGCCCATAGACGAAGCCGAAGCCGGCCGCACCCAGTGCCTGGGTCAGCGGCATGCGGTAGAACAGCAGCGCAACGCCAAGTGCGATGGCCACGGTGATGGTGCCGGCCAGCCAGCCCTTCATGCGCAGCACGGCCAGGGCAACGAAGAAGAACGCGATCGGCAGCAGCGCGATCAGGCTCGACAACCACAGGTTGCCGGCGGGGTCGTACAGGTGTTGCCAGGGCTGCATGAAGACTCTCGACTGGATGCGGAAGGTGCCCCACCGCAGGCGGTGGGTCGCCGTGACTGACGAATATTGGTCTTACCAATAAGGGTTTCGATCAGACCACTCGCAACGGATTTAACCGTTACTCCGACGAAGAGCCTATTAGACCATAGCGCTAGATGCCATATTGGTCTTACCATTCCAGAAACTCGAGATTCCTCACGAGATCCGTTTCTCCAACCGCCGCATCACCGCCAGCACCAGCACGCACAGCACGCTGACGCCGATCGCAATCACGTATTTGCCGATACCCACGGCGATGCCGATGGCCGCGGCCATGATCAACGAGCTGGCAGTGGTCAATCCGCTGACCTGGTCTTCGCGCGAGCCGCGCAGGATGGTGCCGGCGGCAACGAAGCCGACACAGGCCACCACCGCTTCGATCAGACGGACCGGGTCGACCTGCAGCAGGTCGCGATAGCGCTCCTGCTGGAAATGTTCGGCGACCGAGTCGCCGAGGCCGACGATCAGCGCAGCGGCCCCGGCGATCAGCATGTGCGTGCGCAGGCCGGCGGCGTGCTTGCCCATTTCGCGCTCGACACCGAGCACACCGCCGAACAGCATCGCTGCGGCCACGCGCAGCAGGATCGAGACATCCTGGGTGAGTTCCATGGGCAGGCTCCGGGAGTTTCCCGGAGCGTCGCGTGGCGATCGTGGGACGGGGGTGAAGGCGATGGCACGCCTTCTTCACCGCATGCGCTCATCCACGCATGCCGTGGATCCACTGACCGCATCCGCTCACTGCGCCAGATACCCACCATCGATGGCGTAGTAGGCGCCGGTCGCGAACGAGGCATCATCGCTGGCCAGCCAGGCCACCAGCGCCGCCACTTCCTCGGCCGTGCCCAGGCGCTTCAGTGCGTGGCGCCCTTCCAGCGTCATGCGGACCTTCGGGTCCATCTTGTCCAGCAGCGGCGTGCTGATGAAGCCCGGGCCGACCGCATTGACACGGATGCCGTCGCCCGCATGCTCCCAGGCTGCGGTCTGGGTCAGCCCGACAACGCCGTGCTTGGCCGCCACATAGGCCGTGGACCCGGCATACCCCACCTGGCCCAGGATCGAGGCCATGTTGATGATGCTGCCACCCGTGCCGGCCGCGCGCATCGCCTGGATCTGTGCACGCTGGCACAGGAATACGCTGGTCAGATTGACGTCGATCACGCGCTGCCAGCCATCAATCGGATAATCGCCACTGCTGGCTGCCGGCCCGCTGATGCCGGCGTTGTTGACCGCGATATGCACGCCGCCCAGCTCCTTCACCGTGCGCGTCACCGCCGCCTCCACCGCGGCCTCGTCGGTGACGTCCAGGGCAATGCCGATCGCCTGCGTGCCACCAGCCTGCAGCGTCGCCACGGTGGCGTCCACCGCGTCCTGCTTCAGGTCCCAGACCGAAATGCGGGCGCCGGATGCCGCCAATGTCTGCGCCACCGCCAGGCCGATGCCGGATACGCCGCCGGTCACGATCGCGGTCTTGCCGGTGAGCTGGTAATCAATCATCTGTGTTCTCCATCAGTGGGGGGTCTCGGTGCGGCATGCAGCCGCCAACCGATCACGCTACGCGCCTGCACGTGACGACCGGGCTGACATCGCGCACGCATGCGATCGTTCCACTGATAAAACCTCAACTCATGTTGATGTATGGAATTGCGTACGGATATGCGTGCAAAACGCTTCCGTATGTTTTCCGGATATTTCAATTTGGCCGTATTTACCAATCGTTTTGACCATATTGAAATCAAATACGGGTGAATCAAGGCGACAATGGGAAACGTTTCCAGCTACTTCGACACACACTCATCCCAACCTGGCGTTTCCCCAGCTCTCCGGCATCCCGTTGCCGCCCGCATCGCGGCGGGTAACGGTCGGAGCTGCGCCTGCATTGCAGTGCGCATCCGCAAGGCACCGCCAGCGTCCACCTCCTGCGCATGTGCCGAGCAATGTCCCGATATTTCACTTTTGCCGATTACCGCCGCTTCGGTCACCGCCACGGCTTTGATTACCGCGCCGACCCGGAACACCTGCGTGACGACCAGTGGGCCGGCCATGGCGAGGTCAACGAGCAGTTCCTGCGTGGTGGCATGAGCCTGATCGCGTCCGACGTGCATAATCGTTTCCCGTACGTCGCCACGGCCCAGCAGAGTCCCGGGCTGGCCATCCGCGTGATGCTGCAGGGCCAGGTGGATGTACGCATTCCCCAGCGCAGTGGCTTCACCCTGCGCGCGGGCACTGCGATGACCGCGCACCACCGCGAACAGGTCGAAATGACCGGCGCGCATCCCGGCGAAACGCGCATGCGCGGCGTCAGCGTGATGGTACCGGCGGAGATCGATCCGGATCTGTTCCAGCTGCCGCAGCTGCACACGGCGCTCAGCACTCACCTGGAATGCCGCCACTGGGCGATTCCGCACACGCTGCTGCCGGTGCTGGGCCAGTTGTTCGACAGTCCCTGGCAGGACGGCATCGACGCGCTGTGGCGCGAAGGCGTTGCCCTTCAGCTGCTGGCCGTCGGCCTGCAGGCCGAGGATCTGCAGACCGAGCCTGTGCGCACGCTGCGCGCCGGCCAGCGCGAACGGCTGGAGCGTGTACGTGCCTACCTGCACGATGATCCCAGCCACGCCCACAGCCTGGTCGAACTGGCCCAGTTGGCCTGCATGAGCCCAAGCTCGCTGCGCCGCCATTTCGCCCAGCAGTACGGCTGTTCGGTATTCGACTACCTGCACGAACAGCGCATGCGCCATGCCGAGCAGGGCCTGCGCGAAGATGGCTGGACGGTCGAGCAGGCCGCTGCCGCCAGTGGCTACCGTCATCCCAGCAATTTCGCGGCGGCGTTCCGCAAGCGCTTCGGTCTGGTGCCCAGTCGCTGGCGCACCGGCCCGTCGAAGATCGGCTGAAAGCCTGTGCACGGTGGGTGTCGACCTTGGTCGACACGCTTCGGCACCATGTCCGATGCCGGCCAGCGGCCGGCACCACCACGCGCCGCCGGGCATGGCCCGGCGCCCCCTCCCCCGGCGCCTCAATACACCGGCAGATCGATGTAGCTCGCCTGCGCTGCGCTGTGCCAGACCCGCTGCGTGGCCTTCTGGTAATCGCCCGGCTTGGCCAGGTAGATGTTCGGCACGTAGGTCTGCGGATTGCGGTCATACAGCGGGAACAGGCTGGACTGCACCTGCACCATCACCCGATGCCCCTTCTGGAACGTGTGGTTGGCGTTGGGCAGGTCGAAGCGATACGGCAGCACCTGGTTGGCCGCCAGCGGCTTCGGATCGCTGAAGCTCTCGCGGTAGCGGCCGCGGAAGATCGCCAACGACACCGGCAGCTCATAGCCCCCCATCTCCGGCGTCGACGCTTCCTGGTCCGGATACACGTCGATCAGCTTCACCACCCAGTCGCTGTCGGTGCCACTGGTCGAGGCCTGCAGATGCACCACTGGCGCGCCGCCGATGCGCAGCGGCGCGGTCAGCGGTTCGGTGATGAAGGTCAATACGTCCGGGCGACCATCGACAAAGCGCTGGTCCTTGACCAGCCAGGTGGTCCACATGTCCCGGTCACCGAAGCGGACCGGACGCGGCACGAACGGCACCGGCTTGGCCGGGTCGGACACGTACTCCTCGAAGTCACCCTCGCCCGTCGCCGGCGCCTGGAATGCCAGCTTGCCGCCGGCGCGCAGGTACAGCGGCTTGCTGCTGGCGGCACAGCCCTTGTCGCAGCTGCGCGGCCAGCCCTTCAAGCGATCCCAGTGGTTTTCGCCGGTGTTGTAGATCAGCACCGGCGGCGTGTCGGCCTTCGGCGCACCGTCCACCAGGTACTGGTCGAAGAACGGCTTGAGTACATCACGGCGGAACTGCAGCGCGGTATCGCCGTCGAACTTCAGCGCGCCCAGCTCGCTGGCGCTGTAGTTCACCTGGCTGTGTCGCCACGGGCCCATCACCAGGTAATTGCGGTTGTTGCCACTGTCGCGCCCTTCCATGGCCTGGTAGGCGTGGTTGGCACCCCACATGTCCTCCTGGTCCCACAGGCCCTGCAGCCACATGGTCGGCACCTTCAACGGCGTTTTCGCCATCACCGCGTCCAGCGCCTGGCCCTGCCAGAAGCCGTCATAGGCCGGGTGCTCGACCAGCTTCTTCCACCAGGTCAGCTGGTCCACGCCGGTGAAGCGCGCATAGTCGCCAGCCGAACCGATCCGCAGGAACGTGCTGTAGTCGTCGTAGCCGAGGCTGGGCAGCGGCGTACCCTTGCCGCGCTTCTCGGTCTGCATCGCGAAATAGTTGAAGTTGACCTGGCGGAACGCGCCGTAGTTGAGCCAATCGTCCCCCATCCAGCCATCGACCATCGGGCTCTGCGGTGCCGCCACCTTCAACGCCGGATGCGGGTCGGTCAACGCCATCACCACGGTGAAACCTTCATAGGACGAGCCCAGCATGCCGACCTTGCCGTTGCTCTCCGGCACGTTCTTCACCAGCCAATCGATGGTGTCCCAGGCGTCGGTGGAATGGTCGACCTGGGTGTTGTTCAACGGCCCGCGCAAGGGCCGGGTCATCACGTAATCGCCTTCGGAGCCGTACTTGCCACGGATGTCCTGGAACACACGGATATAGCCGCCATCGACGAACACCTCGTCACCCTGTGGCAACAGGTCGCGCATGCGCGGCGAATCACTGCGGCTGGCGCGACCGGCAGCATCGTAGGGCGTACGGGTCAGCAGGATCGGCGCATTACGTGCGCCCTTGGGCACCACGATCACCGTATACAGCCTGGTTCCATCACGCATCGGCACCATCACCACGCGCTTGTCGTAGTCGCGGCCGACATCCGGGGCGACGAAGGGCTTGCCGCTGATGTCCGGGGTCATCGGCGGGGTATCGGCGGCCAGCACGCTGCTGGACAGGCAAAGGGCAATGGCTACAGCGACGGCACGCACACGCATGGACAACCCCTCCCGGCAGGAAAGCCTCAAGCCTACTCCTGCGCTGTGCCGTGAAGTGTGTGCAGGCTTTGCATTCTGCGGCGGGAGCAGGCAGGACTGATGGCACATGTGCTGCCCGACGGGCACCCACCGATCTGACCGTTGTAGAGCCGAGCCCACGCTCGGCTGCTTTTCACGCAGATTGCGGCGGCCCCAGCCGAGCGTGGGCTCGGCTCTACAACATCAGGCCGCCGTCACTTCATGCAGCGCCAGCCAGCGCCAGCGTCCGGCTTCCTGCCGCAGCACCGCCAGCGACTCCCGCCAAGCAGGCGTGCCGCCATCGATCGAATGGCCCTCGCGATAACGCAGCACCGCCAACGGTGACGGCGCGTCCACGGCCTGCACGGCCTCGATGCTGATCCGCAACCCGGCGCGCGCGCCATGGCCTCCCACGAACAGCGCCTGCACGGCATCGCGATCCAGCCGCCGCCCCGCGATGCCGACCATGCTGAAGTCCGCACTGAAGTGCGCCATCAGATCCTCCAGCGCATCGGTGCCGACGTCGGCACGGAGCCAGGCCTGCAGCGTGTCGTGCAGGAGGTGGATTTCATGTTCTGCAGTGGTGTCCATCAGGCATTCCCGGGTTGCGAAAGGGAAACAGAGTGCGAGCGGCGCAACAGCGCCATCGGCAACAGCGTCATTGCGGCGGCAAGGCCCAGCGCCACGCTGGTGGCTTGTGCCGGCAGCCACTGCATGGCCAGCGCCAGCAGCAGCGCGATGGCGGCGGTACCCAGGCAGAAGCTGAGCTGGCGGTTGAGGTTCCATAGCGCGCTGGCGTCGCCCAGCGCCTCGCCCTCGACACCATTGAACGCCAGCGTCTGCGCGGTGCTGCTGCACAGGCTGCCACCGGCGCCCATCAGTGCGAACAACAACGCAGCCAAGGTAAAGGCCGGCTGTGGCAGCAGCGCCATCAGCAGCAGGCCGCTGGCCTGAAGCAGCATGCCCACGCGCAGTACCGTGGCCGGGCCGAAACGGGCCAGCAGGCGTTTGCTGGCAGTAATCGCCACGGCCGAGGCCAGCGCCCACGGCAGCATCAATGCGCCGATGCGCGCGGCGCTGTAACCGGCCTGGTGCAGCTGCAGCGTGCTGACCAGCTGACTGCCGATGAACACGCCGGGCACTGCCAGATACACCAGCATTGCCAGCCGCAGCCCGCGATGGGACAGCAGCGACCAGCGCAGCAACGGGTGCGCCTGCCGTCGTGCATGCCGCAGGTGGAATGCCGCCAGCAGCAATGCGATCAGCAGCAATGCGGCACCGGCGGCCCGATGGCCGGGTTCGCCCAGCCAGGTCAGCGCCAGCAGCAGCGCGCCCAGCGCCAGCATCGCGGTGGTCAGCGCATAGGCCTGCAGCCGCGGCGCACCTCGTGTGCCATCGGTCGGCATCCAGGCCAGCACCAGGCCGATCGCCACCGCCGCCAACGGCAGGCTGGCCCAAAGCACACCGCGCCAGGACAGCCACTGCACCAGCAATCCGCCCAGGGCTGGCGCCAGGGCCGGCACCAGCAGCGCCACCAGCAGGATGCGCCGGGTCAGCGCGCCACGCTGGTCAGGCGTGCATTGCCGGTAGGCCGCGGCCTGCGCCACCGGAATCAGCAGGCCACCCGCCAACCCCTGCAGCAGGCGCCAGCCCAGCAGCCAGCCAATGCCTGGCGCAGCACCGGCCAGCATGGCGGCGACGGCGAAAACCAGCAGCGCCACCAGCAGCAGGCGCCGTTCGCCGCAGCGTGCGGCCAGCCACGGCGCCAGCGGAATCACCACGCTCAGGCCCAACATGTAGGCGGTACCGACCCAGGCCAGGCCGCCGATGTCGGCCTGCAGCTCTGCCGCCAGCGCCGGATAGGCAACCGTGGCGATGAACATGTTGACCAGGTCCAGGGCGAATACCAGCAGGAAGATCGCCTCATGGCGCAGGCGGGGGGACGGCATCGACGGCGCTCCATCAGAGAAGCGGCCAGCATGCCGAGTTGGCCTTGTTTGAAAAACACGACGACAGCTGCAACACTGTCAAACATAGTTTGACAATGAGCCCCATGGTCAGCCTCGATCGCTTCGACATCTTCCGCGCCGTGGTCGAGGCCGGCAGCCTTACCGCGGCCGCCGACCGCCTGGGCCTGAGCCGCGCGGTGGTCAGCTTCAACCTGAAGCGGCTGGAGCAGGAACTGGGCGTGACCCTGCTGCTGCGCAGTACCCGCCACCTGGCCCTGACCGAGGCGGGTGAACAGTTCCTGCAGCACTGCGTGCAGGCGCTGGACGCCGCCCAGGCGGCGATCGATGCCGCGCGCCGCGACCAGCACCAGCTGCAGGGCGTGCTGCGCCTGACGACCACGGCGGAGTACGCCCAACTGCGCCTGATCCCGGCGCTGGAGGCGTTTCGGACGCGGCACCCGGCCCTTCAGCTGCACCTGTCGACCTCACCGGCACCGGCAGACCTGATTCCTGAACGGTTCGACCTGGCCATCCGCCTCGGCCGCCTTCCGGATTCAGGGCTGCATGCCAGCGAGCTGGAACGCCATCCATTGTGCGCGGTGGCGGCTCCATCCCTGCTGGCACGCCTGCCCTCTACCGATGCGGCCGATGACCCGGCCCAGCTGGGCACCCTGCCCCGCCTCGGCTATCCGCGCCTGGCCGATGTGCCGGTGGTCGCGCCCGACGGCAGCGACGCCTTGTTTGCCACCAACCCGGGCAATGCAGTGGTGCGCGTGGATGGTGCCAGCAGCCTGCGTGCCTTCGCCCTGGCCGGCGCCGGGGTCACCGTGCTGCCACGTTGGCTGATCGAGGACGACCTGGCCCAGGACCGCCTGCGCCCGGTGCTGCGCCAGCACCGCTTCCCGCAGCAGAGCGTGTACGCGGTCTACCCGCACAGCACGCAGCCCTCGCCGAAGGTGCGTCAACTGATCGATTTCCTGCGCGGGTGGTTTGGCAGCGCGCCCGGGTGATGACGGCGTCCGCCGGGCGCGGCGTTCTGTAGAGCCGAGCCCACGCTCGGCGCCGTTCTACAACAGCCGAGCATGGGCTCGGCGCCACAGTAGATATCCGGTAGCGCCGGGCCGTGCCCGGCGAGCGCAGCGGCGATCTACAAACGGACACGGCCCCTTACGGGGCCGTGTCTTCAAGCATCAGCGCAGCACCTGCTCCACCAGCTGCACGTCCACGCTCTGCAGCGGTTCGGCGGCATTGCGCGACAGCTGCACCTGGTAGGTACCGCCGTCGATCTTCCACTGGCGGGCCTGCGCATCGTAGTGGGCCAGGGTCTTAGGCTCGGCTTCGATGCGGATGCGGCGCTGTTCGCCCGGCTGCAGGCTCACCTTGTCGTAGCCGATCAGACGGATCGGCGTGGCGCTGCCGGCCGGCAGCTTCAGGTACAGCTGGGCCACGTCGGCACCGGCGCGCTTGCCGGTGTTGCGGATGTCGACGCTGGCGACCAGGCGCGAACCTTCCACGCTGACTTTCAGGTTCTTATAGGCGAACGAGGTGTAGGACAGACCATGACCGAAGGCGAAGGTCGGGGTCAGGCCCTTGGCCGCCATCCACTTGTAGCCAACGTTGGCGCCTTCGATATCGAAATCGAACACATCACCGAACGGCTTGGCTGGCTTGAAACCGAGGCCGTCGATATGCGGGCGCGGCAGCTGCGATTCGTCCACCACCCAGGTCACCGGCAGGCGACCGGACGGGTTTGCCTGGCCGGTCAGCAGCGCGGCGATGCCTTCACCACCGCGGATGCCCGGGTACCAGGCCTGCAGCATCGCCGGCACCTGCGCCAGCCACGGCGTGCGCACCGGGCCGTTGGTTTCCAGCACCAGCACGGTCTTCGGATTGGCCTTGGCCACCGCCGAGATCAGGGCGTCCTGGTTGTCGGGCAGCTGCATGTCCGGCAGGTCCACCGATTCGGCCGCCCACTGGGTGGCGAACACGATGGCGACGTCGGCCTGCGCGGCCGCCTTGGCCGCCGCAGCGGCGTTGGTGCCGTCCACGTACTCGATGGTCGCGTCCGGGCGCGCCGCACGCAGCGATTCCAGCGGCGAGGACGGGTGGAAGATCACCGGGCCCGGCCAGGTGGTCGGCAGCACGCCCGGCACCGCATTGGTGCCCTTGGCGGTCACGCCCACCATCGACGAACCACCGCCACCGATCACGCCCTTGTCGGCGTGGCCACCGATGATGACGATGCGCTTCACCGTGTCGGCCAGCGGCAGCAGGTTGCCTTCATTGCGCAGCAGCACGCTGCCCTCTTCCACCGTGCGCTGGGCCACGGCGAAGCCGGCCTCGGCATCGACCTTCTGGTGCTGCGGCGGGTTGTCGAAGTTGCCATGCAGGAACATCGTGCGCAGGATGCGCGCGACCATGTCGTTCAGGCGCGCCTGCGGCACCACGCCACCGTGCACGGCCAGGCGCAGCGGCTCATCGAAGAACACCGCCGCATCGAACACTTCACCGGCCGACTGCTGGTCGAGGCCGGCCAGCGCGGCCTTCGAACCACTGTGCACGCCACCCCAGTCGGACATCACGAAACCAGGGAACTTCCATTCCTGCTTCAGCACCTGGTTCATCAGGTAGCCGTTCTCGCAGCCGTAGGTGCCGTTGATCTTGTTGTACGAGCACATCGCCACGCCGGGGCGGCCGGCTTCCAGCGCGATCTCGAAGGCCAGCAGGTCCGACTCGTGCATGGCCTGTTCGCCGATGCGCACGTCGTGGAAGTTTCGGCGGGTCTCCATGTCGTTCAGCGCGAAGTGCTTCATCGAGGAGATCACGTGCTGGCTCTGCACGCCCTGGATCAGCGCGCCGACCATCGAACCGGCCAGCAGCGGGTCTTCACCGGCGTATTCGAAATTGCGGCCGTTGCGCGGGTCGCGCTGCAGGTTGACGCTGCCTGACAGCAGGATGTTGAAGCGCTGCTGCCATGCCTCGCGGCCCATCGTGGCGCCACCGGCGAAGGCCACTTCGCGGTTCCAGCTGGAGGCGGTGGACGGGCCGGACGGCATGGCGGTGGCGAAGTCACCCGGACGGATACCACCGGGATTGGTCACGCCGACGCCGGCATCGGCCGACTGCTGCGACGGGATGCCCAGGCGCGGCACTGCCGGCACGAAGCCGGCCGAACCGACCGCGCCCTCCGGCAACGGACCACCGTCCTTGCCCAGCCCGAAGTAGCTGTGCAGCATCTGGAATTTCTCGTCCTCGGTCATCGCCTTCAGCAGCAGCGCAGCGCGCGCATCGGCGTTGAGGGTGGTGTCCATCCACGGCCTGTCGCCATGTTTGTCGGCGGCATAGGCCAGGGTCAGCAGGGTGGCACGCAGCGTGCTGCCTTCCACCTTGAACGGTGAACTGCTGGCCGCCTGGAAGCCGTCGCTGAAGTAGCTGGCGTCAGCTTCCAGCGCCACACGCGCCGGATCGAAGCCGGCGGCCTTGGCCGATTCACCGGCCACCGCGCCGAGCAGCACCGCCGGTGCACCCAGCCGCGAACGGGTGACCAGCGCTGGCAGCTGCGCGGCACCTGCGCCGGCATCGGTATAGACCGCCACCGTGTGGCGGCCATCGTCCAGGCGCAGGTAGTTCAAGCCTGGCTGGTCAGGACCGGACTCGGCAGCAATCGGCAGCCGGGTCAGCACGGCTTGGCCGCGCTGGGTCTGGCCATCGTCCTTGCCGGCGGCGACGAAGCGGTATTCGTAACCCAGGCCATCGGCCAGCACCTGCAGCGGATCGACCTGGCCGATGCCGCGCTGCACCTGACGCACGCTCACCGCGTCCACCTTCAGGCTTTTCAGCTGCGCGGCCAGGGCCGGCATCGCCTCGGCGTCGGGTGCCTGTTCCAGGGTCAAGACAGTGAAGGCTGCGGGATCGGCCCAAGCCGGGGCGGCCAGTGCGGCAGACAGGGCAAGGGAGAGAGCGAGCGGCTTTGTAAACGTTTTCATCGGCAGGCGTAATTCCGTTGCCAAGGCAATCGGTCCAGGGAAAGTGCCGCCGAAGGGTGCAGCGTTCATGCCGCGCAGGGGTTGCCAGGCAACCTCCCGCAGGCCGAAGGACGGGCCGGTCTGCGCGCGGGACCCTCCTCCCGGCGTGACAACCTGCCTGTCCGGGCCGCGCAGGGCGACCCAATCCTGTGAAGATTGTGGGAGGGCGTTCACACCTGTCAACAGGACCTAAGTCACAGGCGTATCCCGCGGCTGGTTATCAGGCCATCACCGGCGGTCATCAGCGCGCCGTGCGGGGCTGCCGATAATGAGGGTCCCTGGCCACGAACCGAGCCCATGACCGTACATCGCGACTTCGACCATCTCTGGCGCGACCGCTGTGATACCTCCAGCCAGCGCGCGCCGCGCGTGCTGATCCGCGTGTTCGTGGCGCCCGGTGAGCTGGAGCGCAGCGTGGCCTTCTACGAGCAGTTGCAGGGACTGGTGGCCGATGCCGGGTTTCCATTCCCGGAGGCCGGGCTTCGCCTGGCGATGGTGGGTGCGTTCCTGCTGATCGAAGGCAGCGACGATGCGCTGGCGCCGTTCACCTCCACCACCGGCACCCTGCTGGTCGATGATGTGCGGCCCTATCACGACCGGTTGGTGGCGGCCGGGGCCGAGATCATCTTCCCGCTGCAGGTCGTGCCCACCGGTGCGGCATTCAATGCGGTGCATCCCGATGGCACGGTGGTGGAGTACGTGCACCATCGCCCGGACCCGCACGGCCGGTGAGGGGACGGCCGGGCTGCCGCCCGGCACCCGCTGACGTCAACGTCAACGTCAAAAGCCTGCATTCCGTGGGATGCCGGGGCACTGTGGGTCTGCGGGGACGGCGCAAGTACGTCCATGTAGCCTTGGTCGCCGCATCCATGCGGCTCACACCCCGCACACCCACAGTGCCCCGCCTTCGACAGCTCGCTGGTGGCCAGTAGATCCACGCCATGCGTGGATGCTTTTCAAATCAACACGCGATATTCGATTCCGGTGGAGATCCATCCACGCATGGCATGGATCTACAATTGCGCCATGCCCCACCCCGCCCTGCCCTGGACCGGCACCCTGCTGCTGGATGCACACACGGCCCTGCTGCAGGGCCACGCCGGTGACAGCGGCACGCACGCGCACTATGCCCACCAGCTGCTGATCAGCGATGGCGCACCCTGGCAGGTGGAAATCGACGGCGTGGCACGGCACGGACAGCGCCTTTGGCTGCCCTCCTTCGTACCGCACGCCATCGTTTCGGCGCCACAGGACGGCTGCACGCTGTTCCTGGAACCGACCCACGCTGATCTCGAGCAGATCCAGCAGCAGCTGCCCACGCTGCCCACCGCCATCACCGCCCTGCGGGAACGGCTGCCGCAGCTGAGCCGTGCGCAGGCGCTGGACCGCCGCGTGCAGATGGCGCTGGAACGCATCACCCAGCACCTGCCCGGCCCGGTGCCGGCCGCCGACATCGCCAAGGCGGCACATCTGTCGACCAGCCAGCTGCACCGTCGTTTCCAGTCCGACCTGGCGGTGACCCTGCGCGGCTGGGTGCTGTGGCAACGCTTGCGTGCCGCGCTCGCGCACCACCTGCAGGGGCACAGCCTGACCGCCAGCGCGCATGCCGCCGGCTTCGCCGACCTGGCCCATCTCTCGCGCAGCCTGCGCCGCATGTTCGGCATCGGTGCCGCACAGCTGCAGGGCCTGCAGCTCCACGCGGCCTGACATGTTCGGTCATCCGCGCCTGCGCAGGCCTTCCGGCAATTCCGGCACTTCACCATGCGGAAGCTCGCGGAACGGCGCCAGCAGCTGCCCGGGGTAATCACGCGGATAGTCCGGCTGGCTGCCGATGCCGAGGTCGTGCTGCTGCAGCCGATAGCCCGGCGCATCGAAGGCGGTCCCCAGCAGGTGATCCCAGACGGTCAGGAACAGGCCGAAATTGACGTCGCCGGCGGTGCCATAACGCATGTGATGGAAACGGTGCAGCGGCGCCCACGCCATCACCCGGCCCAGCATGCCCGGGCGCATGTCCACGTTGGAGTGCTGCAACAACAACTGGATGGCGATGGCGAAGGCCAGTACCGCGGCCACCGGCATCGGCAGGCCCAGCAGCAGCAGCGGCAACACGCCGCCCACCGCTTCGGCCGCCTGGTGCAGCGGGTGTTTCATCAGGCCGTTGAAGCCATACATGCGGGTGACGCTGTGATGCACGGCATGCAGGCGCCATAGCCAGCCGATGCGATGGCTTGCATAGTGCACCAGCGTGATGCCGAGATCGGCAGCGATGATGGCCATCAGTATCTGCAGCGCAAACGGCCACTGCACGGGCCAGACCTGCCACGGAATGATCGCCGCCAGCAACGGCACGGTGGCGATCGACAGCAGGTTCAGGCCTTCGTTGACCAGTGCGTGCAGGGTGTCGCGCACGCTGTCGTCCTGATCATGGTTGAACACAGGGTCGTAGGGCCAAGCACGCTCGGCGGCGAACGAGACCGCGCTGGCGACCGCCAGCAAGGCCAGCAACCATAGCGGATCACCGTGGCAGCGGCCGACCCAGACGACGGCAACAGCAACGAAACCCAGCAGGAACAACGGGGCGTACAGGCGGAGCATCCAGTGCTTCATGGGCAACCCGGTAAGTGAGGGGCCTGCATGCTGGCGTGGGATGCGGGTTACTGGCTTGAACAAACGGCGCAACCGGCGCCCCCTTGGTGAACGCCGACCTTGGTCGACACCGCGGTTGCCACATCCACGCACGGCGTGGTTCTACGACCCGGTGCATGGCATGGATCTACAATGGCACCTTCATCGCACCGGGAACGGCATGGATTCCTTCAACCTGATGCGCGCCTTCCGCCGCATCGTCGAACGCGGCGGGCTGGCCCGCGCCGCCGAAGACCTGGGCATGTCGCCTGCCGGCCTGAGCAAGCAGCTGCGCACACTGGAAGCGCACCTGGGCGTGGTCCTGCTGCAACGGACCACGCGGCGCATGAGCCTGACCGAGACCGGCCATGCCTATTACCGCGAATGCTGCCGCCTGCTCGACGAACTGGACGCGCTGGAACGCGGCATCGCCGAACAGCGCGGTGAGGTGGCCGGGCGCCTGCGCGTCAATGCGCCACAGTCGTTCGCGCTGAGCACGCTGTCGCCGTTGCTGCCACGCTTCCTGCAGCAGCATCCGCAGCTGTCGTTGGACCTGGTGATGGAAGATCGCCTGCTCGATGCAGTCGGCGAAGGTTTCGATGTGTCGCTGCGGCTGCGTGCCGAGCTGGATGATTCACGCCTGGTGGCGCGCCGGCTGGCGTCGCTGCAGCAGGTGCTGTGCGCGGCCCCGTCCTACCTGCAGCAGCACCCGGCACCTCAGGCAGTGGACGACCTGCAGGTCCACAGCGTGCTGGCCTACAGCCTGTCCGACTCGCCCGGCAGCTGGCCGCTGCTCGGCCCCGATGGACAGGTCACCATCACCCTGCCGGCGCGCGTGACCGTCAACAACAGCCTGCTGCTGCGCGACCTGCTGGTGGCCGGCATGGGCATCGGCGCGCTGCCTTCGTTCCTGGCCGCTCCGGCAATGGTGCGGGGCGAACTGCAGCAGGTGCTGCCCGACCACCGCTATCCGCCGCGCTTCGTGCATGCGGTCTATCCCACCTCGCGCCACCTGCAGCCCAAGGTACGCGCCTTCATCGATTTCCTGCACGCCGAGCTGCCCGGCTGCGCCGGCCTGGATTCGTAACCGCCAGCGAAAACTGAGCTGCCCGCGGCGTGCTGTTTCGGCCCCGCCGCGCTGCCTACTCTGCCGCCTCCCCTCTCACCGATGGCAGGCAGATGTCTTCCGTTCCGTCCCCCACCACCGCCGCGCCGGTGGTCGATTTCTTCCACGACGTGGTCTGCGGCTGGTGCTTCGTGCTGGCCCCACGCCTGCAGCAGGTCTCCGCCGAACTCGGCATCCAGGTGCGCCACCGCAGTTTCGTGCTGCAGGACTCGCGCGCGCAGATGGTCGAGGTGTTCGGCTCGATGGCGCGTGCCAAGGCAGTCATCCTGCGCCACTGGACCGACTGCGCCGCGCATGAAGACACCGCGCGCATCGATATCGAAGGCATGCGCGCACAGGACTTCGAATATCCCTCTGGCTGGCTTGGCGCACTGGCCTGCCAGGCCGCCGGGCTGATGGGCGGCAACGATGCCCATGGCGCGATGTTCGATGCCGTGCAGTGGGCGCACCTGCACCAGCACCGCAACATCGGCGATGCCGAAGTCCTGCTGGATATCGCCGAATCGCTGGGCCATCGACGTGGCGCCTTCGCTGACCACATGCACAGCGACGCAGTGCGCCAGCGCGTGCAGGCCGATCGCGCCGAAGCCGCTGCCCTCGGCATCCGTTCCATACCCACCGTGATCGGCGACAACGGCCTGCGCCTGCAGACCCTGCCGCTGCCACACCTGCGCCAGGCCCTGGCGCCCCTGGTCGCGGCCTGAGCCGCCCCCTCCCCCACCCTGCAAGGAGATTTCCCATGACCCCACGTACCCTGGCCACCGCGCTGGCCCTGCTGGTGGCCACCACCGCCGCTTCCACCACGGTGTCCGCGCACGAACGCGTTCCCTCCGGCCAGCAGGTCGGCACCAGCCCCTGGGGACCGAAGGATGAGATCGGCCGCCTCAACCTGATCACCGAGGCCTCGCGTGCGGCGATCCTGTCGCGGGTCAGCGGCGGCAAGGCCTATGACCTGGCCACCGAGTACTACGTCGGCATGCCCAGCTGGCAGGACGCCGGCGACCCGCACTACCAGTTCTGGATGACCCACACCCCGCGCGGCACGGTGATGGATGATCCGATGGGCGTGGGCGAGACCATGAACCTCACCCGCAGCTACACCGGCACCGCGTTCTCGATGTACAGCCACACCGGCACCCACATCGATGCCCTGAACCACTTCGGCATCCATGGAAAGATCTGGAACGGCTTCGAGGCCGACAAGCACCTCGGCGACCGCGGCTGGAATGTCACCGGCATCGAGAAATTCCCGCCGCTGATCGCGCGTGGCGTGCTGATCGACGTGGCCGGCGCCAAGGGCGTGGACATGCTGCCGGACAGCTACCGCGTCACCCGCCAGGACCTGAAGGATGCGCTGGCACGCCAGAAGGTGAAACTGCAGCAGGGTGACGTGGTGCTGATCCGCACCGGCCGCATGCGCCTGTTCGAGCAGCCCAGGGCGTACATGGCCAACCCGCCGGGCATGGGCCTGGACGCGGCACGCTTCCTGGTGGAGGACAGCGGCGCGATGATCGTCGGTGCCGACAACCTCAGCTTCGAGACCTTCCCCTCGGAGGTGTCCGACGACTACGTGCCGCTGCATACCTACCTGCTGGCCCAGCAGGGTGCGCCGATCATCGAGCTGGTGGCGCTGGACGAACTGGCTCGCGACAAGGTCTACGAGTTCGCCTTCATCGGCGGCCCGCTGAAGATCCGTGGCGGCGATGCCGCACCGCTGCGCCCGGTGGCATTGCCAGTGCGCCTGTAACCGGGAGCTGTGGGTGCCGACCTTGGTCGGCACTCCTTTTTACCCTTCAGCAACCTGAAACCCAGTCCGCCGATTTCATTAGTAATTCTACTCACAACGCGAGTAGCATGTCCGGTCTCAGCCCCTGATACCGGCCCGTCGATACTCGCGCCATGCCCGCCGTTTTCGCCCATCCCTGCCGCTTCCAGCCCGCCCGGCGCCTCCCTTGGAGGATCGGCTGATGGGCGCCGTCGTCGCCCTCGACCGGCTGCTTGACGGCCGCCAGCTGTGGCGCGGCCCGGCCCGCCAAGGGCCCGCCAGCGACCATCTGGCCAGCGGCCATCCGGCGCTGGACGCGCGCTTGCCCGGCGGCGGCTGGCCGGCCAGCGGGCTGTGCGAGGTACTGCAGGTGGCGCCCGGCGGCGGTGAGCTGGCGCTGGTCTGGCCCGCACTGGCGAAGCTGAGCCAGCGCGACCGCCCGATCGTGCTGGTCGCCCCCCCCTACCGCCCGCATGCCCCGGCCTGGGCCGCAGCCGGGCTGGACCTGGCCCAGCTGCAGATCATCCATGCTGCGCCGAAGCAGGCGCTGTGGGCCGCAGAACAATGCCTGCGCTCTGCCGCCTGCGCGGCGGTGCTGTGCTGGCCACACCAGGCCGATGACCGCGCCCTGCGCCGCCTGCAGGTCGCCGCCGAAAGCGGCCAGTGCCTGGGCTTCGTGTTCCGCGAGGCGCAGGCGGCGCGCAACCCTTCTCCGGCCAGCCTGCGCCTGCAGCTCGACCATGGCCAGGTGCGGGTGCTGAAGTGCCGAGGCGGCCTGCCGCCGGCGCAGCCGTTGCCGCTGGCCATCGTCCACTGAGGTCGCGCCATGCACTGGGCCTGCCTGTTGTTGCCGCAGCTGGCGCTGGACAGCGTGCTGCGCCTGCAGCCGGACCCGCAGCGGCCACTGGTGCTGCTGCAGGGGCCGGCACAGCGTCGCGTCCTGCGTGCGGTCAGCCCGTCGGCACGCGCAGCGGGGCTGCGCCCGGGCATGCTGCTGTCGGCTGCGCAGGTGCTGGTGCAGGACATACACCTGCACGACTACGACCCGAACGCCGAACAGCACACCCGGCAGCTGCTGGCCAGCTGGGCCTACGCCTACAGCTCGCAGGTCAGCCTCGATTTCCCGCATGCACTGGTGCTGGAGATCGGCGCCAGCCGCGCCCTGTTCGGCGACTGGCTGACAATCGAAAAGCGCCTGCGCAACGAACTGCATGAACTCGGTTTCCGCCATCGCCTGGTGGCTGCACCCACCGCGCATGCCGCGCGCGTGCTGGCCAACGTCCACGATGGCCTCGGCATCGATGCGCAGCAGCTGCCGGCGGCGCTGGCACAACTGCCGTTGCCGCGCTGCGGCCTGCCCAGCGAAGCGGTGACGGTGCTCGGCCGCTCCGGCCTGCGCACGCTGGGTGCGGTGCTCGAACTGCCGCGCGACAGCCTGGCCCGGCGCTTCGCACCGGACGTGCTGCAGCAGCTGGACGCACTGCGTGGCCTGCCCACCGCGCCCCTGCGCTACTACCAGCCACCGGACCGGTTCGATGCGCGCATCGAATTCGAGTACGAGATCGAATCCAGTCAGGCCCTGTTGTTCCCGCTGCGTCGACTGCTACTGGACCTGGCAGCGTTCCTGTGTTCGCGCGATGGCGGCGTGCAGCGCTTCGACCTGCATTTCGAGCATGACCTGCTCCCGGCCAGCGTGCTGACCATCGGCCTGCTGGCCCCCGAACGCGATGCTGCGTTGCTGTTCGAAATCGCACGCAACCGCATGGAGGCCTTCGCCCTGCCTGCCGGCAGCCGTGCACTGCGCCTGCAGGCCGAGCAGCTGCCGCCGTTCGTACCGGCCGCGCGCGACCTGTTCGACACCCGGCCGGCACAGGCGATGCCCTGGAACCAGCTGCGCGAGCGCCTGCGCGCGCGGCTGGGCGATGACGCCGTACAGCCGCTGGCGGTACAGGCCGACCATCGCCCCGAGCGCGCCAGTGGTATCCAGCCCCCGACCAAGCCGCCCGCTTACTGGCCACTGCGCCCAGGCTGGCTGCTGGACACCCCGCAACCACTGCGTGACCCGCGCCTGCGCATCATCGCCGGGCCGGAGCGGATCGAATCGGGCTGGTGGGACCAGGCCGACGCACGGCGCGACTACTACGTGGTGGAAACCGCGCACGGCCAGCGCGGCTGGGCGTTCCGTGAGCGCAACGATCCGCATGCGCCGTGGATGCTGCACGGCTGGTTCGGCTGAGCCGCCATGCACAGTGAACTGCCCGGCTACGCCGAACTGCACTGCCTGTCGGCCTTCAGCTTCCAGCGTGGCGCCTCGATCGCCGAAGAACTGTTCGCGCGCGCCGCCGGCCAGGGCTACCGCGCGTTGGCGATCACCGACGAATGCTCGCTGGCGGGCATCGTGCGCGCCTGGCAGGCCGCGAAGACGCATGGCGTGGCGCTGATCGTCGGCGCCGAATTCCAGGTCGAGGATGGGCCGAAACTGGCCCTGCTGTGCACCGACCAAACCGCCTATGCCGGGCTCTGCCAGTTGATCACCACCTGCCGGCGACGGGCGGCCAAGGGCGAGTACCGCTGCCTGCGCGACGATCTGCTCGGCCTGCCCGACGGCCTGCTGTGCCTGTGGCTGGACCGGCAACCGGCGGCCACCGAGCTGGAACTGCTGCGTGCCGGCTTCGATGATCGCCTGTGGCTGGCAGTGGAGCTGCATCACGAACACGACGATGCGCGCCGCCTGCAGCAGCTGCAGTCCTTCGGCGAACGCCATCGCCTGCCGCTGGTGGCCAGTGGTGATGTGCACATGCATGTACGCCGCCGCCGCGCCCTGCAGGACACGCTGACCGCGATCCGCCACCGCTGCAGCGTGGCCGAAGCCGGTTGGCGCCTGTTTCCCAACGGCGAGCGCCACCTGCGCCCGCGTACCGCGCTGGCCCAGCTGTATCCGCCCGAACTGCTGGCCGAGACCCTGCGCATCGCCGAGCGCTGCCACTTCACCCTCGAGCAGCTGCAGTACACCTACCCGCGCGAACTGGTGCCGGAGGGCCACGACCCGGACAGCTGGCTGCGCGAGCTGGTCGAAGAAAAGATTCCATGGCGTTGGCCAGAAGGCGTCAAGGACGCGCAGCGCAAGCAGATCGAACATGAGCTGGCGTTGATCCGCGAGAAAAACTACGCCTCCTACTTCCTTACTGTGCATGACATCGTGCGCTTCGCCCGCAGCCAGGACATCCTCTGCCAGGGGCGTGGCTCGGCGGCCAATTCGACGGTGTGCTTTGTGCTGGGCGTGACCGAGATCGATCCTGCGCGCAGCAATCTGTTGTTTGAACGCTTCATCTCCGCCGAGCGCAATGAGCCGCCGGACATCGACATCGACTTCGAGCACGAGCGCCGCGAGGAAGTGCTGCAGTACGTGTTCAAGCGCTATGGCCGTGAGCGCGCCGCACTGACCGCAGTAGCAATCAGCTACCGTGGCCGCAGCGCGATCCGCGACGTGGCCCGTGCGCTCGGCCTGCCGATGGACCAGGTCAACGAACTTGGCGCTGCGATGGACCACTGGGGTGGCAGCATCCCGCTGCCGGACACCCTGCGCGAGCGCGGCTTCGACCCCGGCACGCCGCTGATGCGGCGGCTGCTGTCACTGACCGATGAGCTGATCGACTTTCCGCGCCACCTGTCTCAGCATCCGGGCGGTTTCGTCATCTCCGAGCATCCGCTGTCGACCCTGGTGCCGGTGGAAAACGCGGCGATGGCCGACCGCACCGTCATCCAGTGGGACAAGGACGATCTGGATGCCACTGGCCTGATGAAGGTCGACTGCCTGGCGCTGGGCATGCTCACCGCCATCCGCAAATGCCTGGCGATGCTGAAGCAGCACGGCCTGCATGAAGGACGCATGGATGCGATCCCGCCCAAGGATGCAAAGACCTTCGACATGATCTGCGCCGCCGACACCATCGGCGTGTTCCAGATCGAATCGCGCGCACAGATGGCGATGCTGCCGCGCATGCAGCCACGCACGTTCTATGACCTGGTGATCGAGGTGGCGATCGTGCGCCCTGGCCCGATCCAGGGCGACATGGTGCACCCCTATCTGGAGCGGCGGAGGATCCTACGCGAGCGAGGCCCGGATGCACTGAACGACCCGGACAACCCGCTCTATCCACCGCAACTGGAACGCGTTTTCGCACGCACGCTGGGCGTTCCGCTGTTCCAGGAACAGGTGATGCAGCTGGCGGTGGAAGCGGCCGGCTACACGCCGGGCCAGGCCGATGCCCTGCGCCGTTCGATGGCGGCGTGGAAGCGCCGTGGCGGCCTGGAGCCGCATCGTGAGAAGCTGCTGGCCGGCATGCTCAAGAACGGCTTCAGCCGCGAGTACGGCGAGCACCTGTTCGAGCAGATCAAGGGCTTCGGTGATTACGGTTTCCCGGAAAGCCATGCTGCCAGCTTCGCCCTGCTGACCTATAACAGCTGCTGGCTGAAGTGCCATCACCCCGCCGCGTTCACCGCCAGCCTGATCAACAGCCAACCGCTGGGGTTCTACAGCCCCGACCAGCTGCTGCAGGATGCACGCCGCCATGGCATCCGCGTGCTGCCGGTGGACGTGCGCCACAGCGACTGGGACTGCACCCTGGATTTCAGCAAGGGACCGGCGGCGATCCGGCTCGGCCTGCGCCTGATCGACGGCTGCAACGAAGCGGCCGTGCAGGCCATCACGCGCGAGCGTGCGCGGCGCCCGTTCGACGATGTCGGTGACCTGTGCCAGCGTACCGCCCTGGACCGCCGCCATCAGGGCCTGCTGGCCGATGCCGGTGCGCTGCGCGGGCTCAGCGGCCATCGCCATCGCGCACGCTGGGATATCTCCGGTGTAGAACACCGGCTGCCACTGTTCGACCAGACCCACGCCACCACCGAAGCCCGCGTGCCGTTGCCACTGCCCAGCGCATGGGACGACATGCAGGCCGATTACCGCAGCACCGGCACCACCCTCGGCCGCCATCCGATCTCGTTCCTGCGTGTGCAACTGCGCAGTCGCGGTTGCCTGGATGCCGCACAACTGGCGGGGCACGGCCATGGCCGCCGCGTGCGCATCGCCGGCCTGGTACGCATGCGCCAGCGCCCGCAGACCGCCAGCGGCGTGACCTTCCTCACCCTCGAAGACGAGACCGGCATGGTCAATGCGGTGGTCTGGCGGCATCTGGCCGACCGCCAGCACCGGGTGCTGGTCGACACCCAGCTGATGCAGATCGACGGCCGCCTGGAACGCGTTGATGGCGTGCAGCATGTCATCGTGCAGCGCATGCACTGCCTGGATGAGCTGCTGCAGGGCCTGCGCAGCCACAGCCGCGATTTTCACTGATACCGGGAATGACGGCGCAAGGGCTAGTGAGCGATGGCTGCTGCGTGATGTCGCCTGGATGATGGCGACTGAATGATGGCCACTGGGTAGAGTCGACTGTCAGTCGACCAGCGCGTCAGCGCGGGGATTTCCGCGGCCTGATCGAACAGCAGTCGACTAACAGTCGACTCTGCCCAGTCGGCTCTACCCATCCTCTTTTGCATCCGCTATCGTCGGCACATCCAAGGAAGGACGATCCGATGCCCCGCGCACTGCTGCTGACCACGTTGATGGTCTCGACCCTTGCCCTGCTCGTTTCCGGCTGGACCGCCTGGAGCCTGCATCGCAGCCAATCGCCAGAGCGGATCATCGAAGCGCGCGGGCTGGTCATCCACGATGCAAGCGGCCAGCCGCGGGTGATCCTCGGCGCACCGGTCCCCGATCCGCTCAGCCAGGGCCGCACCCAAGGCCCGCGCGCCACCGCGCTGTCCGGCCTGATCCTGCTTGGCCCCGATGGTTCCGAGCGCGGCGGTTATGGCACCAGCGACCGCGGCGGCGAAGCCCTGCTCACCCTCGACGATGCCACCGGCACCACCGAAGTCTTCAAGGTCGTCGCCAACCCGGACCGTGGCGCCAGCCTGATGGTCAAGCACCAGAACAACACCGGCGCCATGCTCACCTCCTGGCAGGGCAAGCCGGAACTGATGTTCCTCGATGACAGCGGCCAGGCCTACTACGTGCGCCCGGGTGCCAACGCCGCGCCCTGATCTTCTTCTGTAGAGCCGAGCCATGCTCGGCTTTGCTTCATCTTTGTAGAGCCGAGCCATGCTCGGCTGCTGTTGCTAGAAGCAGTCGAGCATGGCTCGACTCTACATGACGGGCAGTCGAGCATGGCTCGACGCTACACCCCACACACCGCCGCGAGGTCATCGGCCAAGTGCCGCAACTGCGCCGCCCCCAGTGCCGCGCAGGTGATGCGCAGGCCATGCCCCGGCGCCGCCACCGCGAACACCTCACCCGCGCGCACATGCCATCCGCGCGAAGCCAGTGCCAGCACCTGGGGATGGCTGTCGGCCTGCAACGGCAGCCACAGGTTCAATCCTTCCATCGGCTGTGCCGTCGGCAGGCCACGCGCATGCAGCAGCGTCTGCAATGACTGCAGCCGCTGCTGGTAACACTCCCCCGCCGAGGCGATCTTCGCCCGTTGCGACGCCGACGCCAGTACCGACGTCGCCGCATCCTGCAGCAGGTGACTGACCCAGCCAGTACCGGACGCCAACCGCAACCGCAGCCGCATCGCAGTCTCTTCATCGCAGGCCAGCCAGGCCAGCCGCAGGTCCGGGCCCAGCGGCTTGGACAGCGAGCGCAGCAGCGCCCAGCGCCGGCCATCCAGCGGCAGCACCGAGTGATAGGCCTGCTGCGAGAGCAGTGCGTAGTGATCGTCGATCAACACCGCCACCTGCGGATAGGCGGCCAGCAGCTGGCGCAATGCGCGTGCCCGCTTCGCATCCAGGCTGGCCCCGGTCGGATTGTGCGCCCGTGGGGTCAACAGCACCGCGCGTGCGCCGCTCTCCAGTGCCTGCCGCAGCGATTCGACCTGCATACCGTGTTCATCCACCGCCACCGGCAACGGCGCGTGGCCCACGGCGTTGAGCACATTCAGGCTGCCAAGAAAGCACGGATCTTCCACCGCGATGCGATCGCCCGGCAGCAGCCACGCCGCCAGCAGGCGTTCGATGCCATCGACCGCGCCATGGGTCAGCTCCAGCGCGTACCCATCAGGGCAGTCCACATCCAGCGAAGCGCGTGCCAACGCCTGCAGTCGCGGGTCGACTGTACCCACGCCATACAGCCGCGGTGCCGCTGCGGCCAGGCGCAGGCTGGGCAGCAGGCGCGGATCCGGGTTGCCACCGGCCAGGTCCTGCAACGCCAACCCCGGCGTACTGCCCTCGCGCGCCAGCATCGGCGGCAGGCCACGCACCACCGTGCCGCGCCGGCCCGCGGTGCTGGCCAGGCCCGCCGCGTCCAATCGCTTGTAGGCGGCAGCCACGGTGTTGCGATTGACCCCCAGCTGATCGGCCAGATCGCGCACCGGCGGCAGCACGCTGCCGGCTGGCAGACGGCCCTTGCCGATGCCATCGCGGATGCTGTCGAAGATCGACTCGGCGCTATGCCCGGTGATTTTCATTTTGTCCTATGCCAAAATAATTATTGTCCTGTGCCAGTGTATCCCACCCTGGCCGCCCTGCATTGGAGGTACCCGCATGCCCCTTGCCGCCGCCGACTGGCCCGTCGCCCAGTCTGTTGAACAGATCGCCGCCAACCTGGTCACGGTGCGACAACGCATCGCCGATGCCTGTGCCCGCGTCGGCCGGGATCCGGCCAGCGTGCGCCTGCTGCCAGTCAGCAAGACTGTCGATGACGCCCGCATCCGCATGGCGGTGGCCGCCGGTTGCCACGAACTGGGCGAGAACAAGGTGCAGGAGGCACAGCGCAAGGCCGAGACAATGGCCGACCTGGACGTTCACTGGTCGGTCATCGGCCATCTGCAAACCAACAAGGCGCGCTACGTGGCGCGCTTCGCCAGCGAATTCCAGGCGCTGGACAGCCTGCGCGTGGCTGAAGCGCTGCAGCAGCGCCTGCAGCTGGAAGACCGCACACTGGATGTATTCGTCCAGGTCAACACGTCTGCCGAACCCAGCAAGTACGGTCTGGAACCCGATGCCGTGGAGGCATTCGTGCAGCAGCTGCCAGCCTTCGACCGGCTACGCGTGCGTGGCCTGATGACCCTGGCCATCTTCACTCCCGAAGTCGAACGTGTGCGAGCGTGCTTCGTGCGCCTGCGTGAACTGCGCGACCAGCTGCAGCATACCGCCCCGCCCGGCATCGACCTGCCGCAGCTGTCGATGGGCATGTCCGGCGACTTCGAAGTGGCCATCGAGGAAGGCGCCACCGTGGTCCGTGTCGGCCAGGCCATCTTCGGCGCCCGCGCCACTCCGGACAGCATCTACTGGCCGAACAGCGGAGCCCCGGCATGAAGCACGCGGTTGTCCTGCAACACGTTGCCTTCGAGGACCTTGGCACCCTGCAACCGTTGCTGCTGGCCCAGGGCTGGCAGCTGCAGGTGCTGCAGGCGGGTGTAGATGCACTCGATCCGGCCGAAGCGGCTGACCTGCTGGTGGTGCTGGGTGGCCCGATCAGCGTCAACGATGTTGATCTTTACCCGTTCCTCAACGATAGCATCGCGCTGTTGCAAGGGCGTTTGCAGCAGCAGCGCCCCACCCTTGGCATCTGCCTTGGCGCGCAGCTGATGGCGCGTGCGCTGGGTGCCAGCGTTGTGCCCAGTGGCGGCAAGGAGATCGGTTTCGCGCCGCTTCTGCTTACCGATGATGGCCAGCGCTCACCGCTGCAGGCACTGCAGGGCATTCCGGTGCTGCACTGGCACGGCGAGGCGTTCGAACTACCAGTCGATGCACGTCGCCTGGCCAGCACGCCGGCCTGTCGCCACCAGGCCTTTGCCATTGGCCACCACGCACTGGCGCTGCAATGCCACCCGGAACTGGATGCACGCCAGTTCGAGCGCTGGCTGATCGGCCACACGCTGGAGCTGGCCCAGGCCGGTATCGACCCCAACGATCTACGCGCGCAGGCGCGCCGCTATGGCGCACCACTGGCCGCAGCCGCCACTGCGATGTTCGACCACTGGCTGCAGGACCTGCAGGAGATACCGCGATGAACTACCGATTGCAGATTCACCGCGATGGCGCCTACTGGGGCCATTTCGATTGCAGCGGCCCCGATGCACTGCAGCGCTTGGACGGCATCGCCGCACAGCTGCCTGCCGACCAGGGCTTCCAGTTGAAGCGGCAAAAGGGTGTCGGCGAGGAGCGCATCCTGTCCAGCAATGCCGACGGACTGCGTGTGCTGGCCGCGCAGATCCAGTACCGCGATCTCTGACGATCGTCACGGTAGTGCTGGCCGCATGCCAATCTTCCACCCTGCTGACCTTGCCACGCGGCAACCACCACCCGTCGACGCACATCGCATATGGATGCAAATGATTCTCTTTTGCTGTAAGGTGCAGCCGCTGCCCTTGCCGCCGCGGGCTGTTCCCTTTCCCAGTTGTCGCCCGCCCCGTGTCCACGCCTGTCGAACCGACGGATGTCGCGCAGCTGTGCGCGGCCCATTACCGGCCGCTGCACGCCCATGTCCGCCGTAAACTCCCGCAACGCAGCGATGCCGATGACGTCGTCCAGGAAACCTGGCTGCGCGTCGTCAAAGTTGCCGCCAGCGGTCTGCTGAGCAACGGCCGCGCGTACCTGTACCGCGTCGCCCACAACCTGATCGCCGATCACTACCGGCAACGCCAGCGCCGTCGCGAAGAGGCGCTGGAGGACGCGCAACTGCATGCCATCGCCGATCCCGCGCCCCTGCCCGAACAGCGCCTGCTTGATGCCGAACAGCTGCGCCACCTCGATGCCATCATCGCCGCGCTGCCGCCACGCTCGCGCCAGGTGTTCCTGCTGGCCCGTGTGGAGCAGATGGCATTGGCCGAGATCGGCCGGCAGCTCGGCATCAGCCGCCAGACCGCGCACGGCCATCTGCTGCGCGCCCTGGTCGCGTTGCAGCAGGTGCCGGGCGCATGAGCCAGGAGACCATTGCACGCGAAGCTGCGCGCTGGTGGCTGGATGCGCACGATGGCGACCGTGATGAGAACGCGTTCGAGCAATGGTGCCGGGCAGATCCACGCCATGCGGCGCAGTACCTGCACCTGCAGGAGCTGTGGCAGGCCGGCGCGGCGACGCCCAGCCTGCAGCGGCAGCAGCGACGACGGCAGCGCCGCCGCCTGGGTGAAGCCGGCCTTGCGGTGCTGCTGCTGTGCGCGCTCGGCCTATACAGCCGGCATGCTTCGCCACCCGCCGCACAGGTACTGCGTACGGCGTCCGGCGAGATCCGCGACGAAACTCTGACGGACGGTTCACATGTGCTGCTCTCGCCGGGCAGCGAAGTGCACGTGCGCATCGACGCACAGCGTCGCCAGCTCCAGCTGGAGCGCGGCCAGGCCTGGTTCCAGGTCAGCGTCGACGCTGCGCGACCGTTCCAGGTGCATACCCCGCACGGTACCGTCACCGCGTTGGGTACCGCCTTCGATCTGGCGGTACAGCGTGATGGCAGCGTGGTCACAGTCACCGACCATCGCGTCAGCGTGGTGTCCGGCAGCAGCACCGTCCAAGCGTCCGAGGGGCAGCAGATGCGTTTCGACGGAAAGACGCGGGCCCTGCCGCGCGCCGCCGATGCAGGTGCACTGGCCTGGCGCGAGCGACGGCTGCACTGGGTATCGGCGCCGCTGACCGAGGTCACCCAGGGTCTCGACCGCTGGCACGGTGGGCACACCTGGATCATCGGGGCGCGACTGCGGCAACAGCCGGCCACTCTGTTGGGCAGCGCAGACGGCGCCGCCGGCAACCGCGACCAGCTGGCCGCGCAGCTGCACGTGCGCGTACTGCGCCTTGGCAACGGCGTACAGGTGTGGTTGCCGCCGCGTGCGGAGCATCGTGATGGACCCTGACAACCAGCCCATGGCTGCGTCTACCCAGGATGACGACGCTCTGCGTCAGCCCCTGGAGCCCCCGATGCTGTGCCCTCGCCCTCTTGTCCTTGCCCTGTCGCTGGCCTGCGCCGGCACCGTTCCGCTGCTGCCCTCCAGCGCCCACGCGCAGGCCGCCACGCGTACCTATGACCTGCCCGCCCAACCGTTGGCTGCCGCACTGGATGCCTACAGCCGCCTGACCGGCATCGACCTGATCGTTGGCGCGGCGCTTCCCACCGGCCATGCAGCGCCGGCGCTGCGCGGCAACTTCGACGATGCGCAGGCCCTGTCGCGCCTGCTGGCCGGCAGTGGCCTGCGCCCACGCTTCATCGATGCGCGCCGCGCCACTCTGGAACCGGCGCCGGCCGAGCGCAGCGACGGCAGCCGACGCACCGTGCCCCTCCGTGTGCAGGGCGATAGCGCGCACGGCCACGCACCCGGCACCGGTGCCAGCCAGTACGTGCCGGCCACCCGTAATGGCTTCGCACCCACGGTCGGCAGCGAACGCGTGGCAATGGCCGAACGCCAGGACGGCAACAGCCTCCTGCGCTCGATGCCCGGCACCCACAGCTTCCATTCGCGCAGCCAGCCGGGCCTGCAGGTCAACATCCGCGGCATGACCGGTGCCGGCCGGGTCAACACCATGATCGACGGTGTCACCCAGACCTTCCGCAACAATGCCGGGCATGGCTCGGGCGGTCCGTTCGCCTATGTTGACCCCTTCCTGCTGGCAGGCGTGGACGTGCAGCGCGGTGCGGTCGCTGGCGGTGACGGCGCCGGTACGCTGGCCGGCAGTGCCAACTTCCGCACCCTGGATATCGACGATCTGCTTGGCGAGGGCCGCGACTGGGGCCTTCGTGCAGGCTACCGCCACGGTAACAACGGCTACGGCAGTGGCCGTACCTTCGCCGGTGCCTGGCGCCACAGCGACGACGGCGGTGACCGCCAGTTCGGCCTGCTGGCCGCTGCCAGCAGCAGCCGCAGCAGCGAATACGCGACCGCGCGTGGGCAGAAGAACGATGCCGACCCGGGCAGCCAGCAGCCCAGCAGCTGGCTGCTGAAAGCGCGCCTGCAGCCCAGCGACCAGCATCGGCTCGACCTGAGCCACATGCGTTACGAAAACGACTTCTACCACAACTACCCGTGGCAGATTTCCGCGCGCAACCAGCGCGCCAGCTATCACTACACGCCCTACACGCCGTGGATCGACCTGCGTGCGACGTTCGCCAGCAACAAGACCCGGCTGTTCTATCCGCCGGTGGAAGATTCAAGCTACATCGGCCGCCGCACCCACAGCAGCCTGAGCAGCTGGACCGTCGACAACACCAGCCGCTTCGATATCGGCGCCGTGCAGGCGCGCTGGAACACCGGCGTCAAGCACCAGTCGGACATCTATGTGGCCGATACGCCCATCCTGCGCGGTGCCAACCCGCAGGGTCGCAGCCAGCTGGACAGTGTGTTCAGCACGTTGGAACTGCGGTACGACGTCTACGCGCTGACTGCCGGCCTGCGCCAGGATCGCTATGGCATCCGTGGCCACGTGCCGATCTGCTCGGATGTCCCGGGCCAGTGTGCCGATATCAGCGGCGGCGGCATCGATGTGCGCCGCACGCAGCGCGCACTCAGCCCCAGCCTGACGGTTTCGTGGCAGGCCACCGACTGGCTGCAGCTGTTCGCCGAAGTCTCCCGTACCTCCCGCCCGCCGCGTGTGCAGGAGATGTTCTTCGAGAAGATCCCGCTGGAAGGCATGAGCGATGCCGATGGCGTCGGCGCCAACCCGTTCCTGCGTCGCGAACGCTCGCGCAACCTCCAGTTCGGCGCCAACCTCAGCACCTCCTCGCTGCTGACCGACGGTGATCTGGCGCAGCTGCGCGTCACCCGCTTCGACAACCGCATCCGCGACTACGTCAAGCCGCAGTACCTGCTGATCGTGCACCCGCTGGAAGTGGAACCATTCGTGGTACCGATCGACAGCGATCCGCAGCTCACTGCCTGGACCGATGCGCTGGACGTGGACGACTTCAGCACCACCACGCGCTGGATGAACCACCCGGGCGTGGTTCGCATGCGCGGTCTCGAGCTGGAAGCGCACTACGCCAGCGAGCACTACCACGCCACGCTGAGCTGGACCCGCTCACGTACCAGCGCGCCGTCCATCGAGTTCGTCAACCTGGAAGACATCACCGCCCTGCCCGACCGCTACTGGACGCTGGATGTGGGTGGCCGCTGGTGGCAGCAGCGTGTGCAGGCCGGCCTGCGCGCCGAGTACTCGGGCCCGACCGAGGAGGGCTACGACTTCTTCCAGACCCGCAAGACCGGCGGCACCGGTGTGCTGCTGGATTTCTACGCGAGCTTCAAGCCCCAGGCCAACACCACGCTGTGGCTGAACATCGAAAACCTGCAGAACAAGGCCTATGACAACAATGCCTCGATCGACAGCATCTTCAGCCCGATCCTGGACCGCGGCAACGGCCGCGGCCGTACCGTCTCGATGGGAATCAATGTGGCGTTCTAGCCGTCGCTGGCTGCCACTGTGCCTGCTGGCGCTGGCGAGCATGGTTGGCGCGCAGCCGATGCCGGGCTCGGTGATCGATCTGGCCAATGGCCAGCGCATGGACGAGGCCGCATTCGTGCAGCGTGCGGCCAGTGCGCAGCGGCTGCTGCTGGGTGAACGCCATGACCTCGCCGGAGACCATGCCGCCCAGCGCTGGCTGCTGCACGCTCTGCTGCGGGAACGCCCGCAGGGCGCCCTGGTGATGGAAATGATCGCCAGCGCGCGCCAGCCACGCCTGCAAGGGGTGCAGCGCTGGCTGGCCAAGGGCAACCATGCCGAGGGTGCACGCCTGCAGGAACTGCTGGACTGGGATGCGCGCTGGCCGTGGGCAGCGTATGGCGGGCTGGTACGGGAGGCTGCCGATGCAGGCACGCCGTTGTTCGGTGGCAACCTGGCGCGTGCCGAGGTCAATGCGCTGCTGGCCTCGACCGAGGGCGTGCGATTCCCAGTGGCCGCTGCCCGCCAGCGCCTGTCGGCGGTGGTGCTGGCCCAGCACGCAGACGCGGCACCGATGCTGGAAGGGATGCTGGCCGTACAACAGGCCCGCGACACGCGCATGGCCCAGGTGCTGCTCGATGCGCCCGCACCGGCGCTGCTGGTAGCAGGTCGCTGGCATGTACTGCGCGGTACCGGGGTACCGGGCTACCTGTCACCGGACACGCCTGCGCTGGTGATCGCATTGGCTTCACCGGGTGAAACCGTCGATGCAGCTGATGCCGATCTGCTGTGGGTGCTGGACGATGAGTGAGCGCGGCCAACACTGGCAGGCGATCGCGATCACCGTCGTCCTGCACCTGCTGCCACTGCTGCTGTTGATGCACTGGGTCGCGATGCCGCCGATGCTGCCGCCGCCGGAGCAGGACGTGCGCATCAGCCTGCGCCTGCTGGCACCGGCCACGCCGCCACGGCCGGTAGAGGAGCGCCAGGCCGAAACCCCCAGCCAGGCGCAGCAGGCCCGCGCCTCGCAGCCCACGAAGTCACCGCCGCCGCCCAAGCCTACGGCGGCGCGCGAGGGAGAGCAGGCCGCCAGCGAACCGGGTGGCACGGGCCGCCAGCCACTTCCGGTCGCCCCGCCTGCGGCCGCGACCGATGCAAGTCCCGCACCGGCATCGATCACGGCCGCGCCGCCCGCTCCGGACGCGCCACCGGCAGACTTCCAGGCCGGCGCCGCCAGCGACCAGTGGGAAGCCCGCCTGATGGCGCGGCTGGAACGTTACCGCTACTACCCCGCTGCCGCGCGCTCGCGCCGGCAGCAGGGCACTGCCTGGGTCAGGGCCAGCATCGACCGCGGGGGTCGCCTGCTGGCACTGCGGCTGGAGCAGTCCAGTGGCCAGCGGATGCTCGATGACGCAGCTCTGCAGACCTTCCGTCGCGCCCAGCCACTCCCCCCCATTCCCGATGAACTGAAGGCACCGCAGGAGCTGGTGGTGCCGGTGGAGTACTACCTGCGCTAGGCGCGTTGGAACTGCGACGCAGTCTGCGACCTCAACCCGGGTTGAGGTCAAATACATCCGACGCAACAGAGCAGTCCGCCGTGCGCAACGAACGCGGCATGTTGCGTCGCCACGCCAGCGCTTTGCTACTGCACGCGATCCGCAGTTGTGGAGCCCAGCCCATGCTCGGCTGCGCCACGCGAACGGCAGCCGAGCATGAGCTCCGCTCTACAGGGGAGCAGAACCCGGCCCGGCAAGGCCCCGGCGCCAAAGAAGCAGGGCTACGTCCACGCCGGGTCGGCGGTGAAATCGATGGTCAGCCAGAACGTGCTGCCACGGGCATCCAGGCGTACCGCGATCTCATCGCGCATCGCATCGACCTGGCCCACCGAACCCAACGGCGTCGTCGGATCGGCCAGTACGTGGATCTCGATGAAGCGCATCCGCCCCATCTTCGCCACGTGGCTGGTAAAACCGGCATAGCCGCGCTCTGCCACGAACGCCTGCATGACCTGCTGCACGCGCCGGTCCAGATCATCCGGGGCCACCTGCAGTACCTCGCGCATCGCCTTCCACGCGCTGCGCGCAGGCACCGGCAGCACCGCCAGGCTGATCAGCGCCAGCACGATCGAATCCAGGTACGGCACCCAGTGGTGCCAGTCGCCGCCGTGCAACGCCAGTGCCAGCACGAAGGCCAGCACCACCGCCAGGCTCATCAGCCCCCCCAGCAGCCAACCTCGCACGTCCAGCCACAACAACGCCGAGCGCAGGCGCCGCGCACGCTGCGCGACGAATGCCGCCATCGCCAGGTTGCTGGCGCTCAGCAATGCCGCCCACCACAGCGCAGGCCCGAATTTCACTTCGTGCCCGCCCGTGGTCAAGCCGATCACTGCGTTGGCCAGCGCATACACGCAGGCCAGCGACAGGATCACCCCGCCGAGTGCCTCGACCATCGGCTCCAGGTGCCAGTAGCCGTACTGGAAGCGCGGACTCTGTTCCCGCGCAACCAGCCGCAGCACCGACAACGACACCAGGGTCAAGGCAACGTCGACCAGGCTGTACACGCCGTCGAACAGGATGGCCTGCGATCCCACCAGCAGGCCACCACTGAAGCCAACCGCGCTGACTGCGATGGTTACCCCGATGGAGAACTTCAGGATGCGTTGCTCGCGCGCGGTATCCATCGTTCGCCAAAGGGCCGACCGTCGCCGGTCAGGCCTTCAGCACCTCCACCCTGTACGAGGTCACATCGCCGTCCTGCTCGATGATCAGCCCGTGCACGTCCGACTCGAAGCCCGGGAAGCGGGCGTTCTGCTCGCGTGCGATGCGCAGCGACTGGATGATCGGCTCGTCGCTGTCGCCGAAACGCTCACCCGGCATGATGGTGGGAATGCCCGGCGGGTACGGCACCAGCATGGTCGCCGCGACGCGGCCGCTGAGCTCCTCGATGTCCACCCGCTCGATCTCGCCCTTGACCAGATGGTTGTAGGCATCGGCCGGGGTCATCACCGGCGTTGGCAGGTCCACGTACATCTCGCGCATCACCTTGGCCACCGAGAATTCCTGGTTGAACGCATGCAACGCGTCGCACAGGTCACGCAGGCCCCAACCAGCGTAGGCATTGGGATAGTCGGCCGCCAGCGACGGCAGTGCCTGGCTGAGCGGCGCGTTGCGGTCGTACAGCTCCTTGAATGCCATCAGTTCGGTGACCAGCGTGCTCCACTTGCCCTTGGTGATGCCCATCGAGAACAGGAACAGCACCGAGTACAGGTTGGTCTTCTCCACGGTGATGCCGCGGCCCCACAGGAACTTGCTGAGCACCGCCGCCGGAATGCCCAGCCTGCCCATGCTGCCGTCCATCGCCAGGCCCGGGCTCAGCAGGGTCACCTTGATCGGGTCGATCAGCACGTAGTCGTCGACCAGATTTTCGAAGCCGTGCCAATGCGCGTCCGGCTGCAGGTACCACTCCTCGCGCTTGGCCACCAGCGGTGCCGGCGTGTCACCCTTGTCCAGGCTGCGCTCGACCTTGGTGGGCTGCCACACGCTGAACCACCAGTCGTCGCGGCCGAGATCGTCACGCACGTGCAGCATCGCGCGACGGAACGCGATGGCTTCGTCATGCATCTCCTGCACCAGCGAACGGCCGGCCTCGCCCTCCATCATCTTCGACGCCACATCACAGGCCGCGATCATCCCGTAATGCGGGCTCGTCGAGGTGTGCATCATGAACGACTCGTTGAAGCGCTCGGCATCCAGGTCGCGCTGCGCCGAATTGCGCACGTGGATCATCGATGCCTGCGAGAACGCGGCCAGCAGCTTGTGGGTGGAATGCGTGGTGAAGATGATCGCATCCTGCTCTCGCGGCTTGCCCTTGGCCATGCCGTAGTGGTTCTCGTAGAACGGATGGAAGGCGGCATAGGCGTACCAGGCTTCATCGAAGTGCAGGAAGTCGACCGTGCTGCCGATCTCGTCGGCGATCTTCTCCGCGTTGTAGCACAGGCCATCGTAGGTGGAATTGGTCACCACTGCGATGCGCGGCTTGGAACCGGCCTGGTAGGCCTTGCTGGCCAGCGGGTTGGCGGCGATGCGCTGCTGCAGCGACTCGGGCGTGAACTGGTCCAGGCTGATCGGGCCGATGATGCCGTGCGCGTTGCGGCTGGGGGTGAAGTACACCGGCACCGCGCCGGTCATGATCAGCGCGTGCAGCAGCGACTTGTGGCAGTTGCGGTCGACGAACACCACGTCGCCGCGGGCCACCGTGCCGTGCCAGACGATCTTGTTGGCAGTGGAGGTGCCGTTGGTGACGAAGAAGGTATGGTCGGCACCGAAGTTGCGCGCCGCTTCTTCCTCGGCATCCTTGATCGGGCCGGTATGGTCGAGCAGCGAGCCCAGCTCCGGCACCGAGATCGACAGGTCGCTGCGCAGGGTGTTCTCGCCGTAGAACTGGTGGAATGCACGCCCCACCGGCGACTTGGTGAACGCCACGCCACCGGCATGGCCCGGCGTGTGCCAGGAATAGTTCGACTCGGCCGCATGATGGATCAGCGCCTTGAAGAACGGCGGCAGCAGGTTCTTCATGTAGTCTTCGGCTGCGCGCATCACCTGCCGCGAGATGAAGCTCTTGGTGTCTTCGAACAGGAAGATGAAGCCGTGGATGTACTTGAGCAGCTTGCTCGGCACCTTCTCGATGGTGCGGCGCTCGCCGTACAGGAACACCGGCAGGTTGGCGCGGCGCGCGCTCTGCTCGCGCAGGAAGGCGGTCAGGCGCTGGAACTCGCCATCCACCTCCTCGCTGCCATCGATCGAGATCAGCACCGCCGACGCCGCCACGTAGGTACGGGCACCGGCGCGGGCATCATCCAGGTTCAGGCCACACAGCACGCGCTGGTCGTTGCTGCGCAGCTCCTCCACCAGGGCGCGGATCAGGATGCCGCCGATGCGCGGCGACTCGTAGTCGTTGTCGATGACAATGACCGGATAGTCCAGGGACTTGAAGTACACGTTGATTCTCCTTGTCTAACTCAGGAACGCTGGGCGCCGGCACTGATCGCCGAAGCCTCGCGGGCGCGCTGCCGCTGCTGGCGGCGCTCCTCGCTGAAGAAGGGATAGAACACGGTGATGAACAGCACGAACAGGAACGCGTACTGCACGATGGTTCCGGACGAGCCGTAGATCGCCCACAGGCAGTACACGACGGTCAGGCTGGTCAGGGTCCAGAACGCACCGGTATGAATGATCGTGTGCGAGCGCTCGACCACGAAGTAGCAGGCCACGCACGAGTAGATGTAGGGCAGCAGGGTCAGTACCACCGCCGCCGACGTGATCACGTCGAACTGGGCCGAAGCGGTTTCCGAAGTGGAAGTGACCAGCACGGCCAGGGTCATCAGCACGGCCACGATCAGCACGCCCTTGACCGGCACGTCATCCTTGTTGGTCTTGCTGAAGATGCTCGGGAACAGGCCGTCGTCGGAAGCGGCCTTGGCGCTCTGTGCGGTCAGCAGGATCCAGCCGCCCAGCGAACCGGCCGCACCGATGAAGGCACACAGGCTGACCAGCGCACCGCCCCAACCGCCCACTGCCTTGGCCGCGGCCAGTGCGAACGGCGCATCGGACGTCTGAAGTTCGCCATTGGGCACCATGCCCATGATCACCGAGGAGCTGGCGATGTAGGCGATTGCGGCCAGGAACACGCCGGCCAGGGTGGCACGGGCCACGTTCTTTTCCGGGTTCTCGACCACACCGGCCGTCACCGAGGCCGACTCGACACCGATGAAGGCCCACAGGGTCAGCGCCGCGGCGCTGGAGATCGCGCCGAAATTGGATTCACCGGACACGTTGTAGGCGCCCTTGAAGATGTCGGCATCGAAGAAGAACCAGCCGAAGATGGCGATGCCCAGGATCGGTACCAGCGCAAAGCTGGTGGTAACCGTCTGCACGCGGCTGACGAAGGCTGGGCCGATCACGTTGGCGAAGCTCAGCGCCCACACCAGCACCAGCACCGCGATGCAGCGCACCAGCGGCTCGGACAGGATCGGGAAGAAGTAGCTGAAGTAGCCGACCGCCGCAATCGGGATGGCGACGTTGCCGATCCAGTTGGCGAACCAGTAGATCGTGTTGGTCTGGAAGCCCATGTACGGCCCGAACCAGTCACGCGCATAGGCGTACGGACCGCCCGCCTTGGGCGCCAGCTTGCCCAGCTTGGCGAACACGAACGCCAGCAGCAGCGCACCTGCGGTGGTGATCAGCCAGCCCCAGATCGAGGCGGTGCCGATCTTGGCCAGGCTGGATGGCAACAGGAACACGCCTGAGCCCATCATGTTGCCCGCAACGAGGAAGGTGGCTCCGACCACCCCGATTTTCTTTGCTTCTGCCATGACAATCTCCTGTACTGGCATGAGCCCGGCTTGACCGGGCGTGGGGACGGTTACGCTGGCGTACGACTGCTCGCGCTTACTTGATGAAGTTGTATTGCAGGCTGCCCTGCACCCGGACCGTGTCGCCGCGCGCGCCGCCCTGCTGTTCCAGGCGGCCGTACAGCAGCTCCATGCCCATGGTCCACGAGGGCGCCGGGCTCCAGATCAGGTTGAACACGCCGTAGCGGCTTTGCCGGAACGCGTCGGCGGCCAGTGCCGCGTTCCGCTCCAGGGTCAGCTGGCCAAAGATCAGGTTCGACCGCCATAGCTCGGACCAGTAATGGGTGTAGCCAACGAAGCCGCCGTGCAGGTCCAGCGCGTCGAGACGGCCATCGGCACCGACCACCGCGTCCAGCCCGGAGCCGGTCAGGTCGGCGGTGTAGCGGCTGAGACCGCGGCCACCGAGTGCACCGAACAGCAGCAGGTCGCGCTCGCCTACCGAGGCCGAGCCACTCAGCTGCAGGCCGCCGGCCATGCGCCGGTCGCGCTCGTCCTCGCCGTCGTAGGCCAGGCTGCGCGCCACCGCGCCCAGCTGCAGGTGGCCCCAGTCGCGCTCCATGCGCGCGGTCACGGTTACGTCCGGCAGACGGTTCACCGCGGCCCGCTCATCACTGGCACCGGCCAGTTCGGTCTTCGGGTCTTCGGCGGCGACGGTCAGGGTGTTGCCCTTGCCCATCGCAAAGCTGTGGTGGATGCCCGCCACCAGCAGATAGCCCGCGCCGCCGGGCCCGGCGAAATCCAGCGTGTCGGGCAGGCTGTCCGGGTCCATGAAGCTGGAATAACCATAACCGGCATAGGTATTGCCGAGCTGGCCATACGCATGACGCAGGCGGAACTCGTAGCCGTCGCTGCTGCCGAAGAAGTCGTTCTCCAGGTAGAAGCGCAGGTTGCCGTGCGTGGTCGGGCGTCGCGCCTCGAAGCTGAAGCGCGTCTGCTTGGCATGGATGTTGAAGTTGGACACATCACGGTGGCTGCCGCCGACCGGCATCGACGACGGGATGAACTGGTCCTCGTCACCGGCCGCGCGCGAGTCGGCGATGGCATCAAGCTTGGCGTAGCCGCCGATGCGGATCACGGTGTCGGTGCCGGGAATGGCGAAGAAGCCCTTGAGGTCGGGATCGGTCGGGCCCGCGGCACTGTCCGGACGCGATGCCGCTGTGGATGGATCGGCCACGGAGTCGCGTTGTGGCAACACCGGCTGTGCGACACCCGGGACCTGCGTGCCATGAATCACATCGGAAGGGACAGGTGCCGAAACCAAAGGCGTCGTTGCAGGCGCTGCCGTCGTCCGTGCCTGCACCGGCGCATCATCGCGCGCCTCCAGCCGATCCAACCGTTGCTGCATGCCTTCCAGCGCCTGACGCATGGCGGCAATCTCACGCCGCAATGCCTGCGCATCCTCCGCATCGCCCTGTTGCGCATACGCTGGCGAGATCGCCAGTGCCCCCATACACGCCAGACTCAGTACCGCCAAACGCATTGCATCCTCCCCGGACGAACACTCGCATCACGGTCCTGGAGCGCACGCATGCGCCGCCCTGGCTTCGCGTTGCCGTTGCTGGAAATGCGGGTACTGCGTCGACGACACCGGTCAGCCTGCGCGCGGCAGACAACAGGACGATGACATTGCCCTGCCTGTACCCATGTCGCTTCCATCAAGGCCGCGCTGCCAGAGAGGTGGCGACCGCAGCGGTCTGCGTAACAAGCAGGGAGTGAGAGTGTCGTGAATAGCGGTGCCACACTGCCCGAATCGGGGCAGCCGTGGCGCGGCATCCATGGCGCGTTGACGCTGTATTCCATGCGTCAAAGGCTAATCCGCCTGTCGTTTTTGGCCTTGATTGGAATCAAGGCGCGATGCTTGATCTCAGTCACGATTCAGACGTGACCTTGAACAGGTCATGCGCAAGCGGTTGTGTCCGCCTGGGGCACAGAACGCGACAGGCCCGCATGTCGCCATGCGGGCCTGTGGGCTACGTCATCATGTCGACACGGGTCAGCGCGGGCCGAGCACCGTCGTCAGGTCGTCGCCCTGCGGCAGTCCGGCGCGGCGCTGCACCTGACCCTGTGAATCCTGGAACAGGATGCCTGGCGTGCCCTGGAAGCCCATCTCCAGCATCAGGACCTGGTTGGCATCAAGCTTGCCTGCGATCTCGCGGCTGATGTTCGGCAGCGCCTTGATGCCGCCACGGTCGAACTGGTGCTCGTTCTCCAGCAGCGCCGCGCTCGGATCACGCGCGGCGAGGATGGCGGCGGCCTTGGCCGGGCTGTCCTCGCGGATCACGCCAACCATGATGTGACGCAGCTGCACCTTGCCGGCATCGACCCACGGCCGCGCTGCCTCCCAGAATTTGTGGCAGTAGGGGCAGTTGGCGTCACTGAAGGTGTAGACCACGCGCGGCGCGTCGGCCTTGCCATCGCGCACCCAGGCACTGGCTTCCAGCTTGGTCCACATCTTGGCCGACATCGGTGCGGCGACCAGCTTTTCGACCGCCTCGGCGGCCACATCATTGCCCTCGGCATCGAACAGGCTGCCCACCAGCACATGCTTGCCATCGGCCGTGACATAGGCCGCTGCAGGCTGCTGGCCACCTACCACGCCGGCAAAGCCACGCAGGCCACCCGGCGCATCAAACTCGGCAACGACCTCGAAGCCGTGCTTCTCGATGCCCTTCAGCACCGCCGGGCGATCGCCCTGGGCAGTCGTGGCCGGTGCGCCGGCCGTCGGCGCCGTGGCGGCCTTGCCCGGTGGCGTCTGTGCCTGGCTGCAGGCGGCCAATGCCAGCATGACCGGCAGCAAGAGCACCGCCGGAGCAGTGCGCAGGGAAGTCGACAACATGGGAACTCCGTAGTGAGATGCCCGCGCAGGCTACCGCAGCCGGCGCAGTTTGTGTTCAAGACCGGCCGCCGTCAGTTCGCCCAGGTGCAGTTCACGCAGGCGCCCATCGGCGTCGAAGAAGAGCGTCGAAGGATAGGCCTGCACGCCCAGCACGGTTGAAGCGGCAGCCTCATCGTCCAGCAGCACATTGCCCAGCTCCAGTCGTTGGCTGGCCAGGAAACCCTGGACCTCATCCAGGGTTTCGCCCTGGTTGAGGAATGCGACCTGCACATCGGCATGGACCTGCTGAGCCGTCGCCAGCACCGGCATCTCACGGCGGCAGGGCCCGCACCACGTGGCCCACAGATTCAGCACCAGTGGCTTGCCGCGAAACTGCTGCAGATCGACCTTGCCGCCCTTCAGGTCTTCCACCTGCAGCATTGGCAGCGGCATCTGCCGCTCCTGCCAGGCAGACAACAACGCGCCACCACCGGCCCAGAGCAGCACGCCGACCAGCGCACTGGCCAACACCGGTACACGCAGTGCGCGCCACGGCCGCAGGCGCCACAGTGCCCAGGCCAGCCCTGATACCAGCACCACCCCCAGGTGGTAGCCGCCGTCGGTGATCTGCAGGATGCTCCAGGGTGCCTGGCGATAGAGTGCAACATTCAGCGCGACAAAGCTGATGCGCCCGCACAGCAGGCCGATCAGCAACATGTCCAGCACCATGCTGGCTGCCGAGGGCACCGGCATTTCGCCCTTCCCGCGTGGCCACAGGCGGGCAATACCCATTGCGAGCAACGCACATGCAAGGATCAACACCACCGGCATCGGTACCGGCCCTACGCTCGACATCAGCCCACCCGCTCAATCGTCCACTGCCTGCATGGTCGAAGCCTCGCCCCCAGGTTGCAAGCACTCCCCACCACCACGCATCACGCGGCACTTCGTCCCAATTGCACACCCGACGGCGCCTGCAGCCCGCGCAGGCTTCCGGCCACCGACGGCATCAGCGGTCGCTCGCGCCGCTTGCAACTGACATGGCGGCGATAGTTGGCCGGCGTCATGCCCACGATGCGAAGGAACAGGCGTCGGAATGCACTCTGGTCGGCGTAGCCCACACCCCAGGCCACCTCGTCGATCCCGGCGCCCTGCTGCAGCAGCGTCTGCGCCTTGGCAATACGAAGCCGCTGGCAGTACTCGATCGGTCGCAGGCCGGTGGCCCTGAGGAAGCGTCGCTGCAGCGTCCGCGGCTCCAATCCGGAAACCTCGCAGATGGCAGCCAGGGTGGCACCTCGTGCTGCAGTGGTATGCAGCCAGCGCTGCGCCTTCAGCACATCACGATCACCATGGGCGAAGTTCGCACTGAAGCGCTCCAGATCCTGCTGGATCCCGGCGGGTACGGCGATTCCCAACTGCTGTGCGACCGCACTGGCCACGCCTTGCCCGTGCAACCGGTACAGCAGCCGCAGGGCCAGGAACCGCCAGGCCTGCGAGCCACCGACCGTCAGCAGATCGCCGTCGTCGACCAGCGCACGTTCGCTGGGCACCCAGCTCACCGCCTGGGCCTGCAAACCGGGATGCCGCCCAAGATCGGGCCCGCTGACCGTTCGGCCCGCCAGCAGGCCGGCCCGCGCCAGCACACCCACTCCGTCACTGGCGGCTGCCAGCAGGCTGCCGCCGTCGTAATGGGCCCGCAGCCAGTCCAGCAGGACTTCCTCGGCGCGCAGGCAGGTTCCCGGGCTGATCTGGCCAGGGACCGCGATCACCGCGGGAATGGCGGCTTCCAGCATCTCCGCACCGGCAATGCGATGCACGCCGGTCTGGCTGGCGGGTACGATCCATCGCGTGACCACCACGCGCTTGAATGGCCGACGCTGCTGCTGTGCAAGGCGGTTGGCGACATGAGTCATCTCGGCCAGTACCGACGCGGCGGAGGGGTCGCCCCCCGGATACTCGACCACTGCGACCTCGACGAATCCTTCGTTGCTGATTCCATCCACAGACCACCTCCTCGCTTCGTTGCAGGCCATCGGGTGGCCGGTTCAGGCGAAGCGTAGGAACTGGCCCATCAGCGGGGCTATGAAGAAAGTTGCAAAGTACGCTGAATACGCGGCGCGAGCGTCCGGCCTTGACCCTCGAGCCGGCTCCAGGCTTCACAATGGCCCGCAGCATCCGCAGGAATCCGCCATGAACATTGGACAACTGGCCCGCCAGGCGGGCGTGCCCATCGATACCGTGCGCTACTACGAGCGGCAGCAGCTGCTGCGGACGGCAGCCCGCACGGCCGGCGGGTACCGCATCTTCGGCGAACAGGACCTGCGCCGCCTTCGCTTCATCCGACGCGCCAAGGCGCTGGGCTTCAGCCTGGAAGAGGTCGGCGAGCTGCTCGCCTTGAGCGACCACCACTCGCAGGACATGGGCAGCGTGCGTGACACCGCCCAGGCGCGCCTGCAGGACATCGCGCAACGAATGGTCGAGCTGCAGCGCATGCACACGGCACTTTCGCAGCTGGTCGACGCCTGCCCGGGACACGGAACACGGGATCAGTGCCCGATCCTGGCGGCACTGACCGAGGACAATGCCTGACCACAGGCGACGGACAGCAGCGTCGCAGCGCACGTGAAGAAAAGTGCAACAAATGCTTGCCAACCCCCTGGGGCAAGGCTATTATTTCGCTCCTCAGCGACGTGGGGCCATAGCTCAGCTGGGAGAGCGCCTGCATGGCATGCAGGAGGTCAGCGGTTCGATCCCGCTTGGCTCCACCAATCTTTCGGCATTAGGCCGTCGAAAGGTCGCGAAGAACATTGATGAGAATTGCGTCCCCATCGTCTAGAGGCCTAGGACATCACCCTTTCACGGTGGCGACCGGGGTTCGAATCCCCGTGGGGACGCCACTCATCACGAACAACGAGGACCCGGCCGATAACCGGGTCTTTTTTGTTCACCGCCTACCGGCATTCAGGTTGTGGCGTTGCGGTTCCCCCGCCCTTGTGGCGATGGTTGAACCGGAACGAAAAAAGTTCAAAAAAGACTTCCACAAACGTGAACACGCAGGTATGATAGGCGGCTCGGTAACACGGGGCCATAGCTCAGCTGGGAGAGCGCCTGCATGGCATGCAGGAGGTCAGCGGTTCGATCCCGCTTGGCTCCACCACTTTCGACATTAGGCCGTCGAAGGTTCTACAACTTGAAGTTTTTCGTGCGTCCCCATCGTCTAGAGGCCTAGGACATCACCCTTTCACGGTGGCGACCGGGGTTCGAATCCCCGTGGGGACGCCAGTTTCAAAACGGACTCTGCTCCCGGCAGATCATCCGGAGTTTCATGGGGCCATAGCTCAGCTGGGAGAGCGCCTGCATGGCATGCAGGAGGTCAGCGGTTCGATCCCGCTTGGCTCCACCACTTCGACATTAGGCCGTCGAAGGATCTACAACTTGAAGTTTTCGTGCGTCCCCATCGTCTAGAGGCCTAGGACATCACCCTTTCACGGTGGCGACCGGGGTTCGAATCCCCGTGGGGACGCCAATTCTTGAAAACCCCGGTTTCGGCCGGGGTTTTTCTTTGCCTGCGATTCCAGGGAAGGCCCTATCCACGCATGCGTGGATGACCTCACCGCCACCCCTCTTCAGAACCGGCGATACATCCCGATCGAGGCCGGCGCGGTCGGCGCGAAACCAAACTGTGCGTACAGGCGATGTGCTTCACCATCAGCCAGCAGACTGACGTACGCCGACGGCGGCAGGTTCGCCTGCATCCATGCATCGAGACGCCGCATCACCTCCTTGCCCAGGCCCTGCCCCTGCAACCGCGGCAGCACAGCGATATCGCAGACCTGCAGATGGCATCCGCCATCGCCGACGATGCGCCCCATCGCCACCAGCTCAGCCCTTTGATAGGCGCACACGCCGAACAGGGTGTTGGGCAGCGCGCGTTCAGCCGCTTCCCGGCTCTTGGCGCTGAGGCCGGCAAGCACACGCAGCTGGCAGTAGTCTTCCACCGTGGGCACGGCCTCGCGGAACTGGCAGGTGACAGAATCGTTCATACACTCTCTCCAAAGGGTCAGGCTATCCTGCCGCATCCGCGTCGCAGCCGCTGCGACCCACCTCCAGCAGAGTCCCTATGTGCTATTCCGCCCTGATCCGCGCCGACTACGCCAAGCTGGTGCGCGAGTTCGGCGCCATCCTGTCACTGGAGGAATTCGCGGAACTGTACGCGCACGACCCCGGCAAGAAGCGGCCGAAAACTCCGAAAGCAATGGATGACGGCTTTGCCGGCGCCCGCACCGAACAGGGCCGCGACATCGTCGCGAAAATCCAGCAGTGGCATGCGCAGGAACGCCAGGATCTGGAAGCGGAGCTGGCCCGCCAGCGCGAGCGCCGGGATATTGCCCAAGCCACGCTGGCAACCCGCCCCACCCAGAAGGCACGCAACGACCTGCGCGTGGCCGGGAACCGCATCGAGCGCGCCCAGGCCCGACTGGAGGATCTGCACCGGGTGCAGCTGCTGCCGCGCGACAACCGCATTTTCCCCGGCACCTACGCGCCGGTGATGGTCACTGAGAAAGGCCAGCGAGTGATCAAGCCGATGCGCTACCAGTGCCGCCTCCCCGACAAGCCCGCACGTAACGACGTGCTCTACCCGGGCACCTACAACGCGCGGCGCGACAGCCTGGAAGGGTATTGGCGAGGCGCGTTCGGCCTGCGCCACGGCGTGGTGGTGGTCAGCGCGTTCTATGAGCACGTGCCCCGGCACGCGATTGCCGGTCGCACACTGGGCACGGACGAGAAAGAGCAGGATGTGGTGCTGGAGTTCCGTCCAGAGCCGCCCCGCGACCTGTTGCTGGCCTGCCTGTGGGCGGAATGGGAGGGCCCGGAAGGCCGCCTGCTCTCGTTCGCCACGATCACCGACACCCCACCACGCGATGTCGCCGCGGCAGGCCACGACCGCGGCGTGATACCGATCCGCAGGGAGCACCTGGATGCCTGGCTCACGCCCGACCCGGACAACCTGGCCGAGCAGTACCGCATCCTCGACGACCGCGAGGACATCCGCTACGTACATGAAGAAGCGGGCTGAGCGCCTTGCGCAGATGAAAAACCCCGCCGAGGCGGGGTTCCTGGATCAGGGATTGCCGCCGCACATCGCCTCTTCGCAGAAAGCTTGTTCCTGCAGGCACTGCTCAACCTCACCGCCGCGTGCGATGCAGCTCTTGTAGAGCTGGAAACAGGGCTGGCCGCACCACGCGGCAGTTGCCGTACCACCGAAGACCGCCATCGAAAGGACACCCGCAGCAACCATGCGCTTGATCCACTTCTTCATGCCACTCTCCTTGTAGGCCTGAGCATTCAGGCCCGGGCAGCATACGCCGGCCGTCTCCACGTGGGCCAGTCAGGCCTTGACGCGGGAGCGACCCACTGCGCGAACCAGCGCCTCGCTCAGATCCGCCGACAGGTACGGCTTGACCAGCAGGATGCCGGTCAGCATCGCATCCGGCAGTTGTTCGGCCAGCATCCCGGTGGCGAGCACGAACGGTACACGGCGCGCCGACAACGCTGCCGCCACCGGTTCGCTGGTCTCGTTGCGGGCCAGGCGATAGTCCAGCAGGGCCACATCCGGAGACGTCTCCTCCAGCAGGCGCAGTGCTTCAGCCACGCTCGCCGCCAACCCGACCACGGTGGCTCCGGCATGCACCAGCTGCATCTGCAGCAGGGCCGCGCTCATCTCGTCGTTCTCGACCACCAGCACCCTCAGGTCCTGCAACACTGTCATCGGCTACCGCTCCTGGAGGTATTCAAGCCGCCGCAGTATAGCCATCACAAGGCTGATGCCGACAGGAAACGCCTCGATCTGCCTTGCCCCTATGAAAGCCCTGCCCACCTCGGTTACACTCGCACGCTGCCTGCCGGTGTGGCGGAATGGTATACGCAGCTGACTCAAAATCAGCCGGGGGTGACCCCATGAAGGTTCGAGTCCTTTCACCGGCACCAAAGACCCTTGCGGCATAAGGGTTTCAAAGAAAATGGCGTAATGGAGTCGTGAATCTTCCGGCTCCGCCTTTTTTCTTCATTCTCTCTCGCTACACACCCCGGCGCATCTGCTCCAGCCCTGCCCTCAACCGCGCCTTGCTGCGGATGTCCCTCGCTCGGGGTTTCGTCTCCGCCGGCGGCTTGCGCGGCTCCAGCGCCGCCTTGATCCGCTCGATCTCCTTCGCCCCAGCCTCAGCCAGGCGCCGGGCCTGTTGCTGCTGCTCCCTGGTGGGCGGCAGGCCGGGCAGTGGCGGGGGCAACTGGATCGGCGTGCTGTCGGTCAGCCGGGCAACGGCCTCACGCAGCGGCAGCTCGGGATAGAGCCTGGCCGCGCACCAGCGCTCGGCATAGCGCTTCGCCTGTCGAGCGTTGGCGGCGCGCACTTCCTTCACCTGCCACATCTTCTGGCCTTCCATCCATAGCCGGACCCCGGGACCGCCATCAGGCGTGACGCTGGCCGTCTCGCGGCCGTTGTACCAGAGCGCCCAGCGCTCACCGGTCTGGACCCAGCCAGCCGGAATCGGGGCGGTGCGGAAACCTTGGTAGCCGTGCGAGGGAAGCATGGCCGGAAGGATACGACCGGCCGTCGCAGATCCTGCGAACGCGGCCGGCATCTGCCTGAATGGTTCGGCCAAGGAACTGTTAAGGCTTGCAACGGCAGTTTGCGAAACTGGTCAAGTCACCCGAAATGAAAAGGCCCCGCTTTTGCGGGGCCTTGCGTGCAAAGCGCGGGCCAAAATATCAGGCCGCTACGGCTGACTCCGCCGCGCAGCGAGCAATCGCTGCATCCAGATGCGCATCGATGATGTCAAGCTCTGCGATCACTTCAAGTGCCAGAGCAGCCAGATCAGTCCTGTTCTTCGGCTGCGCTAGCGCGTACAGATCAAAGTTCAGGTGGGCGCCGTTCATCTTCATTTCTCCATTAGGTACGTCGTGGTGCGGGGAAGGTGATCACCGGGAGTGCTGGCGCAACTCACCGATAACTCTTTCATATTCGCCCTGATCATTGGCTGAAAGTGCAAATGACAGGGCCTTCATTTTCAGGATGCACTGACGCGAATTGATCGCTATCAAAGCCTCCTCTGGCTCGAGCTTTCCGCTCTCTACCAACTTATTGAGGACGAAATCGATAGTTGCAAATGCCTGCAAAATATCGGCCAAACTGGGGTTCAGTTTTGCATTGAAATGAACGAACCCAAAACTCTCATGGGCTTCGAGCAGCTTGTTCGCCTGCCCTACAACCCGGTGCCAGACCTGCGAAAGTACTTCTTGCAGATCAACCTTCGGACCAGCAGGTCCCCCTGTTCCATCACTCATCCGCTTAAGCATCCTGTGCTAACAACCGTAACGGCCGCGTCTACGAAATCTTGCGTCGCTTGGTCAACTCCCATTGACCGGCTTGGCCGCGGATGTTGCCTAAGAAATTTGGCCTTGACTAGTGGAAATTAGGGGAATGGCCATACCACGCCATGCGACAAGGTTCAATGGAGCTAAAGATCCATAAAAAACAATGGCTTATTGAAACCTAGCCCGGGAGATCACATAAATGAACCGTTGAGTTCAGCGTGAGTGATGGCTCTGCGAGCAGCCATTTGCGTCTCAATCGGGCTGATACTGAGATCCCAAGGGGGACGCCGCATACCTTGTCGCCAGGTCCCTGGCCATCGGTTCAGGTTCGCCCGCTGCCACAGCCTTCGCACGCAATTGCTTCTGCCGCTGCCTACACGCCCCGGGCACGGCCGGCCGGGCTACCCTCCGGCCATGTGCGGCCGATTCGTCCAGCTCCCCGTGATCGACTTCGGCCAGCCGGGGCTGGCTGACCTTGCCCCCAGCCTGGCCGAGATCCAGGCCAGCTACAACCTAGCGCCGACGCAGCGCGCCTCGGTGATCCTGGACCGCGGCGAAGGCCGGCAGGTCACCCGGCTGGCGTGGGGCCTGCTGCCGTTCTGGGCCAAGGCCAAGGGCCTGCAGGGCTCGACCATCAATGCCCGCATAGAGACCGTGGCCACCAAGCCCGCCTTCCGGTCGGCGTTCAAGAAGCGCCGGTGCGTGATCCCCATGGCCGGGTACTACGAGTGGTCGGTCAGCCCCGAGGACGGCAAGAAGGATCCGTGGTTCATCCACGCAGCCGGGCCGCTGCTGGCCGCCGGCCTTTGGGAGGACGCCAGTCCACTGCTGCCAGACGGCAACCTGGGCACCTTCACCATCATCACCGGCGACAGCAGCGGCGTGTCGGCCGACATCCACGACCGCATGCCGGTATGGCTGCAGCTCGGCCAGATCGATGAGTGGATGGCGGCCGGTCCCGACGATGCCATGGCAATGCTGCTGGCCAGCGAGCCGCCGGCGATGGAGGCCTACCGCGTCAGCCGCGCGGTGAACACGCCGCGGAACAACAGCGAGAAATTGCTTTCGCCTGCGGGGTGAGCCGCCCAGCCAACAGCTAGGCGGCCACTCAATCACATGAAGACGTAGCCTTGCGGCCCGTCGTTATGGGCGCCCGAGATTCCTTCGCAACCGATATCGCGGGTGTCGAAATGACGCAGCTTTCCCTTCCAGGCATAAGCGCATCGATACAGTGGCGCGGTGCCTGGCAACTGGACCGTCGAAAGATAGCCGATAATCCCTCGATAGGGAGGAATGACCTGCCCCTCGCAGTTCATGTCAGTTGAGGTGAAATCGTCATACGGCGTGTGACTCAAACACGCCCTGATCGCATGACCACCCTCAAAAGGAGTCGAGGAGACAAATCCAATGACACCTTCGTCGACATAACCCGATCGCAACCACGACGCAATGTCGTAGTGAATGATCATGTGCGAGTTGTTCCTGGGGTGATAAAGACGATGCAGTTCTGCCAGCGTGACGCCTGCTGGCACAGCGAGACTGGGATCCATCTGCACCGCCGCATTCGCCACGGATGCAAGGTCAGTCCCGCTTGCATGGGCGACGGACGCGCTGCCAACTGCGAGAAGCAAAGAAATACTCAGAAGACTCGATTTCACGAAATGCTCCATTTCTTCGAACGCGAACATCTTGCTCGCCGCTTGATCCTATCCAATCTTGCGAGGCCACAAAGTGACAACGCTCACATCGATTTCCTTCAATCAGGCTTTAGACAGATAGCATTGAATTGAAATTCGGCCCTGACTGACTCTTCAACCAAACCCCAGCGGAACCTCGGTCAGGTCCACGATGAAGATCGTGGCGTTCTGCGGCCCCATCGTCACCCCGCCCACCGGGAAGGTGTTGGTGGTCAGGGTCTGCTGGACGGTCTGCAGCCGGGAGATGAAGATGCGGTTGTCGCTCGTCATGTGGAAGTAGTCGGCCGTCATCGTGCAGCGATCCTGCGACGACGAGCTGTAGTAGAACCGCGGTGACGGGATGGCGATGCCGATTTTTACGCCTGGGAAAAACTGGCCGATCTCTATGGGTGGCCCGGCCACCGACGGAAGTGCCACCACCTGCAGCACGCGAATGCCCTTCCGCCTGGAGTCGTAGAACACCGAGCCATCCTCGCCACGCATGCGCAGACCGACCGGCCCACTCGCCGCTCGCTCAGCGGCACTGAATGTGTAGTACTCCAGCGTCTTGTTCGGAGCCGCGTTGGAGGCGTACACGTCACATGTCACCCCGCTCTGCACCAGAGTGAATCCCGTATTGGTCGACACGGAATCGTTGATGTAGCGGCAAACATGGAGATTCGTTGTCCCGTTCGTTGATGCCAAGGCGCCGCGCGGAGACCATGATGCGAATGGCGGCGATCCGCCGGTTCCGCCGCCGGCGAAGGTTCCGGTATTGAGCGTTCCCGACTTGGCCAGCTGCAGGTTCCGATAGCCGGCCCCGATCTGGATCTGCCCGGTGCCTTGGTTCCGAATGCGTAGTCCGACGGCCATCAGCTGTAGATCCCGTAGTGAAGGGTGATGCCGCCGACCGTTTCTGTGGTGGGACGGCTCGGGAACGTCTCCATCCGGACGTGATAGTTCACCACGTCAGGATCCCAGTTCCAGCTGATGGTGTTGCCTGAGATCGTCACCGAAGGAACCAGCATCCCGTATGCAGACCGCTGCCCCTCACAGGTGAAGTAGTAGAAGGGCTCGCCACCAGAGAAGTCATTGACGACGAGCCCACCATTTGCCTGCGGCGGGGCCACCCACTTGTTGTTGGAGCTGACCGGGCTGTAGAGCGGGAACGTATATGACCCAATCATCTTCGACAGCTTGGTGGTGACCGAGGTCTCCACGTAGCCGTTCTCGTTCCTGACTCGAAGGCCGACGTCTGCCATTACAGCAACACTCCCAGTTCGACTGCGGGGACCCCGTTCTGGTAGTACACGTACACGCCCTGGTTCGTGATGTTCAGGCGGTAACCGCCGGCCACCGTCCCGTTGAACTCGAACCCGCCGCCTGCAGCCTTGTTGATTCGCCAGCCCGTCTGTCCCGGCGAATAGTCATCGGACTGGATCACCCCACTGATCTTCGCGTTGGTGATCGCCGCATCGGCAATCTTGGCGCTGGTGATCCACGCGGTGCCGATCAGCGCCTGGCTGATGAAGGTCTGACCGCCCTGAATCACAAAGGGTGACGTGATGTTCCCGTTCACCACGTTGATCACCGCGAATCGGTCTGCCTGGAACAGAATCTGGCTCTGGAAGCTGCCGTCTGGCTGGTTCTCGATGCCGATGCCCATCCCGGCGGCGTAGTACTGGCCATTGGCTGCGATTTGCAGCTTCAAGCTGTACGAAACGCTGATCTTGCCATCCAAGTCGACCAGTGCTTGGAATGTCTGCTGCCCCATCGCCTGAGTCTCGCCAACGCTGGCCTCAACCGTGTCCTGCCGGCGCGCCAAGGAATAGTCACCCTCCGCAATAACGGTCTGGATGGTGAGCGTTCCCGCGAACACCGTGGTGTCGCCTGCGCCCCAGTCGCTGTCGCCGGCGGCCTGCACGTCGAGCTGCGCGAACAGGCCATCCGTCTTCTGGCCAATGGCCTGCAGGCCGGTCTCTGGGTCGTTGACCTGCAGCTCCAGGATGTTCACCCGGCCGGCGACCGCGCCCGCCTGAGCGACCGCGTCGCCCACGTCCTTCCATTTCGTGCCCGGCGGCTCCTCATTGCCCGCGGCGCTGTCGTTCCACAGCCAGATCTTCCCGTTGTGGATTACGGTCTGGCCGGGGCTGTAGGTCGCACCTGCCTCCCAGATCAGCGGCACGATCTGGTCGATGCTCTCGATCTTGGCCAGCAGGTCCTGGCCCAGCGCGCTCTCGGTGATCCGTCCCGAGAGGTAGGCGTCGTAGTCCGACTGATTGGTGCTGGACTCGCCCATGACGCCAGCGCCCACCGGATACCAGGGACCGATGTTCCCGCTGCGATCGACCAGCCGGCCCCAGAAGTAGAACCGGGCGCCGGCGGCCAGGCCGTCCAGCTGCAGGCGGTTCTGCGGATAGGCGTAATCGCCCAGCTTTACCGCGTTTTCCCGGTTCGGGCCCGTGCCACGCCAGATCTCGGTGCGCTGGGTATCCGTCGCCCCCTGCGGGAAGCCCCAGGCCAGCGCGATGGCGAACGGCAGCGGTGTGGCCGTCAGCGAGGTCAGCGCCGGCGGCGGCGTAGTCTTGCCCTCGATGTTGGTCAGCGGGCTCAGCGCGGGCTGCGACACCGCGCCCACTGCATTGATCGCCCGCACACGCGCGAGGTACTGCCCGGTGTAGATGCCCGGAATATCGATGCTCTGGGTGGACACGCGGCCCGCCCGCACCCAGTCCAGGTCACCGCGCTTCCACTCCACGTCGTAGGCGATGGCCTTGTCGGCTTGATCCCACGCGATGGTCAGCACGTGGGTGGCGATGCCCTGGTCGATCACCGAATGCGAGGACAGGTGCACGTTTGCCGGCGGCGGCTGCACGCTCGGTGGAATGATGCTGATCGGCGGCTGCTCGATCCGCGTGCCGTCATCGATCGCCGCGAACTTGCCCGGCACGTGCTTCAGGCCGACCACGTCGTAGGTGATGCCGTCCTCACCGGTGATCGGGCGCTCGGTGATAGACATCACCCGGAACAGCTGCAGTGCCAGCTCGGACGATTCGATGGCCCAAACCGACTGGGCCACCGGCACGGTGGACCACGGCACCGTGACGCGCACCTCGTTGCCGGTGACCGACTGGATGGTGCGGGTCTCGGTAACGCCGCTGGGCAGCGTCGCATGGATCGTCTGCCCGGCAGCGGTCGCCTCCGGCACCCGATCCAGCACCAGCGCGCTGGCCGTGGCGCTGCGGATGCGCCCACCCATGCGCCGCCCTGCCCGGTCCGGATCGGCTACCCGGATGATGTCCCCGACGGTGACCCGCAGGGAATCCAGACCCACCGCGAAGGCAACCGTCTCGGTCTCCAGGTTCTCGCTGTAGAGGATGTGGTTGCCGATCCGCTGGGCCTGGCTGCGGCGGTCGCAGCCGAATGCGGTCACGCTGGTGCTGTTGATGCCGTAGCGGGCAATGCCGCTGCGCAGCTGCACCGTCTCAACCTTCTGTCGGCCGAAGTCGTCCGGATCCGTCCACGACACCTGGGCGACGGTATGCCGCGCCTTTCGCCCGGTGCCCTCGTAGGTGAAGCGCCCCTCCACCACGTTGGCCTGGGTGTAGGTGAACGTCGGATCCTTCGGCATGTCCGCCGAGGCGATCACCTGACCGGCCGCGTAGAAGCTGATGCCGCGGAAGATGGAAGCCATATCCTGCAGGACGCGGAAGGCATCGGCCTCGGTCTGCAGGTACAGGCTGCAGGTGAACCGCGGCTCCATCCCGCCCACGCCATCGCTGACCAGCTGGTCGCAGTAGCGCGCGATCGCGTACAGGTTCCACTTGTCGACGTAGGCCTGCGGGATCCGGTGGCCAAGGCCGAACCGGTCGTTGGTCACGATGTCGTAGAACACCCATGCCGGGTTGTTCGTCCATGCCGACTTGAACGTGCCATCCCACACGCCGGAATAGGTGTGGGTCAGCGGGTCGTAATTCGACGGCACCCGCACGATGCGGGCCCAGATGCGATAGGCCGTGCTCGGCTTGCCCTGGAACTGGCTGCCATCCACCTGGATCGCGGCAAGCGCGCAGTTCGGGTAGCGGAGCTTGGCGTCAATCACCTCGGTCAGGGATACGACCGTTGTGGTGTCCGCGATGGTGGCGCTGTTGGCGTTTGGGGTGAGGCGGCGAACGCGCACCTGCCACTGATTCCCGGCCGGAAGCTCGATGCGGTGGCTGCGCTGGTACTCGGTCGTGGTCTTGCCCGAGAACGCCGCGGTCAGCACCGTGTTGAACGGCCCGTTGTCCGTGGACAGGTCGATGGCGTAGTCGATGGCATAGCCCTCGGTGTCGCCGTTGTCGGTGTTCACCTTCTGGAGCTGCGGCACGGCCAGGCGCACCCGCACAGCTGACAGGCTGGCACCCGAAACGGTGCGGGTGACCGGCGTGTTGCTGCGCAGCTCCACGCCCACGCCCACCTCGTTCTCTACCGAGGGGAAGCCAGCGATGTGGGGTTGGTCCTGGGTGCCCGAGCGCGTCTCGATGCTGACGCCCTGGAAGTTGAACGTGCCGTCGGCGTTCTGCACCGGCACCTGGTCAAGGTAGATCGACTGATTTCCCGCGACCAGGCCACGGATCTCGCCCTCGCTGATCAGGTCGAGCACGCGCGCGAACGAGCGCGATCGCAGGGTGTCAGGACCTTCGACCGGCTCGCGCGACTTGCTCTGGCCCTTCTTGGCGCCAACCAGTTGCAGATGGCTGGGCTTGGCCGTGGTCAGCTCGTTGCGGATGGCGCCGACGATGGGCAGCTGGCGCATGACCGCCGCGCTCGGGTTGATCATGGTCACAGCTGGTCCTCCGCGTAGATGCCGCCACTGATGATTGCCGAGCCCACCATCAGGCCCTTGGTGTCGTGGCCGCCGTAGGCCAGCGGCACCGGGCCGCCAGCGGCCTGCGTGTTGACCGTGCCGTTCATGCTGTAGTTCGGCGTGTTCTCGGGCTTCTCCTTGCTGCCCACCGTCTTCGGTGGCGGCGCCAGCATCTGCGACACGCCGCCGAGCGTCAGCGCCATGCCCACGTTGGCCGCGGCCGACCACGCAGCCAGCGCGAAGCCGGTGGCGCCGATGCTCATGAAGGTGGCCACACCCCACAGCACGCCGCCCACGATGGTCTGCAGGGCGCCGCTCTTGGCGCCCATCAGGATCGGGGCGATGCGGATCACCTCGTCTCCAGGAGGATCCAGCAGCTGGTCGCGGCTCAGGTTCTCCGGACCGAGGAAGATCGCGAACCGAACGCCCTTCCCTTCAGCCTCCAGCAGGTACTGCTGAAAGCCGTCGAACAGGACGCCAAGCGCACGCACGGCCTCGGCAACGTTGGCCACGGCCAGCAGATGCTCGCGGCCGAAGCGCTTGCCCAGGACGCCATACAGGCGGATCTTGCGCAGGCGCTCAGTCATGGCGTGCCTCGCGGTGCCTGACGATGTAGCGGGTACGCTCTGCCCACATGCCGCCGTAGACGGTCTTCTCGGAGAGCCGGCCGTAGAGGTGGTGCAGCATCAAGTCGTCGCCCAGGTAGACGCCGGCGTGGTTCGGCACGGGCGAACGAACCTGCATCAGGATCATGTCGCCTCGCTGTGGCTCGCCGTCGATCAGCTCGAAGCCCTCGGCGCGCAGCCGGTCCAAGCTGTAGAGGTCCTGGCCGTTGTCCCACCAGTTGTCGTCGCGCTCGTACTGGCTGAGCGTGATGCCCAGCTCGCGCGCATAGAAGTCCCGCACCAAGCTGTAGCAGTCGAGGATGCCGTGGGCGAACTGGCGGCCCTCCAACGGGGCCAGGTAGCCGCATGGCTCGATGGACTGGATTTCGTGGCAGGCCGGGGCCTGGCCTGCCACCTGCCCCACGCTGACGATGTGCCACGGCAGGCCGCTGGCCTCGCACATGACCCGGTCGGCATCGGATGCAGCGGCAGACGCGTTCGGGTGGCTGTGCACGACGGCCAGCACCTCGCCCAGGTCCTCTGCGGCGGCATAGTCCTCGGCAGGCATGCGGAACTGGTCGGAGGGTTTGGCCGCGGCGTTGGTGCAGGCCACATAGATCTCGCCGTGGGCGCCGGCCACGACTAGGCCGCAGCACTCGCGCGGGTACTCGGCGATGGCGTGCGCCTGGATGGCCTGCAGAGTGGTCTGTTCCATGGATCGCTCACGAAAAAGCCCGCGCGAGGCGGGCTGTGGGTTTGCTGTCGATGTCCCGCTGGATCAGGTGCGAACCAGTCCCGAAGCTGGGAACCCGCCGTAGGGCAGCTCGTTGTTCTCTCCGAACCTGCGTTTGCAGCTGCGCACAAGGCCGGCGCACACGTCCTGTCCCGGATCACTCACGGGGTTGTCGTTGATATCGAAGTAGGCCGGCCCGGTATAGCTGCAGTAAGGCCCACGGTAGCCGCCGCGCAGTAGCCAGGTGCAGACGTTGGACATGATCTGCCGGCCTGGCAGCACCTCGCCGTTGAGGTCGATGGCAGTGGCCAGCTCGAACTCGACCATCTCCTTGGTCTCGGCCACCTTGCGCTCGATGAACCAGATCTCGTCCCGGAAGTGCTCGTTGGGATCGGCGGTGGGATTGCGGCCATCGTCAAGATTGGTGCCCGTGTACTGGTACTCCGTCACTTGCGTCCCAGCCTCGGCCTGAACATTGTCCACATCGAACCACTGTGTTGGCGTGTTGTTGCCATAAACGCGGACGAAAACCCTGCACGACGCTACGCTGGCCGGAATGTTCGAGAACGTGAAAGACTTGCGGGTGAAGTCGGCGGATCCAACAACCAAATCGCCACCGGCCGGCGTGCCAGGCCATCCGACCGTGGCGCCGGATGAGTCCAGAAGCTGGAGCTGAAAGAAGACTCGAGCCCCCACGCTTCCACGCACATAGGCTGACACCGTCAGGGGAACGCCCGGCTCAATGGCAATTGCGCTGCTGTAACCCTCGCAATAGCGATTGGCTGCGACGTTCTCCAAGGTCCAACGCCAAGCCCGTGTGCTGTTGGCCAGGTTCGACGGAACCAGAAGCCGCGTGAAACCTGTACCGCCAGATGAGGAAGCCAGCCAATTGGTTGGTGTGGTTGCCCCCGACGGTGCCAAGTCCATGCTGCTGTTCAGCAGTTTGTTCCGCAGCGGGGGGAAGTTCTTCCCATCCAGATACTTCACCAGAGTCTGCCGGCGGATGATCCGGGCTCCGACCAAGTCGCCGTACAGTTGGCACATGACCCCGATCCGGCCGTCGCCGTTGCCGACGCGCAGACGCGGCGCCGGCTGCTGATCGCTGGTGCGGGCGAAGCCGGTAGCCTCGATCGGCCATGCACCGTACTGCTGGCCCTGCCACCAGATCACGCCAGCCTGCAGGTGCTGGTGGAACCAGAGCTGGTCCGCGCCGATGCTGCTGGCATCCAGCTCAAAGACCGTCACACGGCCGCCGGGCTCCAGCTGCTGGACATCTGCGGTGATCATTCCAGCACCGCCGTTTCACCAGTGCCCAGCGGTAGCGACACCTCGTCAGGCCAGTTGAAGTCTTCCGGCTGCGGCAGCAGTGCCTGAACCTGCTCCCAAGTCTGGATACCGGCCGGAGGGGCCATCACCAGCTGCTCCAGTGCCTGGCTGATCGAATCGCGCCAGGCCACCATCGCGGTAGCCTCCAGCCGATAGCGTTCCACGCTGCTACCGATGTAGCTGCAGCACGACTCAATGCTGTCGTAGCGGCGCTTGGCGACCCAGCTGCTCATCCATGCCCAAGCACTCGCCCGGATGGCGGCGAAGTGCTCGGCGCTGTAGAGCTGATACGGCGGGGGCGCGGGATCCGGTCTGTTGCCAGCATCCAGCCAGTCCTGATACTGCCGTCCCTGCCAGGTGTCTGCATTGGTGGGGATCGTGGCGCCAGTCTCCAGGCACTTCACAAGGTTGGGATTCGTCGTCAGTTGGTACATGTCACAGCTCCGCGTCCAGGCCGACCTTGAAGATGAACGACCTACCAGCCACCTGTGCCGAGGCGAAGTTCACCTGGTAGATGCCAGCGCTGTCGTAGTCGATGGACTGATAAGCGACGTTCGCGATTCCGATCAGAAGGCCAGTGCTGGAGCTGGAGTCATTCGGATTGAAAGTTGTCATGGCTGGCTTGACTCGCATCGCCACGGGGAAAAACAGGCAGACGGTGGCCCGTGTTTCACCACCATTGGGAATGACCCCATACACAACACCCAGGTAGTTTGCTGAGGCGAAGGTTCCAGAACGCCAGTAGTAGCGCTGGCAGAGCAGCTGTTCGAGCGCGACTGGCCGGTGTTCGAAAGGCGTCGCGGCACTTCCGCGTTCGAGCTTCGGTCGACTGTAGGTGACACCGGTCGCGCTCAGCTGAACTGTCATGTTGCCGCTGCCGGACGGCGTGAGCGTCACGCCTCGACGCCCACTGCCGGCGGTGATCGTCCCTGTCGCCCCGCCAACACTCACGCTGATGCTGCCGCTCGGATTCTCCACGCTGATCGTCAACGGCTGCCCCCAGGCAAGCTGCGGCGCCTCTACGATCTGCTGCAGCGGTCCGCTGGTGTGGGTGAAAACACCCGTGGTCGCGTTGATGGTGACATTGCAGCCACCCGCGCCGGCCTTCCATCGGTCGTATCCATACGCTCCGGCCGACAGCGCGCCGCCAGCGAAAGCACGCTGGTTGATCGGCAAGCCACAGTTGATGAGCATGTTGCTGCCGCCCAGCGCTGCTACGCCGGTGACCATCCCATAAAGTTCGGCGTCGTTGGCATTGACCTTTTCGAAGGCAACCTTCGCCGGATCGCCCTTGTAGGTCCCATGGTCGGTTGTGGTGTCGATGATCTGGCGGGCCATGGCCTCTCCTACGGCTGGAACGTCTGTTCAAAGGTGGCCGTCAGCGTGTAAACGCCGTTGCCGTGTGGGGTCAGGGTGTAGGTCTTGCACAGGTAGTAGCCCTGCACGCCCAAGGGAGGCGTCCACAGGAACGACACGGCGCCTTTCCTCGCCCGCAGGAAAGCCAGCGCGGGGCCGATCTTGGATTCACGCCCAACCATCGAAACCGGCCACTGCTGGCTCTCGTTGTTGAGGCCGTCAGCAGATGTCTGCCGATAGCCATCGCCGAACCGCGCATCCTTGACTAGGAAGTCGCCGGTGCCAGTGATCTCCGTGCGAACGCACCAGGTGAATACATCGGCCATCAGCGGCCCCCTTGTCGGTACAGGAGGCCGCCAGGCCGCAGGTTGTCGACCGCCCAGCGGTTCATCCACTGGGTCAGGGACTGCTGCAGCTGCTGCCCCTGCGCACCAGAACCCTGCTGGCTGCTGCTGGTGCCATCCTGGGTAATCTTCAGCGTGGTGTTGAACACGTTGCCCGCGGCACCACCTCCGGCCATTGACGAGGCGGGCATGCCGGCCGTGATCGGGCGCACCGACCCGGCGTCGCCCGGGATCAGATAGGTCTTGCCGCCCTGGTCGAACAGCTCCGGCCTGCCACCCTCGCCCACGCGGTACATGCTTCCGGCAGCCACCGGGCCGCCACCTGCGCGGCCGCCCGAGGTTCCACCGATGGCACGACCGATCGCGTTGATCCAGCCTGATCCGCCGCCGGTGTAGCCGTTGGCCCAGCCGCCGACCAACTCGAAGATCTTGGACGCAGCCACCTGTGCGGCCATCTTTTGCAGGGTCTTGGCGAAGTTGGAAGCCATGCCCCCCAGGCCTTCGGAGAAGGGATCGAAGAGGAAGTCGGCAAAGGCGTCCTGCATGTTGCGGGCGGCCTGGTCGGCGTAGGCCGTCCACTGATTGAACTTGTCCTCGACCACCGAGCTGGAGTCGTCATCGATCCCGAACATGCCTTCGAAGGCATCGGCGAACTTCTGGGCACTCTCGGCCATGATCGAATCGGCCTCGTCGATGTTGCCGAGCATGTCCAGCAGCGACGCACTGGATCGGAGCGCGGCCTGCGCGGCTGCGTCGATGCCCTTCAGGCCACCCGACTGGATTTCGTAGTTGACCCGGCTCAGTTCGGAGCTGTCGCCGAACAGGGCAATCTGCCGCTCCAGCTGGTCGTTGGTAGACCGGTAGGAGTCCTGCAGCTTCTTCGCCTCCTTATCCTGCCGCGAGGCTGCTGCCGACTTCTTTTTCTCGCCCTCAGCCCAAGTGGCTTGCAGCTTAGATTCCCACTCCGCTGCCCGGCGAAGCTGCTCTGTCTGGTCCTTCGTCGCCTGAATCTCATCCGCGGTGGCCCGGGTGCGTCTACCGCGGGGACCGCTTCTCGCTCCATCGGGGATGCCTGATCCGCCGCCCTGCATCGATGCCCAGCCCTTGTCTGCATAGGCAGTGCCAGTCAGATAGTCCTTGGCGAAAGCGTCCCATCCGCCTCCCTGCGACCCGAAGAGACCGCTGTACTGACCGGTGGCGAGTCGGATCACAGCGTTTCCCTGCTTCTCGACTGCAACCAGGCCACCCCGCAGGCGGTCCAGCCAGCTCTCGACGACGCCGAAGATCTCAGCAGCCTTGCCGATCTCGCGAAAGGCCGAAGCGATCCCATGGGCGACATCGCGGACGCCGCCGCCCTCTTTAGAAACGTTAACCAGCTGCGTGGTCAGGTCGGTCAGGGTCGGCAACAGCTCGCTGGCCAACTGGGTAAACCAACCCTGTGTTGCCGCACGTAAGTCGTCTAGGCGGTCGTTGAACTCGGCCGCAGCCCCTGCGGTGTCCGAGTCGATGACGATACCGAGCGAACGCGCCCGTTCCTCCATGGTCCGCATGCCGTCGGCACCGAGACTGAGGAATTCCAGGAATTCCGAGCCGGACTTACCGAACAGCTGCATCGCCAGCGCGGTCTTCGTGGTCTCGTTGCTGATTCCAGCGAACCGATTCTGCACTTCGGGCAGCAGGTCCTCAAAGCTCCGAAGGTTCCCTGCCTGGTCCTTGACCGAGATCCCCAGTGCCTTGAACGTCTTGTCCGCGTCGCTGCCGGCCTTCGACGCATCGGCGATGTTCTTGCTGAACTTGGGAATGATGCCGACCAGCCCTTCCAGGTCCGAGCCTGTCATCTTGGCGGCGTAGCCCCAACCTGACAGCGTCTCCGTCGAGATGCTGAACCTGGCCGACAGTTCGTCGATGCGATCGGCAGCATTGATCGCATTGCTCAGGCCGGTGATCGCTGCGTCCACGCTCGCGAATGCAGCGATGGCACCGCCGATAACGCTGCCGATGGCGGTAAACCCGGCCACGATGCCCTTGCTGACACCCGCCGCAGTCTGGCCCATGGATTTCATGGACTTCTCGGCCCGCTGGGTGTCCGTAACGAACGACCCGGTTTTCATCAACAGGTCGATGACGATGGAGCCGGCAGTTGCCATGCGATCAGCCTCTCGGGGGTTTCAAGCCGAATGCTGCAAGGGTTCGCAGGTCGGCGTCGGGGAACTCATGGGCAACCGGCGTCGGCTGCAGGAAGTCGAGGTTCTTCTGGATCGACCCGCCAAAACTGGCGCCGATAAGCGCTGCTGGTCGGTGGTAGCGATGCAGATCGTCAAACGGGTACAGCTGATAGAACGCCAGCCATCGCTGAAATTCAGGCTCGGGCAGATCGTCGATCTCCCCGAGCGTCTTGCCGAGCGCGAGGCCTAGGATGCAGCTGAAGTACTCGCGTCCACGCTCGGCGATGACTTTTTTGCGTCTTCACCGATCCCGGCCACGGCCATGACGTGGGGGAACAGGTCGGTGAGGCCATTCGCCGTCAGGTTCTGCGACTCGGCTTCGCTCAGCACCAGCGTCCCGTCGGCGTCACACAGGCTGGCCGCTACCAGGCGCTGCATTGCAAAGCAGGTCTCGTCTTCGTTGCCGGAAGCTTCCGCCGCGCGCCAGCGGCGCATCTGGCCAGCGCTGACCTGGCGGAAGTGCACGGTCTCGCTCGTGCCGTCGCTGAATTTCACCTCGCGCGCGACCGGCGCATTGCTCGTCAGGATCTTGCTCTTGTCCATCAGCCGTTCTCAGTAGGTGGGGGCCGGATACGCGACGGCTGGGCGCGCAGAGCCGGACACCCCGAAGGTCTATGCGTGAGCCGTCAGGCCGAGTACGGCCCGTTCCAGTGGGGGACGACGCTGCCACTGCGCTGGATCGTCAGCGTGCCGCGCACGATCTCGTTGGTGGCGATGTCGATGTTCAGGTCCGCGACGTAGCCACGGAAGCCGATCGAGGTGCGCAGGGGCGATGCCGGGGGCACCAAGACATCGCCGGCGCCCAAGGTGGGCGCAGCTACGCCGTCGCTCAGGCCGATCAGCCAGTCGATGACCTCGCGCGATTCCTTCAGATCGAACAAGATCTGGTGCGACTGGCTGCGCGGGATGAAGTTGAACGGGACGCTGACCTGCCCCGGATTGCCCAGGCCGCCCTCGAACTCCTTGTCACCGACAGTGCTCAGGCAGGTGGATTCGATCTGTTCGGCAGCGCCGCCCAGGCCGGTGATGCCAGTCGGGCACTCGAACTTCAGGACCGAGGCGGTGCTGGAACTCAGCTTGTCCACGGTGAAGAGCTCGGACCCCTGGGTTTTGATGACGCCATCGGTCATTGCAAAGTCCTCTGGTCAAAGAAAAACCGCCTTTCGGCGGCTGTTGGGGTGATGCCAGCGGCTCAGCGCTGGTCGATGAAGTCGGCCTCCATGCCGACGCGGAAAAGTCCCGTGTCAGGGTCGCGGTTGTTGACCACAAGTCGATTGCAGATCAGTTCCGCATCGAGGGCAGCCCTCACGGCGGCTGCCAGCGCCTCCACTTGACCGTCGGCGTTAACGCCGCCGCAGTAGCAGTCGATCTGAACCATTGTGAAGTCACTAGTGGGCGCACTGCTGAGATTGTCGAAGGGCTGGCCAGAAATGATCTGCCAAGTGATGTAGGGCCTCTTCTCCGTCTGTTTGACGAACCCGTGCCGGCCGATTCGGTCACCGACGATCGCCTCGACAGCCGGCGTGTGTATAGTCCGGTACACCTTCGGGAACATCAGCGGCCTCCCCGGTTCTGCTGGGCCAGCTTCGCCACCAGGCGATCAATCCTCACGGTCAGATCGCCGACCACCAGGTTGATCGTTTCCTCGCCGCGCTCGTTCAACGTTCGACGGATGAATGAGCGCGCAGGCTGGTGCACCGATCCGTACTCCTTCAGCTGTGCCGACTTCAGAGTGCTGACCTGCTCACCCTTGCGGCCCGGATACATCCTCCGCTTGATCCGGACCAGATAGCGCTCGCCGTTGCCGTCGCTGGGCGCCTTACCGCGCGTGGCGATGATGTTCTGCGCCAGCAGGCCGGTGGACTCGTCGCCCGGTTCGAGCACTGCCTGCAGGTTCTGTCGTTCCTTGTCACGCAGAAACCGCGCGCCTTTGGCCAGCGCCTGCTTCACCGGCCCACCCTTCTTGCTCACGACCTCGGCCGGGAGGCTGCTCAGCGTCCGGATGATCCCGGGGATGCCTGTGATGTTTAACTCGACCTTCATGTTCACTACTGCCCGTCGTTGACGCCGACCGAAACCGGGATCGTGATGTACTCCAGCCCAGACACCTTGTCGGGCAGCAGGCCGGCAATGTTGAAGATCTCGCCGCGATGGACCAGGCGCATCGACGGCAGCAGACCGCCGCGGTAGCGCATGGTGATGCGTGCCGTGGCCGCCGATTGCGTCTGCCCTGACTGGATGAACTCTCGGGCGGACAGCGGCTCGATAGACGCCCATACGGTGGCCACGTCGACCCACGCCGTCTGCTCGACACCATCTCCGTCCCTGGTAGTCACCTGCTGCTGTATCAACACGCGGTGGCGGAGCTTTCCTGCCGGCAGGCTCATGTCAGACCCCGAGGCCGATGCGATACGGCCATAGCAGGCTGTGCGCGCCCATCGGGACTTGGATGGTCGCCCCGTCGCTGCCTTGCACGTCTTCACGCGTGCGGTACAGGTGCCCCATCATCAGGAGGATGGCCGCCCTGATTGAGTCGTTGGCCAGTATAGGATCGACGCCCGCCGTACCATCCAGGACTGCGGCAGCCATGGATTCAGTGTCTTTGAACACACGGCGATTGAGGAACTGCTGAGCCGCGCCTTCTGACGCGGTCCCATAAAGCTCCAATAGCGCGTCATCGTCCGTATCGACACGGCAATGTGCTCGGGCCTGTTCCAGAGTGATCAGCTCCATGGTCAGGCCCTGGGCTTGCCTTGCCGTGCCTTCCTGCCAGCTGGCTGTTCGCTCACGGCGTCGGCGGTTTGCCCAGCGACTTCAGTGTCAGCGGTTTCTTCCGTCACCGGATCCGGTTGTTCCGCCTGGGGCTGCTCGCTCACGGCGTCGGCGGAGCCGGTGTCGATGAAGTACTGTCCGCGGCTGCTGTCCATTCGAACGGTGGTGCCGGCCCGCGGGTCCGGCTCTTTGAACTTGATCAGCATGATCCTCTCCGAACCCGGCCTGCACTGTGGCAGGCCGGGATAGCCTGGAACGGTGGATTAGGCGACGTTACCGAGGTCGCCGTAGATGAAGGCCTGCGGGCGGTACACCGCCAGCGCCAGCCGCTCTTCAGCCAGGATGGTCACCAGGTTCTTCACGAAGTCGTCTTCGTTCTCGGTGGCCACTTCGACGCGCGCCTGCCAGCGATCGAACAGCTGAGCCCCCAGCTTGAATGCGCCGGTGAGGAACTTGTCCTCAGCGATCGCCTGGGTTGCGACGACCGGCAGGTTCCACAGCGTGGCGCCGATAACGCCCTGCGGATTGCCGATGATGTAGCGACCGGTGGTGTCCTTCAGCAGCTCGACGCGTGCCCAGTCGATCGGGTTGAGCACGATGCCGCTGGCCGGGAACTCTGCCAGCTGCGCCTGCAGCATTGCCAGGCGGATCTTGTCGATTACCGTGGCATCAGCCGGCTCGAAAGGTGCAGCGTAAGCCGTCGCCTGCGGGATGATGCCCAGCAGGTTCTGGCCGGTGCCGTCACCATTGAGAAGCTGCTGCTCTTCCTTGAACGCCAGGCCGTAGCGCAGGCGGCCATCGATGTAGCTGGCGAGCTGCGAGGCATCGCTGAGGATCTGGCGCGATGCCTTCATGTAGTGCGCGATCACCTTGGCGGTGGTGCTCACCAGGTCGAACTTCAGGCTGGACTCGGGCTTCTTCGCAGTTTCTGCCACCGGCGCGGCATTGTTGGTGAAGCCAGTTTCCTTCACGTACTCCAGCGTGTTGCCGTCCATTCGGCCCGGCGTGATCAGGTCGCGTACCGTCAGGCGGCGGTCAGGCGGCGCGATGACACCCGGCAGACGGGTGGGGGTGACCAGGTCGCCCGCCGCGCCGTCGGTGTCGGTCGTGACCGAGGTGATCGCAGCACTGAACGTCATGTCGACGCGACCACGCGGGGTGGTCTTGCTGGCGAATGCCTGGAACTCGTCACTGTTGACGAACTGCTGGCCGAACGACTGGTGCTGCACGTCGCCGCCCGCGCCGTTGGCCTCGATCTTGGCCAGCCGCTGCTCGGCGGCCTGGAGGTTGGCCTGCAGCTCGCCCTGCTTCATGAGGGCTTCATCGACTTTGGCCCGGGTTTCAGCGGACAGCTCAGTGTTCTTTGCGGCCACCTCGGCGTAGGACTTCAGCTGGTCGCCTACGGTCTTCAGGTCCGCACTGACCTGCTTGTACTGCTTCTCGACGTCCTCGCCCACGTCGCCGAACTGGGCATGGCGGCGGAACTGGGGGATGTCGCTGGGCTTGATCAGCATCGCCGCCATGGCGACTACGCCTGCACTGCCGAGCAGGCTCATGGCAAGGACGGACGGGCCGACCTTTGCGAATGCGCCAACCGCCAGGGGAATCGCCGCTGCGATAGCGAGGACGACCAGGTAGAACGTCGCGGAGAGTTTCATGGACTTCATGTGCAAAGCTCCTATTGCGGGAGATTGAAAGAAAGACGCGGCAGCGGATCTGCCTGCACCCGGATGGCCTTTCGGCCGCTATCGGTGGGATCGCCCTCACCGCTGCCAGTGGGATCGCCCCGACTGGACTTGATTTCGCTGATCAAGCGCATCGCTTCTGACTTCGGCATGCCTGTGGCACGCAAGCCGGCCTCCACACGGCGCACCGCTGAGGCGTTCTCTTTGCTTGCGCCCTTCTCCACCTGATCGGAGGCCAGAAGTTCATCTGCAAAGCCGTCCTCCACTGCGGAGGCGCCACCGATCCAAGTCTCGGCATCCATCAGCTTGGACATGGCCTTCTGCTCGGCACCGGTGCGCGCGGCGTAGATGCTAGCCATCGCGTCGTCGAAGGGCTTGAGCGTCGCAGCCACGTCAGCAAGGTCGTGGCGATTGCCTACGGCAACGACCCAAGCGTTGTGGATCATCAGGAAGCCAGCGCGCGCGATCTGGACTGTGTCACCGGCCATGGCGATGACGGAAGCAGCCGATGCGGCCAAGCCCAGTACCTTCACCGTGACCTCGCCGTCGTGCTCGCGCAGGAGGTTGTAGATCGCCAGGCCTTCGAACATGTCTCCGCCGGGGCTGTTGATGTTGACCGTGACCGGGCCTTTCCCCATCCCGCGCAGGGATGCCGCGATGCGCTTGGCGGTCACGCCTTCGCCGGTCCAATAGTCGTACCCGATCACGTCGTAGATGCTGATGGATCGTTCCGCATCGGTGTCGGAAGCCGCCCTGACGCCAGCCTCCCAGCGGTCAAGTGCGCGTGGCTGGATCTGGCTGCTGACAGCGGCGCAGGGGCGGCCCTCCGGTACACCCGGCAGCGTCTTGATCGTCATGTGGTCAGTCCTTCTTGTCTTCGGAGAAGCCCAGGAACGCGCGGATAGCGGCCCGGGCCTGGTCGGCATCTGAACCAGCGCCGATGGCATCCAGCGTGGTCATCGCGGTTTGCACGGTGAGCACGGCGGCATTACCGCCCATCGGCTCCCGGTCTTCCAACTCGCGCACTTCGTCGCGGGTGAGAATCCCCTTGTCCACCATCACCCCGTAGAACGCAGCGCGTCCGGCGCTGTCGGCGCGCAGAAGGCCTTCCACGGTGAACTTCGGGTAGTAGCGCAGGCGCTCGGCTGGCGTCAGCAGGTCCTTGCTGATGGCCTGCTCGATGCGTCGGAGCCACGGCCCCAGCGTGAACGTCAGGAAGCCGATCATTTGCTGCTCGATGCCGGTTCCCCAGCTTGTCGACTTCTCCGTATGGCCAACCATCCACGGCGGCACGCGGAACCAGCGGCAGATCGACTCCACGGAGAACGCCCGCGACTCCAAGAGCTGCGCGTCGGATGGCTTGATGCCAAGCGTACCGGCCTCCGTGCCACCTTCGAGCAGCGGGGTTTCACCGCGCTCAATGGAACCCATCAGGTTCTTCTTGAACTCCGTCCGCTGCTCAGGCTTCAGAAACGCCTGGACCTTGTAGTAGATCGTCTGGAGCAGACCGTTTCGGAACGTGCGAGCCGCTGCTCGGTCTGCCGCGATGGCGTTGCCGAACACTTTGGCACCGTAGGCGATCACGGACACGCCGCTCTCGCCATCCAGCGTGAACCCTGGAATGCGCCAGATCCTCGCCGGCGCGATGATCCTGGGAGCACCATTGGCGCGCAGGTAGCGATACACCTTGTTGCCGTTCAGGTCACGATTGATGGTGAGCCTGGCTGGATCAAGGAACTGCAAGCCGATCAGGCGTTCGCCGGCGTAGAGCTTCTCAGCGAAAGCGTTGCCACGAAGAAGCATCGCGACAACCATGGCCTCCCAGAACACCGCCGCAGTCGAGTCGATGTTTGGCTGGTCGTGAACAACAAAATGCAGCGGGTGCTGGCTCGCGACGCGCTTTCCGGTCTTCGTCCTCTCATACATCGACAGGGGCAATGTGGCGATCGTCTCAGAGATCAAGCGGACACACGCCCAGGCTGCGTCGACTTGGAGAACCGCCTTTGCTGTGACGGCTACGCCGGCCTCATTGGCCATCTCGCGGTCGATGTAGAGCTCGGCGTCGCGGGTCGTGAATGAGCGAACCCACCCGTCAACCGCCGCTCGGACCCGTCCCAGAAATCCGGTCTGATGCTTCGTCTTCATGCGGATCCCGCCAAAATAGGGTTACTCAACCAGTCGTCCATCCCGCCTGTCGCCTCGCTCGTGAGAGATACCCCAATGGCCATCAGCAGCGCGGTGATGTCGTCGATCTTGTCCGCGGACCGGCGCTTGTCCGGCGCCATGTTCAGATTCACGTCCTTGCGCGCGACCAGGTTGGCCGCGCACCAGGCCAGTACAGGGTCGCCGTCGTGCACCAACCGCTTGCCGATGTAGGCGCGCTCCAGCTCTACCATCGCGGGGTGGTACGACTTCGTGCCCTGGATGAACTCCACCAGTGGAACTTCAGCCGCAACAAGGCGGCTGACCATCTCGGTAGCGTTCCAGCGGTCGAATGCAAGCGACTGCAGGTTGAAGCGCTCGTGCACGTCCAGAACCGCTTGCTCAATCACCGCGTAGTCGGTGACCTCGCCCTCGGTCTGCTCCAGCAGCCCGGCCGCGACCCAGCCCGCATACGGGACAGTGCCGCGCTCGGTTCGCTGCGCCACTGCGGACTCGGGCACCCAGCGCCGTCCCCAAGTGATGATCTTGTCGTCCAAGCGCCAGACCAGCCGCAGCGATGCAAGGTCGCGCGTGCTGGCCAGATCAAGCCCACCCCAGCAGGGAACGTCCTTCAGCGCCTCCAGATCGACTACGCCATGGCAGGCATTCCACTTCGGCAACAGGATGAAGCCGTTTGCCGCTGCAGCAGGCCGGTTCAGCCGTTTGATCTGGAACTCAGCAAGCTTCGAAGGCATCGCCTTCGCTTCAATCGACTCCTTCCTGATCGCCGCCAGCAGGTGGGGGTTCACGTCCATCAACGGGTTGGCCTTATGCCAGGCCTTCTCGTCGAAGTCCCCGTCGTCCTTGTCCACCGCGAAGAAGATGGCCAGGAAGTGGTCGGCGGCGTCGCCAAACACCCCCTCCAGCAGCTGCGTGGCGAACTGCCGAATCTCCGACCAGGGACCGGGGTTCGCGTACCCCTCTGTGGTCGTGAACAACCAGAGCGGATTACGCCGAGCACCAGCCGCCGACTGCAACACGTTCAGCAGATCAGGCGTCTTGTGCGCATGGATCTCATCGAGCCCAACGTGGGACGGGTTCAGACCGTCCTGCGTCGATGCCTTGGCGTTGATCGGCTTGAACGTCGCGCCGGTCTCGACCCGGCTGATCGCATTCGCCCAGCACTCCAGCCCGTAGGCATCCCGCAGATCGGCCTTCTTCTCGGCCATCCGCTTGGCTACGTTGAAGATGATGCGCGCCTGGCTGCCAGTGGTAGCGGCGGAAATGACCTGCGCACCCTCTTCCTCTTCGCAGCATTCGCAGTAGAGCAGGATGGCCGCCGACAGGGTCGACTTCGCGTTCTTGCGCGCCACCGCGAACAATGCGGACGTGAAGCGGCGTGTTCCATCCGGCTTGCGGAACCCGAACAGCTGGACCACGAACCACACGTGGGACGGGTGAAGCCGAATTTCCGGCGTCTCCCACTTCCCCTCAACGTGCGGGAGAAGCTCGATCCAGCTGCAAGCGTGATTGGCGTGATCGCGTGAGAAGGAGAATGGCGCTCCCTTCTTCTTCGCCCGCTTCAGATCGTCCAGGAACCGTTTCGCCGCCAGCTTGATCAGCCGACCGAACCTTCCACCCCTATCAGCCGCAGCCGCCTTCGCATACCCGATCGCGACATCGACGTGGTCATTTTCCGGTGGCGCGGGGCTTTCCGAGCGCAGCGAACGCGTTGCCCGGCTTTTCCGTGTCGCCATTCGGTTTCACCTTTCCCTGCGCCACTGGCGTCAGGCCAAAGTCGTTCATCAGTCCACGCAGCTGGGCAACCATCGATGCAACCGGCGCCTCGCCGGCGGCGTACAGCTGAACGGTCTTTCCATGAAGAGCGCAGAGCTGGCCGAGCGCCGACAGGCCGGCCTCGGTGAGGAGCTTGTTTGCGTGGAGGATCGGAGCTAGGCGCTCCCATTCCTTACGTGCGTGTGCGTTGGGCATCCAGTCCGGTGCCGGTGGCACATCGGACACCAGGGGGAGTTCAGCCGCAGCAGGCGCTTCGCGGTCAGGCCGGTCGGTGCCGGCCACCACCTTCAGCGCCGTCGGCTTGCGGGGGCGGGACATAGACGGGCCTCAAAAACTGAATTTTCTGAATTGACGGTGCGAAAAAACGACTGAGCGGCCGGTGTCCGAGAGGAAGGATTCGAACTTTTTCCCCTCCCCCCGGGGCATTTGATGAGAATCACTCACATTCACCGCTTCGAGAGGAACGGATGAGAACGATTCGCGCCTCGCGCGGCCTCTGCCTTCGTCTTCGTGCCGTGGCACTCGCAGCAGATCGCCTGCAGGTTGTCCAAGGCATCCGTGCCGCCTTCCGCCTGCGGCACAACGTGGTCAACCTCTTCTGCCTGGCGGATGCGACCGGCTGCACGGCATGGCTGACAGAGGTACAGGTCACGTGCCATCACCGCATCGCGCTTGCGACGCCACGGCCTGCCGCCTCGGCCTTTGCCGTAGTTCTCCTGCGGTGCTTGCGCGACGTGTACCGGAGCCAGCTGCGGCATCGGTCTATGTCGACGAGGGAAGCTGGCCATCAGCCCAGGCTCTGCGACTGGTCGCGCTCGCCTGGCACCAGCTCACCGTCCAGGCTGCGGGCTGCCTCTTCCTGCTCTTCCTCGCCCTCAGCTGCCAGCGCGGCCAACAATGCATCAACCTTCCCTTCTAGCCTGGCGGTGGCCTGGCGCTGCTCTTCCTGCTGCAGCTCGATCCGGCGCAGCCGATCAGACAGGCTCATCGGTCTGCCCCTCGCTCGGCCCCATGCCTTGGATCTTGAAGTTGCCGTCCTTCCTCAGCGTCCACGACGTGTCAGGACCACGGCCATGGAGCACGCCACCTGGGCGGGACTCACGTTCAGCCCAAGCGGCGGCCGCCTTTTCGATCTTCTCAGCAAACGCCAGATCCAAAGACGCCTGAGCATCTGCGCATCCAAACGGCTGAGAGACTGGCTTCCCCTGCGCATCGGTGTCCACCACGGCAAAGCGCTCTGCCGTCAGGGTCAGGCGGTTCGGCAGTTCCTGACCGAGCGAGGCTTCCGCCGCCGTCGGCTTCAGCAGCCAGTTGCGCAGCCACACACGCGGGTTGAATCGGTCGACGTTCACGGTTTCACCTGCTTCTGCTCGCCGGCCGGGGCCAGCTTCTCGATGGCGCTCATCCGGCTATCGCAGTCCTCCAGAGTCAGGAGGTTGGCGTTGTATGCAGCGACGACGGCTTCCACGGTGCGGGAGGTGGCGCGCTTCGCCGGGCAGCGGGCGGTCAGCGCCGCCGGCACAGCCACCGTGCGCTCGACCGGGACATACACCACCTTGGGCAGGTCAGGCTTCTCGGCCTTGCTGCAGCTGCCGAACCCGCACAGTGGCAGGGCCGCAGCCAGGATCACAGCAACGGAATGGCGTCGCATAGGTTCTGCTCCAACTGCTGCCGGCATCCCGGCTGGGTCTTGGCCGCCTGCAGGGCCTGCTCGGCTTGGGTAGCGCGACGCTGGCTCTGGGCTGCAGCTGCTTCGGCCTGCCGTGCGGCCTCCTTGGCTGCCTGCTGCTGGCGGGCGGATTCGTCGATGGCCAGCTGGGTCTGCCGGTTCACCTCCTGCAGCAGCTGGCCGCAGGCGTTGGCGGCGCGCAGGTTCTCGTCCGCGGCTGCCTGGGCCTTATCACGCCGCTTCTCGGCGGCGGCGATCAGTGTCTGGTCCTTCTTCGCCCGGTAGTCCGACCCGAGCCGGGCGCCCATCAGCAGGACAGCGACCACCGCGGCAACCCACAGCCCCGCGCGGATCAGGCCAACGTAGGGCCGCAGCGGGTCAGGGATTAGCAACGGAGTGTCTCGGGTGATCCGGCCGGCTGGTTCCAGTCAGATCGGCCTGCGCATCGGCATCAGTCAGCGCCGAGCGCACCAGGTCATCGCGCAGGCGGAAGCCCAGCAGCTCCCATACCTTGCCGACCGCGTTCTGGCGTGCAACCTTGTTCCCGATCTCAGCGTCGAAGTTCTCGATACTGACTGCGGCCGAGATCCCTTCCACCGTGAAGCCGTTGCGCAGCGTCAGTTGGCACACGGTCGTGCGCCCGTTGGGCAGCACCGTGAAGGTCTCGCCAACGATCTCGGCACTTACCTGATCCGGCGTCACGCGCGGGGCGTTCAGGCCCTTGGACTGGATTTCCTGCTCGATGGTCTTGTCGTTCACAGGCCCTCCTTCGGGCGCTTGGGTTTCTGCTTGAAGCTGGTGGCCACGGGGACCAGGAAGGCGCCGCCGACGGCCAGGCCGCCCAGCACGATCAGGCCCCACTCGGGGAACAGGTTCTGCGCCCGCTCCGGCATCAGCGCGTAGGCGCCGAGTGCAGCGGCGGCAGCGGCTGCGAGGGTGGCCAGCCATGTGCTGGCGCGACCGGCCACTCCCTGCCAGTTGAATCGGTCCTTCACTTCAGCCCCCTGAGCTGCTTCAGCTCCTTGATGTCCTGCTTGTTCTGCTCGACCTGCACGGCCTGCTTGGCCAGTTCGAGCTTCAGCGCCGGTACGTCGGCCAGCTGCGTGTTGAAGGTCTGCAGCTGCTGCTGGACCGTGGTCATCTGCTGGTTGGTGACCTGCTGCTGGGTCAGCACCGCCTGCATGGAGCTGATCAGCCAGTAACCGCCGGCGACCATGAAGCCAGCGAAGGCCCCCACGATCCATTTCTCGACGGGGCCTAGCGAAATGCGGGTGCGGCCGTCCTGGCTCGGCTGGGCTTCCATCGTCATGCCCCAAGCACCTTCAGCGCGCGGTAGTAGCGCGAACGCCGGTCCGCCGCTCCAACCTGGCCGCCGTTCACCCGGGCCGTGATCTCGTCGAATCGGCCGGCATCCGCCAGCCTGCTGAGGTTCCGAGAATCCCAGAACGTCGCTGCTGCCAAAGCGCCCCACTTCGGCTGCTCCAGCTCCTCGGGTTTGGCCTCGAAGTCAGGGACGCCCTTGACGCCCTTCGCCCGCAGAGCGTCGCGGATGGCGGCATAGTTGGCCCGGCCGGTGTTCTGGATAGGACCACGGCCGCGGTAGCGGTATCCGTCGCCGCTCGCCTCCGAGCCATTGCCCAGCCGGTTGGCATACGCGTTGTTGCCGATCGCAACCGGCTTCCGTTCCAGCGCGCGCGCCAGGTCGTTCGGCTTCCTCGGCTTGGCCCTGGGGTCAACGGCGTAGCGGCTGGGCCAGGTATCGGCCATGCCCTGCGCACCGTAGTTCAGGTTCTCGACGGTGCGGGTCAGGCTCGCCGACTCGTGACCGACCTGCGCCAGGAACGCGGCCACCCGCTTCGGGGTGCTGATGCCGTACGCAGTGCAGGCGTCGGTCAGGGGCTGAGCCCACTGGGCGGCAACGGCGGCACTGCAGCCAACCACCTGCTGGATTGTCGAGGCGGTCAGGATCATGACGAGTCCGGAAATGAAAAACCCCGGCTGGTTGGCCGGGGTCAGATCGTGCGCGATGGTAGTGAATCTACCCCCGAATGTGCGGGAGTGTCACTCCCGCATCCTCATCGGGTCGAAAGCAGCGCCTCCAGGTCATCCAAGCTGAGCCGACGGCGGTCCAGCAGCTGGCGCCTCATTGGCTCAAACAGCTCATACATCTCTCGGTAGAGCTCGGCCGTTGGGCTATGCGAATTGAAGTCTCTATCCTTGAACTCAGTGAAGCGATGCAGGTCATTCACCAGAAGGCGGCAATGTGCCATCAACTCTGTTTCATTGTTGCCGTCAAAACCGCGGAACTGAGGATTATCCCCACGCAGTCCAACACGGTCGATCAGTTCCTGACGCTGCCCCTCATCCAGGTCCTTGACGGCCCGCTCAATGAATGACCACATATCTAGAACGTCGATGACGAACTTAAAACTGTCCGGCAGGTCCTGATCGTCGAAAAGCAACCCATGCTCGAACGGTATCGCGAACTCTTCCTTGTAAGCCGTGACCTTCGAGATGAAGCTTGGATCAAACTCACCTCGAACCTTCAGCGCCTTCTGAATGTCAGCGAGCATCAGGACAATCAGGCGTTGCTCATCAGTGAACTTCATTATTCCTCCGTGACTGGCGCGCCCCCTGGCACGCCTTGCGCCGATTCTATGCCCTGTAGCCTTCAGGCGGCCCGATTCAACGCGTTGGAGAGCGCCCAGCACGCTTCCTGCTCCGCCTCGGTCATCTTCTGCAACAGCCACTCGTAGACCCCGCGCCACTTTGCCCGATAGGTCGACTCGTCCCGCCCGATAGCGGCAGCCCGACGCCGGTCGCTGACCGGGCCGAGGCCTGATCCGCCGCACACCTTGCACGGCACCAGCAGCTCCCCAACCATCGCCTGACCCCTGCCCTCGCAGGCCGCACAGTGCGGCCGCTTGGCGATCTCGCTGATCACCGCCGCTGCTAGGGTCGGCAGCGACTCCAGCGTGCTGATCGGCCAGCATTGAGCCTTCACCCGGCCCAGCCGCTGCTGGGCGGCGTCACGGTTCGCCCGCTGCTCCGCCGTCGCCGCGCCGCCCCAGCCAATGCACACCTCGGCCAGGCCGAGATCCGTCCGGGCCTCGGCAAGCCGGCGCTGCTGGCGCTGCAGCTCGGGCGTCACCAGCGCAATCACCGCGTCCCGCAGCTTGTGTCGGCGCAGCGCGGCGCCATCCGGCCACCAGCACGCCTCCAGCAGCTCCCGGCCCAGCCCGGCCGGCACCATGCCCAGCGCCGCGGCAATGTCCTGGTTCGTCAGGTCGGGCTTGCCGCCTCCCCGCCCGATGTCGAACTTCACCGTGCTCGGCCCCAGCCGCGCCATCGTCTCTCGTGGATTCATGCCCGTTCCCCTGTCGTTGAGTGGCCGGCCGCCGCCGGCCCGCCCGTAATCCGCACCACCACCTGGCCGCCCGGCCGCCGCTCGCTACTCACGAGCGGGTGGCTGATGAACCGCTTGTCGTCGATGCCCAGCACCTGGGCGATGCCGTCCCGGTACGCCTTGAACCGCCCCAGCATGTTGTCGTCGTCCGGAAGCGCCTTGCCAGGCGCTTGATGGAAGCTCACCCACAGGTGCAGCTTCCCCGCCGGCAGCTGCAGCGCGCGCCAACCCGCCTCGTGCGCCAGCACCACGGCAGTCTGTCGGGCATGCTTCGTGGCCCGGGCCTTCCTGCTCCAGTGCACCCGGCCATTCGGCGACAGGTCCTTGCTCGGCCAGGGCAGAACCAGCTCCAGCGCGCGGTCAACCTGCATGGGCAGCCTCGTTCTGCTCGATGGCATCGCGGAAGGCCGCGCGCCACCGGAACGCCGTAGCCCGGCTGACGCCGAAGTCGGCCCGCAGCTGCGCAACCGATGGGAGGCGGTCGCCGTACATGCGGACCATCCGCAGGGCTGCCGTCAGCGTCAGGTTCTGGCGGCCCCAGTTCGGCCAGCCGGGCTCGCGGTTGTGGTGGTTATCAGTTGGCTGGCGATTCATGGCACCTCCGGGCGGGCAGCGAGCATGGCCGTCCATATCTCCTCAAAGGATCCGTCCGCGGCCAAAGCCGCCCAGGCGGCTTCCGCCATCGAACTCGACAGATCCACCGGCACCAGGACGTAGCCCTCGGGCGGCGTGAGGGCGGCGACCACGGCGCGCATAGACGGGTTGAGGTCATACGCGCCCGCCCGAGCCCCCGCCGCAGTGCTGGGCAGGTCGAACCTCTCGTATTCCACAGCCAACAGCTCACGCGCCCGCTTCTCGATGGCGTCCATCAGTGCCTCCCTTTGATTTCAGGAATCGGCTCAAACTGCTCGTAGGTGCCCTTGAACCTGCCCAGATGATCGCTGACCACTTCCATTCCGATCCCATCCATACAAGGGACATCGAGAACGGAAACACGCGCGATCTCGCCACAAAACGGGAACACGTCCGGATCTTCCTTCACCATGACCAGCTGGCCTACGTGGAAAGCGGTGTCCATCAGGCCACCTCCGGGCCGGCCGGCTCGGCCGCATAGTGCGTGATTGCCGGGTTGTCACCCCGCCAGCTGCCGAACACCGGCCGCTTGCTTACCCAGTCCCACAGCATCAGCCGCGTGCCGTCCTGCGGCGCCTCGGCGATAGGAAGCCACTCGGGCCTCGGCGGAAGCGCGATCAGGTCCTTCAGCCACTGCAGGGCTGCGTCGGTGTCCTCGAAGAACTGTTCCTCGCTTTCGCCGTATAGCTGATCGATCTCCGGTCCGAAGTCGACAACCCAGTGGGGATAGCGCTCGCCACCACCCACCGTCCATTCCCACGCCGCGTTGACGACAGACAGGCCACGGCGTTTGGCGGCAGCGATGATCTTCCGCTTGCTCATACTCGCTGCTCCCAGCTGGCCGTCAGGCGCTGCACCTGCCCGCCTCGTGCCTCGAACTGCTCCACCGTCTCGGCCGGACGCTGGCCGTCCTTCTCCTTGCCCCACGCCTTCGCCGGCGCCAGGCCTGACAGCCGCTCCACCCGATCCCGGTTGATGGTCATCTTGTCCACGCGTGGCGCCTTCGGCTGTGCGCCGTTGCGCGCACGGTAGGCTCGACCGCGCTCGATGCGCCGCTCGCGGAGTTCCTCCGCCGTCGCCTTGTGGAAGCGCATGCCCTGCCCGCTGTAGCGGTACGCGGCGGTGGCCCGGGCGCCGGTCTTCACCAGGTAGCCGCAGCTCACCAGCCACGTCAGCACATCGCGGACGCCGTTGCGCTCCTTCGTCTTGTCGACGCCGGTCACGTCCATCAACTCGAACACCTGCTGGTGGCCGAGCGACTGGCCCTTCCTCTCTTCGAAAATGGTCCTGACCTCGTCGGACAGGCCTGTCGGCTTAGCCATTGGTGCCACTCCTCAGTTCGTTGATGTACGTCTGGTTTGCGATCAGCTCGTCATCGGAGCCGTACGTCTCGTGGAAGGTCCGCGAGCCGTCCAACAAGCTCGGACCGTAGATCTGGCGCATCGTCGCGAAGGTGTTCCCCTCCATCGGATGCCGCATGTGGTGCCATTTGCACAGGGCGTAGCCGAACATGTGGCCGCGCCGCAGGTTCCCGCTCTTGGCGTGGTTGTAGTCGCAGCCGTAGACCACTAGCTCCGGGTCCAGCACCTCCTGCATCTGTAGCACCAGGCAGGCCATGCACGGGCCCGTCTTGGCCAGCTCCATCCGGGCCCTTTCCTCCTGGGTAGGGGGCGGGCCAAGCGAAAGCGACCACCACATCAGCGCGCGCCCTGGGCGGCCAGCCACCAGCCGTGCTGCCAGGCTTCCGCCTTCTCGCTCAGCGGCCCCGCCCTGCGGTTGGCGCCGTCCTCGGTCTCGCATTCGATCCAGACCAGGTGTGGGTTTTCCCACCACTGCCCGTCGGTGAGCCGCGCCGAGTAACCGGCGTTGATCTCCTTGGCGAACTTGCTGCGCGTGCTGTACTTGGTGAAGTCCATCAGCGTCTGTTCCTCGTCGTGCTGCGGCGTGCCGCGCTCAGTTCTTGGTCCCGCCTGTCCCACCCGGCCTGCCAGCGGCGGCGCCGCGTCACACCGTCCTGCCCCATCTCGTACCTCGGTGCTGATTCCCGGTTGCGGCAGGCATCCCGCGCCCAGCGTCCGGCCTGCTCGGCCTGGGCCAGCTCCGCTTCAGTCACCATCGAAGTTCAGCTCGGCCGCTGCCCGCTCCATCGCAGCGCGCGCCGACTCCCGGTCACGCACCGGCCGCACCCCGTGCTTCTCCTGCTCGATCGCCAGCACCGGCTGCGGCAACGGCTTGCCGTCGACCACGTGCTGGACAGCGCGCGTGTAGGCCTCCTCCAACATCCGCCGCTGCTGCGATCCGTGGTCGGCCGAGGCGTAGACGTGCAGGTCCAGCAGCGACCGCACCAGCACCGTGAAGCCGCTCTGCGGCCGGCCCGGTGCCATCTCCCGCTCGACCGCCGCCATGACCGGGATGTCCAGGCACATCGTCAGGAACCGCGGCGGGTTCGGCGGCCACTCCCGGCCCTCGGTCAGGCAGCAGGCCATGCCGCGCGCGTGCTGGGCCCGGCTGCGACCCTTCAGCACCTGGAACCACGTGCCGGCGGCGATGGTCAGGCTGCCGTCCTTCTTGAACGGCGCCGCCCCGTTCTCGCGCTCCCACTTCCCCGGGAACATGGCCGTCATCTGCTTCCAGAACTCCCACAGGTAGGCCGACTGCGACTCGCTCAGCGGCTCAGCCGATGACGGCGAACTCGGCGTCGACGACATCGCCTGGCTCGAACCCAGCGCCGCCACCCTGGCCACCGCCTCGGCGTTGGGCGTAGAACTGCTGTTCGAGCTGCTCGGTGCGGTCGGCAGAACCGTGTTGAGGGCTTGCATGGGTTGCTCCTGCGGATGGCTGGGCGACAGGGATCACGGGCAGCGCCAAGCCGGCGGCCATGGTCTGCTTCAGGGATTCGTTGGGGTCGTGGCCGGCGGCGATCAGGTCCAGCAGCTGCTGTCGGACCTGCAGCCAGCCCTGGACAGACAGCGGGCGGCGGATCGCGGCACGGTGCCGGACGAACCGGGCCAGCTGCTCACGGTCGACGCCGGGCGGCGTGCTGCCGAATCCGGCCAGTTCGCGGTCGACCTGCTCGGCGGTCAGCGCCAGCGGATCGGCCTCGCGCTCACACTCGCGGTGTGAGGGTTGCTCTTGGTTGCTTTTGGTTGCTCTTGGTTCGGGTGCAATAGCTGTTGCACCCTTTTCGACGCCGTTTTGCACCCTTTCCTGCGTCGTTTTGCACCCTTCGGAGGCCTTTTTTGCACCCTTTGCAAAGGGTGCAATTTCTGCACCCTTCATCCATTCGGGGTTGATCCGGTACTGCCGGGTGCGCCCGCCTTCACCGAACCCGCTGCGACGGCCACCGATGCCGGCGTTGACCAGCACCAGCCACCCGGACTGCTCCATCCGGCGCAGCTGGTACTGCACAGAACGCTCGGACTGCCGGGTCTTCTCCGCCAGGCGGGCGATGGACGGGAAGATGTGCGTGCCGTCGTCGTGCGCGTGGTCAGCCAGCGCCAGCGCCAGCAGCATCTCGCCTCCGCCGTTCGGGTAGCGGTCGAAGACCATGCCTGTAACTCGTGCGCTCACGTCAGATCCCCAATGCCAGGTTCTGGCCCGGCGCGACCGGCCACCAGGTGCAGGCCGGCTTCCCGGCCGTAGCGCACGGTGCCGACGGGCCTCGCCAGATGCGGCCCTGTCGAGCCAGTTCCGGCAGGCGACGGCCAAGCATGTGGCGGTCAAGACCGGTCAACGTTGCCAGGTGCAGGCTGCTATGCCCGGGATGAAGCCTCACCGCGGCCTCAGCCTTCGACTGCTGGTCGTGAAGCCGGCCACTAGCAAGCAGATCGGCAGCCGCCACATGGCTGCCCGTAGGATCGGTAGTCCTAGCAAGAGCGCTCATACAGTCGGCTCCAGACCCATCGCACGGACCACCGCCTTGCGGAACGTCAGCACGCTGATGACCAGGTCCGTCGCCTCGTTGATGATCTTCTGGCCGTGGGGGCGGTCTTGCTCGTCAATCACGCCGTCCGCGACCGCCGGGCTCACTGCAGAGCAGAGGTCGCCGAAGTCCTTCATCAACTGCCCCACCCCAACCGTGTCGGCCGCGGTGTCGATCGCATCCATCCGGATCGGCAGGATTCCGCGCCGGCGCGCAAGCTCACGCTCGCAGTTGCCGCGGTAAGGTTCGGGGAGGCTGATCACCCAGGCATCTTCGAGATCTGCCGGAAGCGTCTTGACCACGCCATCGAGATAGCGGCCCAGAATCTGGCCGTTATGCTTCTTGTCCCCGTCCGCATCACCCTCACCGCCCAGCGTGATTCGGAACGGAACCTCTCGGTCGTCCTGGGCATACATCGACAGGTACGTGTCGGCCACGGCCATCGCAAAACTGCGGCGATTGGAGCCGGTGTCGCGCAGCATCTGCTCGGTGAATCCGTAGATCACCGTCTGGCGCTTCGGCAGGAAATGGGGCTTGGGCTTCATGACAGGCTCTCAGGGGCGGCACAACATGTGCGCCATGGACATCGGAAACTCATGGGCGACGGGCGTCGCCCTCCTTGCGCTACGCTGGCGTTTCCACACGAACAGCCCGCAAGGAGGGCGACATGGAACTCAAGGACAACCCGGCTTTCGCCGACCTGTTCGCACAGGTACAAGTGCTGGAGATGGTCTGTATGGCTGCCATCAGGGCGCACCCAGAGCCGGAGAAACTTCTTTCCGAAATGGAGCAGCAGTTGGGACTGCTTCGCTCACTGAGCTCGACAAGGGCGACAGATCTGATGGGCCGCATTGCCCACACGAAGTTCGATCAGAAGGCTCAGGGATGGATGGATTACGCTCGGAGCGTGCTGCCACAGGACTGAGAAAACTGTCCAAGTTGGACTCAATCATCCTTCGGGCGATTTCGTCAGATCGACTGCGATTCGCATGCCAAAGCCTGGTGGTTTCTCGCATACCGGCTTTGATTCGCTCCGCCTGCCTCACTTCCTCTTCGGAAGGCTTGGCCAGCCAATCGCGCAGCCAGAGCCGGGGATTCCACCTATCGGACAGCGCGCGCATATCAGGCCACCTCCAGGGGGGCGTAACGGTTCTCGTCGGGGTCGTGCGGCGCCGGCTGCGCCTGCGGATGTTCCTGGACGCCCAGCAACCGCTGGATCTCCGGCAGCGCCGGCAAGGCGCCCTCTTCCGGCCAGCCCTCAACCTGCTCGATCGGCAGCTTCAGCACCTTGGCCAGCAGCTTGTCCGTCGACAGGCCCAGCCGGGCGCGCAGCGCGCGCTTGCTCATACGGCTGTCGATTTCCGACCTCAAGGATCGGATCGAATGAGACGATGGCGCTGGGCCATAAACGTCTGGCCGAAGGTCGTGCCGAGAAATGCCGGTGCATTCCTCCACCGCTAAGACTCTTTCGGCGGGAACTCTGCCCCTCGCCTTCCACTCGCTGATTGAAGCGGAGCGGATCCCAAGAAACTCGGCGAGACGCTGCTGACTACCAGCAGCGTCGATGGCTCTAAGTAGGGGCTGGTTCTCGTCCATGGACGCATATTAGGCCCAACCTAATATGCCGGTCAACAGGGCAAACCTAATTTTCTAAGAGGCATCATTTAGGCTATGCCTAAGAGACCACCTGACAACTACGCGCCTGAGTTCGGTCGGCGACTTGTTCAGCTTCTTGCAGCGCGGGGAATCCCCCGCCGCGGCGCCGGTGCGTACCTGCAGAGGACCTATCGTGTTTCCAATGTGACCGCGAACGACTGGCTGAATGGAAAGTTCCGCCCCGAGATTGATACCGCCCGCCAGATCGCGGTTGACCATGGGGCTGACTTCGACGAACTCTACTTCGGCACCGATAGGGCAGCACCAAGCGATCAGGACTACACCGACGTTGTTGGCTACTCTCAGGCTGTTGGCTTGGGCGCCGCCGGCGCAGAGGCCGAGGAGTACGCCGAGACCCATAGCCTCAAGTTCAAAAAGACCAGCCTCAGGCGTCGTGGTATCTATGGTCGCAACCTTGCTATCTACTATGGCAAGGGCGACTCCATGGAACCCACCATCGAAGATGGCGATGCGATCTTGTTCGACGTGTCTGATACCCGAGTCGTTGACGGTTGCCTGTACGTTATCCAGGTACACGGCGCGGCTAACCCGGAGTACTACGTGAAAAGAGCGCTGGTCCTAGACGGCACAGTCTTCTTCAGTAGCGACAATCCCAAGGGCGACCACCATTGGCAAAAGCCTAGAAGAATGGACTCAAAACGCGAGCCGATCACGGTCGTTGGGCGAGTCCATTGGATTGGCGGTTGGGCCGACTGATGAGCACCGACCCTGCGAGCATCGGGAAGATCCTGATTTCATTCATAGCCGGCGTTGTCGTAACCGCGGTAGGCGCTGCGTCCATCTGGCCAAGACCTGCGGCTGATCAGGGCACGCCATTGCGTGTGGATGAGAATGCCTCGGTGGCACGCGGTAAAGACCAGGCGCACGATGTCGGGCCTGGCCAAGCCTCGCGAGAGACTGAGAAGACTGAAGTCTGCAAGGTTGCCGCAGACTACGCCCGTAGCATCATGGATGGGCGGCAGCATGGTGTCGCAATGTCACGAGTCATGGACTTGGCTAAGGAAGCGGATCCGGCCATAGCACCCCTACTGACCAAGATGGTCGTTGATGCATACGACAGGCCTAGGATGGCGGTTGAACGCAACCGCGAGACCGCGGTACGGGATTTCGAGAACGAAGCGTTTCTGACCTGCGTCAAGCAAAGCCAGTGAGCCACAGCTAAGACGGCTCATTCAGCGGCAAGGACCTTGATGAACAAGTTCATAAATATATTAGGCTCAACCTATTGACGCTATATTAGGTTTGGCCTAATTTTGCCTCCAGCCGCCCACGAAGCCTCTCAGCAGAGGCAGGGCGCCGGAGACCAGCATGCGCACCGCAAACCGGCCCCTCTGGGCCACCCTACGCCCCATCGCCGCCGCCTTCGCGGCCGCGTTCGGCGAGGCCTTCAGCAGCTGCGTCAGCAGCAGGAAGGCCTGAGCCATGGCCGCGATCACCACCACCAGCCGTGGCGCAGCCAGCGCCGAAACCCGGGCTCACGCCGGAACCATCGTCGTCAAGGTCGGTGGCACCGCGCTGCTCAGCCTGACATCGGCCGAGGCCCGCGAGCTGGCCGAGCACCTGGCCGTGTGCGCCCACGCGATCGACGAAGGCGCGACCGAAGTCGCCACCATTGCCCGCTCCCAGCCGCTGGCTCTCCGGCAGGCGGTGGCCGCGTGAGCGCCGTCATCCTGCAGTTCCCGACCCGGCGCGTCCGCGCCAAGGCAGTAGCCGACGCCGTGCGCCTCGCCGCGCTGCGCTTCGGATACCACCCGCACAACGCCGATGTAGCCGCCGCCATCGCCCGCAAGGACTTCCTCAGCGGCCGATACAGCGCCGCGCGCGCCGTCAGCGAAATGGTCGACCAACTCGGCGCCGCCATGCGTCATATGCGCGTCAAAGGCGGTGCCGCGTGACCGCCCCTGTCGATGTGCAGCGCCTGCGTGACGCCCTTGCCTGGCACTTGCGGCTGGAGCGCGGCGCCAGCCGCCGGGCTCGGTACTTCGAGCGCCGAGCAAACAATCCCCGCAATCCGAACCGCGCCGCATCTGCCCGCGTCGCCGCCGGCTACCAGGGTGACGCCGCGAAAGACCGTCGCCGCATCGCCGAGCTGCGTTCCGAGTTGGCGAGCGTCAAAGGCGGTGCGGCGTGACCGACCACGACTTCTTCGCCGCCATGGCCGTCGGCATCCCGCCCATCACCCCGCCCGCCGGCCCGGCGCCCTCGCCGGCCGAGCCCACTGCCGAACAGGAGACCGAGTAATGCGCCACCTGGCCCTGCCCTTCTTCTGCGCCGTCGTCGTCGGCCTGCTCCTCGGCCTGCTCGCTTGGGCGCTGCGCAACCACCTCGACCAGGTCGCACTGGCCTGCGCCATCGGCGCCGTGTTCTTCGCGTGGCGCTGCTGGGAAGACCTCCGCACCAGCTGGCCGGCGTTCAAGGCCGAGATGCAGCGCCGCAGCGATGAACGACAGCGCGCGCCGCTCGCCGCCGACGACACCCACTGAGCAACCGCCCGCCCGCGGCACCGGGCTCCGTGCCGACCGGACTTCCACAAGTCGGCAACCCATTCCAGGAGTCCAGCGTGCGTAACCAGCTCGACATCTTCGACCACGACCCAGCCCGCATGGCCGCGGTAAACCGCGCCGCAGCCGAGCACGCCCTGACCGATGTGCAGTTCACCGCCGCCGTGCGCCAGGAGCGCCACGACTACTACGTGAGCGAAGCCGAACGCTGGGAACACCTCGCCGCGCACAGCGCGCGCTCCACCAACAGCAAGGACATGCAGGCATGAGCAACGACAACAAGACCCTGGCGGACGTGCAGCCCGGTGGGAGGGTGAGGCTGGGGGATGGGCTTTTGCAGAAGGCATATGACGACCTGCGCTACTACGTTGAAGCCAGTCCCTGCGAACTCGCGCAGCGCGGAATCAGTCGTGAGGATGCGCTGGATATTGCACGAGAATCCGAAGCCGCCCTCTCCGCCCAGACCTCCACGGGCGAAACCCTTCCGCCCGAAATGCGCTTCGGCTCTCCGGACTATCTGGACTACCTCGATACTGAGCCCTCCCCGGGTGGTCAGGGGGAGGCGCTGCCGCCGCTGCCGCCAAAGGACGTAGTTGATACGCACCTTCCGACAGGCGTTCGAATCTACGGCTACACCGCCGAGCAGATGCAGGGCTATGCACGCGCCGCCCTCGCCGCCCGCCAGCCGGTGGGGGAGACCTTCCAGTCCGGCGTAGCCGAATGGATGGGCCAGTGCTTCCTCCCATCGCTCTACAGCAACATGACCGAGCGCGGCGACCGCCTGCTGGAAGAGGTGCTGGAGCTGCTGCAGGCCCACGGCTACGACAAGGCGCGCGTGCCCACGCTGGTCGATTACGTGTTCGGTCGTCCGGTCGGCGATCCTGCGCAGGAAGTCGGCGGCGTCATGGTCACCCTGGCCGGCTATTGCTGGGTGGCGGGCCTGGACATGCACGCTGCTGGCGATGCTGAGCTGGCTCGGATCACCCAGCCCGAGGTGATGGCGAAGATCCGGGCCAAGCAGGAAGCGAAGAACGCCCTTCACTTCGACACGCCGCTGCCGGGCAATGCCGCCACCCCGCCCGCGCAGGCCGATCAGGAATATCTGGAGAGTTTGGATCGTGCCCTGGGATGTGTCATCGACGAGCGCGACCGATACCACGAAATGGCCGACGACCTGGCCGGCCACATCGCAACCATCACTGGCGTAGATATCGGCGAGCACAGCAGCGCCAACTGCCCTTGGCGGAACGCAATCGAGGCTGCTGAGGAGTACAAGCCCGCGCAGGCCGTGGACGACCGGTTCCCCGGTGGGTTCCCCGATGCGATTGCATGCGTAAACGAGATTGAAGAACTGGCCGAGGCTCTGCATACGCAAGTGTTCGGGCATGAGTCGGACGGCGAGAGTGGCGCGACTACCGTGCTGCAGATGGTGCGCTACCAGCTCGCTGAGCAGCCCGCGCAGGCCGTGGACCTGGCCCCGCGCCCGATGGCAACGGCCCCTCACGACGGAACCATGGTGCGCCTGCTGGTGCAGTTCAAAGAGAACGCCACCGAGGACACCTCCGAACCAACGTGGACCATCGGCGCGTGCAACGACGATAACGTGGGCGAGGATGAACGTATCGGCTGGCAGTTCGCTGGCTGGTGCTGGACGCACGACCACTTCACTGAGGGTAAGGGCACGCCAGTCGGCTGGCTGCCGATGATCGACTCAGCGCAGGCCGTGGACCTGGGCGCGGTTCGTGACATTGCTCGCAAGGCGTTTAGCGTTGCCCTGCCAGGAAGCGAGGTCGATGCCGAACTTAAAAAGCTTCTGGCCGTGATCGACGGCAAGGCGGTGGGCAATGGCTGACCAGCTGCTCACCGCTGCAATGGATCGGGCTGAGTCGCCCCAGTCCGCCTACGCCCATGGCCCGGTGTGGGATGCCTTCGGCCTGACCCGCGCCGCATACCTGGTCGTTCCTCGCAGAACGCTCCAGTCCATGCCGCTGGAATGGCAGCAGCGCTTCGTCGCGCTGATGGACGAAGCACACGCCCACCTGCCCGCCGAGGCTTTCCCCGACTACACCGTGCAGCGCCAAGAGCGCGGCAGGTTCACGACCGACCCGCTGCGTGACTACCGCCACACCGGCCCCATCGCACCCAAGGATTCCTCCAATGGCTGACGGCTCCCGCGCTTTCAACTTCCCTATGCCGCAGCGCTCCCGCCTGCGCCCCGGCGAGATCGTCGTGGATCTGTTCGCCGGCGGTGGCGGGGCATCGGAAGGGCTCAAGCAGGCCCTTGGCATCGATCCCGCCCTGGCCTACAACCACGACGAGCTGGCCATCGGCATGCACGCCGCCAACCACCCGCTGACCCAACACCACCGCGAGGATATCTGGCACGCCGACCCTCGCGTGGACGTGGCCGGCCGGCCCATCGGCTGGTTCCATGCCTCGCCGGACTGCACGCACTTCAGCCAGGCCAAGGGCGGCCAGCCGCGCAGCCGGAAGACCCGTGCCCTGTCGTGGGTGGTGCTGAAGTGGGTTGGCCAGCTGCTTCGCGCGGATCGCCTGCACGGCACCAACACCGCGCCGCGCATCATCTCCATGGAGAACGTCTGGCAGATCCTGACCTGGGGCCCGCTGGTGGCCAAGCGCTGCAAGACCAGCGGCCGCGTCATCAAGATGGATGGCACCGTAGCAGCGCGCGGCGAGCGCGTTCCGGTCGAGAACCAGCAGCTGGTCCCGGACAAACGCCACAGCGGTCGCACCTGGCAGCAGTTCGTGGCCGCACTGCGGGCGCTGGGCTACGCGGTCGAATGGCGCAAGCTGGTGGCCAGCGACTATGGCGCCGGCACCAGCCGCGAACGCCTGTTCCTGCTCGGCCGCCGCGATGGCGAGCAGATCGTGTGGCCAGAGGCCAGCCACGGCCCCGCGCCCGGCCAGACGCCGCGCGTCACCGCCGCCGACTGCCTGGACTTCTCCATCCCCTGCCCGTCCATCTTCACCCGTTCCCGGCCGCTGGCCGACGCCACCATGCGCCGCATCGCAAAGGGCGTCATGCGCCACGTCATCAACTCGGCCGATCCGTTCATTGTCCCGGTGACGCACCAGGGCGGCGACCGCGTGCACGACGTGCGGGATCCGATGCGCACGATCACTGCCGCCAACCGCGGCGAGCTGATGCTGGCAGCGCCGGAACTGGCACCCTTCATCACCGAGCACGCCAATGCCAGCACCCAGCGCACGATGGCTGTGGACGAACCCCTGCGCACGCTCTGTGCCGAGGTGAAGGGCGGCCACTTCTCCGTGGTCACTCCGATCCTTGCCGGTGTGGGAGGCCGGGCCGGCCAGTCGGAGCCGCGCTCCGGTGACGACCCGCTGTATACGATGACCGCGAAGGCAGATACCGCGCTGGTCGCGCCGGTCCTGGTGCAGACCGGCTACGGCGAACGCGAGGGCCAGGCACCGCGCGCATTGGACCTGCAGCGACCGCTGGGCACGGTGGTGGCCGGTGGCGTCAAGCACGCGGTCGCCGCGCCGCACCTCGTGAAGTTCCGAGGCGACAGCATCGGCACGCCGGCAACTGAGCCAGTGCCGACGATCACCTCTGGTGCCGGTGCCGCGCGCCCGGCTGGCGCGGCGCACGCGTTGGGCGTGTCTGCCGCTACGCTGGTCACCCTGCGCAACAACATGGCCGGCGCGGACCCGCAAGAGCCGCTGTCGACCATTGCCGCGCAGGGTGAGCACCACGCGCTGGCTACTGCATTCCTGGAGCAAGCCAACGGTGGCTTCTACGAGGGCGGCGGGCGCGATGCGCGCAACCCGGTCAGCACGATCACAGCCACCGGCAGCCAGCAGCAGCTGGTAACCGCAGACCTGGCGCAGCTGTCGCCGGAGCACCAGGAAGGCGCGCTGCGCGTCGCAGCCTTCCTGGTGAAGTACTACGGCAGCGGGATCGCCGTGGATCTGCACGACCCCGTGGACACGGTGACCACCAAGGATCGCTTGGCGCTGGTGACCGTCCACATTCAAGGCACGCCATACGTGATCGTGGATATCGGCCTGCGCATGCTCAAGCCGCACGAGCTGTACCGCGCCCAGGGCTTCCCGCCCGGCTACATCATCGATCGCACGGCCAACGGCACGCCGCTCAGCACCAGCGCCGCCGTGCGCATGGTCGGCAACAGCGTGAGCCCGCCACCGCTGCGTGCCCTGGCCGAGGCGAATCTTGACCGGGTCCCGGCCGACATGGCGGTGGCGGCATGACCGGCGCTGCCTTGGCCAAGCACGTCGCCCGCGTGCTGCTGACCGAATGCCGGGCGCGCCGACACGGCCTCGGCTTCTGGTTCGCCTTCAACGCTGCACAGCGCGCGCGCATGCGCGCGACCGCTCCCGCACCACTGCCTGCATCGCCACGCGCACCGGCACTGCCGGCCCAACTGGACCTATTCCCATGACCGCTCTATCGCTTCCGCTCCGCCTCAAGCTCCCCCAGCACGGCCGCCAGGCCGCGATTGCTGGCAATAGCTCGATCATGCCGGGTCTCCCCGGGCTTTCCCGCATTGAGCCATTCCTTCGCTCGCGTCCGAAGCACCAGGTTTGCCGCTTCCAGAACTACATGGTGGCGAGCATTCCTCTGCCCAATCGCGAGCCGCGGGCCGAACACAGTCAGCAGCGTCGCGCCCGGCTCCAGAAGCTGTTGCGCCGCATCGCCCTCCAGGTGCTCACCATGGTGAACCTGCCTGGCCAGTGCCTCCAAGAGATCGGCCAGCGATCGGTCAGCGCCAGGAGCCATGGCGGCTCGGATCTGCTGCCGCTGCCAATGCGTCGTCGGCCTCTTGGCCAATACCAAGTCCTGAACGTCAGCGCTCTGTCGAAGAGCGCCCGCCTCAGCCTTGGCGCGGAGCCACAACTCCGCATGCGTCGAATTCGCATATTGACTCATGCACCCCAGTGTAGCGCCAGCCATTCCCCGCATTTCCATCGGAGCTGACACATGACCCAGGAACATATCAGCCACCCGGAAGGGTTGCCGAGCTGCGCCGCCGGCCACCGAGCGCGCCACATCCACGACAAGCGCTGCGCGTCTGCCGGCGGCGGCCACCTGGTCGAGTGCGCCTGCAGGTCGACCAGCAAGCATTCCGATCCTGATGCAGCCATTGCAGCGTGGCGCCGCCTCAACCGCCCGGCGCGCAGCGCGCGGCCGGCCGCGGCTGCTGCGGCGGCCGACAACGTCCTGCAGTTCCAGCTCGGCCTGGCCGAGCGCAAACCCAAGACCCAGCGCGCGGCGCTGGCGTCGATCTGAAGGAGGGAATCATGGGAGCCGCCGAGAACATCCCGTTTGAGCTGCGAGCCATCGGTGCCGAAGAAGTCGGCACCTTGCTCGGCCTGGCCGCGCGAACGGTTCTGGAGACCGTTGCATGCCGACCTGACTTCCCCGTCCGGATCAGCATGCGCCCGGCCACGTGGATTGCCGGAGAGGTGCTGGCATGGCGCCAAGCTAACCGAGCCGGTCAGCCAGCTCGTCGGCGTCGGTCTGGTAGTAAATCAAGAGGCTCTTCAGGTCCCGGTGTCCAATAACCCGGGCCAGCTCCATCACGTCCAGCTTCTTCGAAAGCCGCCAGATTGCCTCTGCGCGGCTGTCGTGGAAGTGCAGGTTCTCGATCTGAGCGGCATCCCGAGCCCTACGGAAGAGGGTGTCGCGAGTTCCCGGGTCCAGGTTGAACACGGATTCCGCGGCCTGCGGCAGCAGGCTGATGATCTCCCGCGCACGAGCTGACATTGGCACACGGCGCACGTCGCCATTCTTGGTCTTCGGCAGGGTCACGGATTTGGCCGACACATCGGACCAGGTCATGCCCAGGATCTCGCCGGCGCGCATTGCCGTCTCCAGGGCGAACAGGAAGCACAACGCGACCCGGTGCTGAGCCGTCTCTGGCACGCCACCGTCGTATCCGAGGGCAAGCGTCAGCCTGTCGATCTCCTCCTGGGCCACTCTGCGCTTGCGGCTGGCCGGCGCCTGCGGCCGGTCCACGTCCTTGATCGGGTCACCATTCAGCCACCCCCAATCCTTCCGGCAGGATTTGAAAACCGACTGCAACAGGTTCATCTCGCGCCGGACGGAGGCGGGTGCGACCTGGCCCAAGCGGCGCTCGCGCCATTCGGCCAGGTGGATCGGCCGCAGAGTGGGCAGGCGCACGAGCGCCAGTGGATCCCGCTCCAGCAAACCCAGCCGCGCCAGCTCCCACCGCACGCCCTTGTGCTTCGGCGCCACCTCGCTTGCATAGCGCCGCAGGGCGTCCTTGACAGTATTCTCAGGCAAGCGGGCGCCGGTCAGTTCCGCCTCGCGCATGAGCGCCCACTGCACGGCCTGGGCCTTAGTGGGGAGCGTGTTCGACTCGCGTCGACCGTCCTTGTAGATCTCGGCACGCCAAGAGGTGCCGCGTCGTTGGATAGATGCCATGCCGCCAATGTTCGGCGTAATTCTGGCGTAACGCTATCGGGCAGACACGGGCTAGCACGTGATTAAGGTGATCTTTGCAGCGCGCGCAAGACATTGAATCCGTTGGATATAGAGTCTGTTCGGGCTTGATGGGGATTGAGCGTAAAACCTGCCGCAGTGCCTTTCACCGGCACCACTGCATCAAAGGCCAGGTCCCCGACCTGGCCTTTTGCATTTCCGGGGCTGAACTGCACGCCGCGTCCAGGCGGTCGTCCTGGGCAGCGCCGAGGGGCTCCGGAGCCCAGTGCGCCACAACCGCGACTGCTGACAAGGTTGACACTAGACGCAGCGCACACTTTTCTTGCCAGCCTCACGTACATCTGCCTATCGTGATCCCGCCGGATCCGGGGGCGGGGGAATGCATGACGCTACGTGCTGCACTGTTTTTTCTGGTCACGCACGCTCTCGTCATTGCCTTGATCGGCCCGCAGGACCCTGTCGGTTCCTACCTGTTGCTGATCACCGCCCCCTCGCTGGCCGCACTGGCGTGCGTGCGGCGGGCACGCGGCAGACAGGCAGCCTGCAAATGGCGGCTGCTCGGCGCGGCCGTCGGTTTGTTCTCGCTCGCCCTGCTGGCACTGCTGTACCGGAACGTGGCCGGCCTCGCGCCGGCGCAGATGACGGCATCGTCATTGATCCTGTATGTGTTCTACCGGGTCCCCCTGACCTACGTGGCCGCCAGCCCCGGAGGTGGCAACCGCAGCATCCGCACGGTGGACCTTGCAGTCATTGCCCTGCTGTGGCTGCTGTACTACCTGCATATGCGGGCCATGGCGCCCCTCAACACAGCGCTGTGGACGCAATGCCTGCACACGATGAGCAGCGTACAGAACAGCCTGGTGTTCTGTTTCGCGCTGATCCGTTTCCTGGCCGAGGACAATCCCGACCGCCGCGATTTCTTCCGGACGCTCTCGATCTACGCGCTGGGATACTTCCTGCTGGCGCTCTACATCAATACCTACCAGCCGCAGATACCTGACGGCAGCTGGGCGGACCTGCTGATCAGTGCACTGTTCGTGCTGCTGGCGGTCATGGCAGGCAGTCGCCGCCGCCGCCCGCCAGTGGCAGTATCCCGCAGCCTGCGGCGCATCGTCGATGCCGGCGTACCACTCATGCTGCCCTTGCTGCTGATGATGGTGGCGCTGCTGGTCGCCCGCCTGCAACCGGGCCTGGCCATGGCCGGATTCATCGGCGCCATGCTCGCCTACGCGCTGCGCAGCGTGCTGAGCCAGGTCGAGGTCCAGCGCCAGCGCGATGAACTGGAAACACTGGCACGACGTGATCCCCTCACCGGGCTGGGCAACCGGCGCAGCTTCGATGAGTCGCTGGGTGCCGCCCACCGCCGCGCGCGCCGCCAGGGGCAGGGCCTGGCCGTGCTGATGATCGACATCGACCACTTCAAGCGGCTCAACGACACCTACGGGCACCCGGAAGGTGACCGCCGCCTGCGTGCCGTCGCCGGCATCCTCGATGGCTGTCTGCAGCGAGGAGATGACCTGCTGGCCCGCTACGGGGGCGAGGAGTTCATCGCGGCCCTGCCATCGCCCGAGGCGATGCACGCGCTGCATCTGGGAGAACGCCTGCGTGCTGCGGTCGAAAGCGCTGCACTACCCGCTGCCGAGGGCCATGTGACCATCAGCGTGGGCGTGGCCTGGCAGGCCGCCAGTGATCCGTACGAGCCGGGTGACCTGGTCGACCGTGCCGACCAGGCCCTGTACCGCGCCAAGCATGCCGGGCGAAACCGCGTGCATCTTGCCCCGGCCCTGCAGGCCCGGGACGCACCCGCTGCCCCGCGCGCCTAGACCACCCGCAGGGTTGCGCCGCCATGCGGATGCCCTGCCCCGTCCTGGACACGGAAACCGGCCACGGTCTGCAGCAGCTGTGCCGACTGCTCCTCCATGCTGCGCGCTGCTGCCGACGCCTCTTCGACCAGGGCAGCATTCTGCTGGGTGCCCTGGTCGATCAGGTCGACCGCCTGGTTCATCTGCTGGATGTCGTCGCTCTGCTGCTGCGAGGCGGTGCTGATCTCGGTCATCAGGTCGCTGACCCGGCGGACATTGGTCACGATCTCGTCCATGGTGCGGCCGGCGCTCTCGACCTGGGCGGTGCCGGCCCCGACGTTGGCCACCGACTCATCGATCAGCTGCTTGATCTCCTTCGCTGCGCTGGCCGAGCGCTGCGACAGCTCGCGGATCTCGGTGGCGACCACGGCAAATCCACGCCCATGCTCGCCGGCGCGTGCGGCTTCCACCGCTGCGTTCAGTGCGAGGATGTTGGTCTGGAACGCGATGCCGTCGATTACCCCGATGATGTCGACGATGCGCCGCGAGGAGGCATTGATCACCGCCATCGTCTCGACCACCTCATGCACCACGCTACCGCCGCGCGCAGCGACGTCAGCGGCACCGCCGGCCAGCTGGCTGGCCTGGCGCGCGTTGGTGGCAGTGCGCTGCACGGTCTCGGCCAGCCCCTTCATCGATACCGCGGTTTCCTCCAGCGAGGCCGCCTGCTGCTCGGTGCGCTGCGACAGGTCACTGTTGCCCTGTGCGATCTCGGTCGCCCCCACCGCAATGGTGTCGGCAGCCAACTTGATCTGACCAATGATCGCTGCCATCGCCTCGACCAGCGCATTCACGCCTTCGCACAGCTCGGCGATCGCGCCCTGCTTGTCGGCCGTGGCAACGCGGCGGGTCAGGTCGCCCTGCTTGGCCGCGGCCACGACTTCGCGGGTCTGCGCCACGGCGCGCTGCATCGCCTGGTTTTCATGCACCTGCGCGGTGATGTCGGTGGCGTACTTGACGACCTTGAACGGCTTGCCGTTGAGGTCGAGGATGGGGTTGTAGGACGCCTGGATCCAGACCTCGCGGCCGCCCTTGCCCAGGCGCCGATACTGCCCGGCGTCGTATTCGCCGCGGCCAAGCTTTTCCCAGAACCGGCGGTACTCATCACTGCCACGATGGCCAGGCTCGACGAACAGCGAGTGGTGCTGTCCGCGCACCTCGTCGAGGCTGTAACCGGTGGTGGCGAGGAAATTGTCGTTGGCCGACAGAATGCGCCCGTCCATGCTGAACTCGATCACCGCCTGCGACTTGCCGATCGCCGCCAGCTGCCCGGCCGAATCAGCCGCCTGCAACTTCTGCGCGGTGATGTCGGTAGCGAACTTGACCACTTTGTATGGCCGCCCCTGGCGGTCCAGCACCGGGTTGTACGAGGCCTGTATCCAGATCTCGCGCTGGCCCTTGCCGAAGCGGCGATACTGCCCGGCGTCGTACTCGCCACGCCCCAGCCGCGCCCAGAAATCGCGGTATTCGACGCTGCGCGCCTGCTCCGGATCGACGAAAAGGGAATGGTGCTTTCCCTGGATCTCCTCCAGCCGATAGCCCACCGCCTGCAGGAAATTGTCATTGGCCTGCAGGATGGTGCCGTCGAGCGCGAATTCGATGACAGCCTGCACCCGATGCAGCGCCGCAACCTGGGCCTCAAGTTCGGAGCGATCGTTCGCTGCCGGCATGGCGCTGGCGCGGTGCTGCGGGGCGAGGACGCCCAGCAGCGCGCGCCACGGCGACCAACGGGTATGCAGCTCGGCTGGCGCCTGCGCGCCTGCCGTGAAGCCTGGAATGAGCATTGTCTGATCCTCGGTGTCCGACAAAGGGTTGCGACCCGACGGGCGGGATGCCCGGCGGCAACTTCAGTTGCTAAGGACTACAGGTACCGGCAGGCACCCCTCGAGCGGCTGGCAAGAACATCTGGTGCGGGTGCGATCGGCATCTGGGAGCGGCGGAACACACAGCGCGGGCCGCCCATCGGGGGCAGCCTGGGGTCCTGCAGCGGGCGACTGGAGCGGGATCCAGAGGGGATATCGGCGATGCCGGCGGCGGCTTTAGCGGAATTCCGCGACTTCCGTCTCAACTTCCGCCGACGCTGCGGTGTACTTCACGGCGTACTCACGCGCTGCGGAAGCGGGTGCAGTTCGAGCCGGTGATGTCTGCATGACCCACGGGAGATACCCCGCCACGTGAAAATGGCGACGTGCAGCCATCTGCAGGAGGTACATCGACAAGGAGATCACATGTTCGTTCGGTTGGACGGCCTCATCCTCCTTGGCCTGTGCAGCACTTGCGCGTTTGCCACCGATGCCGGCTATCGCCCCGCCTTCCAGCCAGACCAGTGAAGGGGCCACCCGCCGGGCGCCCTAACGAAGTTCTGGTCCTCGGCACGCCCCATCTTTCCGGGCTGCCGAAGACCTTCACGCCGGACATTCTGCAGCCGCTGCTCGAGGCCCTGCTTCGGCGGTGGTGCAATGGCTGCGCCTGCCCAAGGACGAACGTCGCACCGCCGACAGCCTGACACCGGAACTGGTGCCGTTCCTCGACAAGCGCACGGCCAAGCGTTACGAGGTGGGCATGATCGCCGGCGTGCTCGCCACGCCTAGACCTGGAGCGCTTACGGTCGGTCGATGACCTCACCGGCGACGCTCCCATCCCGGAAGCACAGAAAAATGCCTGCAGCGCGGCCCTGCAAGCAGCCTGGGACAACCCGGCAAGTGCGGCGCGCTTCACCGCGGACGAGCCGATGAAGGCCAACCTAAGCAAACCCGATGACCTGCTTGCGCTCCATCGCACGACGTGCTGGGCCAGCACCCGGGTAGCCGCATGCTGACCATCGTCGGTGCCTCGCACAGGGGCTACTACGAGGCCTACCTCAACCAGATGCACGATGTGCACCTGGTCAACGCGGACGCAGTATTGCGGCGACGGGGATAGGTGCCGGCCACGCGCCGGCACTATCCTGCAGGGCCCGATCTGCAGGTGCCGGACATGCTGAAAGTGATCGCCGAGGATTTCATCCGTCCCGATGCCGTGGACACCGTGCTGCCGCTGTATCGTGAGCTGGTCGCGTGCACGCAGCGCGAGCCGCTCTGCCTCGGCTATGAACTGTTCGTGGACCAGAAGGATCCGGGTCATTTCATCTTCATCGAACGGTGGCCGGACCGCGCGGCGCTCGACCTGCACTGCGCCAGCGAACATTTCCAGCGCCTTGTGCCCCGGATCAACGCCTTCCAGCGTGCACCGTGCCGGTTCCTGCTGATGGATGCCGCGCCGCTGTAGTGCCCGCATCGATGCCACCACGATTGCGGTGGCCACCTCGCCACAGCAGCACGCTGGCCGCCACCGTGCAGGCCAGCGTCAATAGCAGCGACGCCACCACGCCGCCGTGCAGCAGCGGCAGCATCGCCTGGGCAAGCCGGTCGTCGCGCAATTGTTCCAGACGCAGGCCACTGGCCAGTGCCAGGCACCAGCCCACCATGGCCGGCGCGTAGGCGGCAACGGCATTCCGATTCCAGGTGATCATCCTGCGTTCTCGCTTCCAGATGGGGTTGCGGCGATTGTTCCGCCCCGCCCTCTCACAGGCTGAGACCGCCTGCCGCTGCTACTGCGACCAGCCACCACCGAGCGCGGCCATGAGGGCCGCGCTGGCCTGCAACTGCCGGCTCTGGATGTCCTGCAGACCGAGCTGAGCCTGGCGTGCATCGGTCTGCGCACTGACCACGTCCAGATAGCTGATCGCGCCGCTGGTATAGCGATCATGTGCGATCTGCTCGGCACGCCGCGCGGCGGCCACCGCATCCTGCTCGTGGCCGCGCTGGGCGTCGAGCTGGCGCAGCAGGGTCAATTGGTCTTCCACCTGGCGGATCGCAGCGAGCACGGTGGCGCGGTACTGTGCCGACGCTGCGTCGAACTCCGCATAAGCCTCGGCCTTGGCTGCCTTGCGCCGGCCGCCATCAAACACCGGCAGCGCCGCTAATGGGCCCAGGGCCCAATAGCGGTTGCCTGCGTCGAGCAGCGCGCTGCCACCCGAGGTCTGCCCCCCCAGCAGGCCGCTCACGCTGAGCTGCGGAAACCACGCTGCACGCGCCACGCCGATACCTGCGTTGGCGGCGAACACCCGGCGTTCGGCGGCGGCGATGTCCGGCCGTCGCCGCAGCAGGCTGCTGGGCAGATCGGCCGGCACCGATGGCAGCGACGGCAGGCCCGCATCGGCGACGGCGAAGCCGCTGGCGGGCGCACCGACCAGCTCGGCGATGGCATGCCGCAGCAGCGCGCAGCGTCCGTCGAGCGCGTCCAGGTCGGCCTGCGCGCTGGCCAGCTGGTGCCGCGCGCGGGACACGTCCAGTTCCGAAGCGATCTCGCCGCGGAAGCGGTCCTCGGTCAACGTCAACGCTTGCCGGTAATCCTCGATGCTGCCACGCAGGGTCGCCTGCTGTGCCTGGGCACCGCGCAGCTGCAGATAGAGCCCGGCCAACTGCTGCGACAGGCTCAGCCGTGCGGCAGCCAGATCATCGCCACTGGCCTCGGCGCGCGCCTTGCCCGCGGCAGCAGCGTTGCGCAGGCGCCCCCACAGATCGAGGTCGAACGACAACGAGAACGTCGCGGTGTTGCTGTCATAGATCGCCGGCTGGGTGGCACTGCGCAGGGGCTTGTCATCGGATTGGCGCTGACGCACCGGGCCGGTGCTGAAGCCGATCTGCGGCAAGCGTGCCGCCGCTACCTCACCGGCGGCCGCGCGCGCCGCATCGTAGTGCGCCACGGCCAATGCCAGGCTCGGGCTGGCGGCGATCAACCGCTGCTGCAACTGGTTCAGTACCGGATCCTGGAAGGCGCGCCACCACGCCTGAGGCAAGGGCGCTGGGGTTGCTGCCTCCGCGTGCTCATAGCGGGCGGGCATCGCCACCACCGGCGTCTGGTAAGTCGGCGCCAGCGAGCAGCCCCCCAGCAGCAGGCCGATCACCGCCAGTGTCGCTGTGCGCTCAACTGCGGACATGCGTAGGCTCCGCGTTGCCAGCGACCACGCGCACATGATCGCCCTCGCGCAACGCGTCCGGCGGATTGGGAATGACCCTGTCGCCCGCTTTCAGGCCACGATCCACCCGCAGGGTGCTGCCGAGGTCACTGGCGATGTGGATGTCCCGCAGGTGCACGATGTCGTTGGCATCGACCACCGCCACCTGCGTGCCCTTGGCACGGAAGATCAACACGTCCGCTGGCACGCTCACACCCGCCCCCCCGCCCTGCAGCGGCAACGTCACTTCCGCATAGCTGCCGGGCAACAATGCGCCGTCGGTATTGTCGACCACGAACTGCGCGAGCAACGTACCCGAGCTGCGATCGATCGCGCTGGAATCGCCCTGCAACGTGGCAGTGAAGTGGCGCGCGTCCTGCCCCGGCACCTGCAGCGTGGCCTGCAGGCCAGGGCGGATGCTGGCCGCGCTGTTCTGCGGCACCGGCACCATCAGGCGCAAGCGCCGGGTATCGGCAATGTTGAACAGTTCGCGACCGCTGTCATCGGCGCGGATCAGCTGGCCGACGTCGGTCTGCCGCGAGGTGACCGTACCGTCGAAGGGCGCGCGCAACGTACGGTAGCGCCCCAGTTCCTGCAGCCGTGCATAGTCGGCCTGCGCCGCTTCCACGGTGGCCTGCGCGGCCACCGCATTGGCCTGCTTCTCGTCGGCCTCCTGGCGCGACACCGAGTGACTGCCCAGCATGCCCTGCCAGCGCTCGGCGCTGACCTTGGCCAACGCTGCATCGGCCTGCACCTGCAGCAGATGCGCGTGAGCCTGGGCGATCTGTTGGTCCAGCTCTGGGCTGTCGATCACCGCCAATACCTGCCCGGCCTTCACTGGCTGGCCGATGTCGGCACTCCAGGACTTCAGGTAGCCGCCCACGCGGGCATGGATCGGCGCTTCGGTCCAGGCACTCAGATGCGCCGGCAAGGTCAAGGTACCGGCAGCGCCCTGCTCTCCAGCAGTGACCACCTGCACCGAAGGAACCGCTTGGCGTTCGGTCCAGTCGACCACCGCGTGCGCCTGCTGTGCGCGCAGGGCCAGACCGGCGGCCACCAGCGCCAGCGCCACCGCAGCGGCCAGGACCAGGGGACGGCGCAGCGAACGCTGCGGCAGCAAAGACTCAGACATGCAGGGCTTCTCCGGCAGGAGCAGTACGGGTTTTACGGGAATGGGCCAGCGCGAACACCACAGGCACAAAGATCAGCGTGGCGCAGGTCGCCAGCAGCAGACCACCAATCACCGCGCGACCCAGCGGCGCGTTCTGCTCGGTGGACAGCGCGGTCGGCAACATGCCGAGGATCATCGCCAACGCGGTCATGCACACGGGTCGGAACCGGGTGAACCCGGCTTCCAGCGCGGCTTTGGGGGCATCTCCGTGTTCGGCCAGGCGCTCGCGGCAGAAGCTGACCACCAGGATCGAATTGGCGGTGGCCACGCCCATGCACAGGATGGCGCCGGTCAGCGCCGGCACCGACAGCGTGGTGTGGGTCAGGAACAGCATCCAGACCACACCGGCCAGCCCGGCCGGCAACGCGGTGATGATCACGAACGGGTCGGTCCAGGACTGGAAGTTGATGACGATCAGCAGGTAGATCAGCACGATCGCCGCCAGCAGGCCGTAGCCGAGGCCGGTGAACGCCACATGCAGCGCGTCGATCTGCCCGTGCAGGCCGACCTCGGTGCCGCGCGGACGCTGGCCCGCCATACCGTCGATGACCTTCTGCACGTCCGCCGCCACCGCGCCCAGGTCGCGGCCCTGCACGCTGGCAAACAGATCCAGCGTGGGCTGCACGTTGTAGTGGGTGACCACCGCGGAACTGGAGCCGCGCTGGATGTCAGCCAGGCCGCCCAGCACCTGCGGCGTGCCGCTGCTGCCGGTCACCGGCAGCGCCTGCAGTGCGGCCAGGCTGTCCATGCGGTATTGCGGCGTGGCCGCCACGACGCTGTAGGAAATGCCATTCTTCGGGCTCAGCCAGAAGGTCGGTGCAACCTGGCCGCTGCCGGCCAGCGACGCCACCATGCTATTGGTGACATCGCGCTCGGTGATACCCAGGCCATTGGCGCGCAGGCGGTCGACATCCACCTTCAGGGTCGGATAACCATCAGGCTGCTGCAGGCGCAGGTCGACCAGGCCCGGCACGTGGCGCAGGCGACGCTGCAGCTCCTGCGCATAGGCGCGGTTGCCGGCGGCGTCCGGTCCGGCGATGCGGATATCCAGCGGCGCCGGTGAACCGAAGTTGAGGATCTGGCTGCTTGTGTCGGCCGGCAGGAAGGCGAAGGTGGCGCCCGGGAATGCGGCCGCCAGCACCTCGCGCAGGCGCTTCTCATACTCGGCCGCATCGCCGTGCCCCGGCTTCAGCGAGACCTGGATGTCGCCGTCCTGCGGGCCGATGGTGCCGCTGGCGCTGTAGGCCATGTTGATGCCGGTCATCGGCAGGCCGAGGTTATCGACGACGGCATCGATCTCGTGCGGCGGGATCTCCTGGCGGATGCGTGCCTCGATGCGATCGAAGGCCGCAGCGGTTTCCTCGATGCGCGTGCCCAGCGGCAGGCGCACGTGCAGCGACAACGCGCTGGCCTCGGTGGCCGGGAAGAAGTCCTGGCCCAGCGTCGGCAACAGCGCAAAGGACAGCAGCACGCAGGCCATGAAGCCGACCAGGAAACGTCCGCGATGGGCCAGCGCCAGGCCGAGCAGCGCGTGGTAGCGGTCGCGGGTTGCGGAGAAACCGGCCTCGAAGCGCTGCTGCCAGCGCACCAGCGTAGCGGTAATGCGTGCGCGGCGCGGCTGAGGATGATCGCCCTCATGATGGTTGAGAAAGGCATCTTCGGGATGATGCCCGGTGCCCCGCTCCACACGATGCGGCTTCAACAGATACAGCGCCATGGTCGGCACCAGCGTGCGCGAGAGCACGAACGAACTGGCCATGGCGAAGATCACCGCCAGCGCCATCGGCCGGAAAAGATAACCGGCAATGCCATCAAGCAGGAACATTGGTACGAACACGATGCAGATGCACAGCAACGACACGAACGCCGGGCCGACGATCTGCGCGGCACCATCGAGGATCGCCTCGCGTACGCCCTTGCCCTGCTCCAGGTGCCAGTTGACGTTCTCGATGGTGACGGTGGCATCGTCGACCAGGATGCCCACCGCCAGTGCCAGGCCGCCGAGGGTCATCACATTGAGCGTCTGCCCTGCAGCCGACAGCAGCGCGATGGCCGAGAGCACCGCCAGCGGAATCGACGCTGCGATGATCACCGTCGAGCGCCAGCTGCCGAGGAACACCAGAATCATCACGCTGGTCAGCAGCGCGGCGATGATGCCCTCGCGGGCCACGCTGCTGATCGATTCGCGCACGAAGGTGGAGGCATCGCCGAGCAGCGAGATCTTCAGCGACGGCGGCAGCGTCTCGCCGATCTGCGGCAGCATGCTGCGGATGCGGCTGACCAGGGTCAGCGTGGAGGCATCGCCGTTCTTCAGCGCGGCCATCAACACCGAATGACCGCCATTGACGCGCACGATGTTGGTCTGCGGCGGTGAACCATCGCGGACGTGGGCGACCTGGCCGATGGTGACCACCGCGCCATTGACGGTACGGATCGGCAGGTCGTTGAGGGCTTCAATCTCGCTGGGGCTGTTGTTGAGCAGCACCGTGAATTCGTTGCTGCCCAGCTTGGCGGTACCGACCGGGGTGATCTGGTTCTGTGCGGCCAGCGCATTGCCGACGTCCTGCGCGGACAGGCCCTTGGCCGCCATTGCCTGCGGATCAAGGTCGAGGGTGATCTGGCGCTGCTTGCCACCGTAGGGGGCGGGAATGGCCAGGCCCGGGATCGAGGTCAGTGGCGGCCGCACGGTGTTCTGCGCCAGATCGCGGATCTGTGATTCACCCAGGGTCGGGCTGGAGAACGCCATCTGCAGTACCGGCACGGTGGAGGCGCTGTAGTTGAGGATCAGCGGCGGCGTCATGCCGGCCGGCATCTGCTTGACGATGGTCTGCGAGATGGCGGTGATCTGTGCGTTGGCGGTACGGATATCGACGCCGGGCTGGAAGAACACCTTGACCACGCCCATGCCGGCCAGCGACTGCGATTCGATGTGCTCGATGTCGTTGACGGTGGTGCTGAGCGCACGCTCGTAGGGCGAGATCACGCGGCCGGCCATCGCATCGGGCGACAGCCCGGTGTATTGCCACACCACCGCGATGACCGGGATGCCGATATCGGGAAACACATCGGTGGGGGTGCGCAGCGCGCTGAGCGGACCGACGATGCAGATGAAAATGGCCATCACCACGAAGGTGTAAGGCTTGTTGAGCGCGGTCCTGACCAACCCGAGCATGCGGCTCTCCAGCGATGCCACTGCCCACCGCGGGCAGCGCAGGCCGGCAAGTATCGGCGCTGCCGGCTAAAACAACGCTGTGCCGCGGATGAAACATATTTCATGAAAGGGGTGGGTTCGGCAGGGCGGCGCCCTGCACCCGCCGAAGCAACGTCAACATCAAAAGCCAGAGCGGTTTGCTGGGGGTTGGCGGGGCACTGTGGGTTTGCGGGGACGCCGTAAACCCATCCATTGGGGCTTGGCCGCGGCATCCATGCCGCGGACACCCCGCAAACCCACAGTGCCCCACCTCTGACAGTTTCCCGGTGGCCAGTAGATCCACGCCATGCGTGGATGAAATCCATCCGGTATCGACAATCAAGCATGGGGGTCAGAGCCCGTTGCGCAGCAACGGGATCCGACCCAAATGGAAGTTCCGGCAGATCGCGGGAATCTGCGAAGGCGGGGTGGGTCCGGTTGCGGGGGGTCACTTCATGGACGGATTCACGGCGCCCCCCCGCAACCGGATCCATCCCGCCTACCCGCAGGAAACCCGGCTTTCGACATTGACGTTGCTTCGGCGGGTGCAGGGCTGCAAGCCCTGCAAAAGAACACCCTCCTACAGCACCTGCGGCCGGCACAGCAGGCTGAATCGGGCGCCACCCAGCGTGGACTGCGCCACCTGCAGGCGGAATCCGTGCAACCCGGCAATCGCCGCCACGATCGACAGGCCAAGCCCGAAGCCACCACCCTTGCTGGCCTCCGCGCGATGGAAACGCTGGAACACCAGGCTGCGCTCGCCCTCGGGAATACCCGGACCGGAATCCTTCACCACGATGCACGTGGCGCCCTCCTCCACCCGGGCAGACAACTGCACACGCCCTCCCTCCGGCGCAAACCGGATCGCGTTGTCCAGCAGGTTCCCGATCGCTTCGAACATCAGGCCGCGATCCCCCATCACGCCCGGCAGATCAGGGGCCAGTTCAAGCAGCAACAGCTGCCCCTTCTCTTCTGCCAGCGGCGCATAGAAGGCATGGATCTCCTGCAGCAGCGCGTCCGGCGCCAGCGTGCTGAAACCGGAGCGGCGCTGATGGTCTTCCAGCTCGGAAATGCGCAGCAGTGCGCGGAAACGCGCCATCAGCGTATCGGTTTCCTCCAGCACCTGCTCCAGTGCCAGTGCCTGCGGATCGCCATCGACCAGCTGCTGGCGCATGCGGTAGAGCTGCGCGCGCATCCGTGTGAGGGGCGTGCGCAGGTCGTGGGCGATGTTGTCACACACACCTTTGACTTCGGTCATCAACTGTTCGATGCGGTCCAACATGGCGTTGACGATGGCGGCCAGCATGTCCAGCTCATCGCGGCGGTTGGACAGCGGCAGGCGCTGGCCAAGATCGCCAGCAACGATATTGGCCGTCGCCTGCTCGATTGCCTGGATGCGCCGCAACGGGCGTTGCCGCAGCAGATGCCAGCCCAGCAGGCCCGGCAGCAGGGTCAGCGACACGCCCCACAGCAGCGCATCAAGGATCAGATGGTTCACCTCGTTCAGCGGCCCGCTGTAACGCACCAGTACCAGGATGCGGCCATCGCGGGTGGGCATCGCCAGGCCGAAACCACGCTTTCCGCGCGCATAGGCATCGGTGATCGGCAGGCCAGACACCGGATGCGCGCTGCCATCAAGCGGCAGCTGCGCCGGCAACGACTTCAACATGCCGGCGAGCGGTTTTCCGTCGGGCGTAAAAAGCCCGTAGGCATCGATGCCGTGAAGGTCGTAGCGGCGGTTCTCGCGCAGCGCGGCGGTCAGCCCGTCTCCGCTGAAATGCTCGAACAGATGGGCGCGTTGCAGCACCGCCGACTGTGCCAGCTCGTCCAGGTACAGCGAGACCCGCCAGTACAGCACGCCCAGCAGCACGCACGACCAGGCCACGAACAGCAGGCTGTACAGGCCCAGCAGGCGGCTGCTGGAAGAACGCCAGCCGTCAGACAGTTTCGCTGAGGACATAGCCGCTGCCGCGTACGGTACGGATCAACGAGGGCGTGTCGGGTTGGTCCAGTTTGCGCCGCAGGCGGCCGATGTGAACGTCGATCAGGTTGGTGCCGGGATCGAAGTGATAGCCCCACACTTCCTCGAACAGCATCATCCTGGTCAGCACCTGGCCCGCGTTGCGCATCAGGTACTCCAGCAGCTTGAATTCGGTCGGCAGCAGGCTCAGGCTGCGGCCGCCACGATGCGCCGTGCGTGCCAGCAGGTCCAGCTGCAGGTCGCCCACGCACAGCAGGGTCTCGTTGCTGGCCGGGCGCTGACGGCGGCGCAGCAGCACCTCCACCCGCGCGGCCATCTCGTCGGAGGCGAATGGCTTGGTCAGGTAGTCATCGCCACCGGCACGCAGCCCGCGTACCCGCTCGTCCACGTCCGACAGCGCGCTGAGCATCAGCACCGGCGTGTCGATGCCGATCCGTCGCAGCGTGGTGACGATGGCCAGACCATCCAGCCCGGGCAACATACGGTCCAGCGTGATCGCGTCGTAGTCGCCACTGGCCGCGCGCACCAAGCCTTCGCGGCCGTCGGCCACCCAGTCCACCTGCAGTCCATGGCTGCCCAGTTCCGCCACGATTTCCTGAGCGGTAATGGCGTCATCCTCGATGGTCAATACGCGCGACATGGGCACTTCGGAAGTCCAGGCTGGCCCATGCTCGCCAAATCGGCCGACGCGGGCAAATGAAACATCCTTCATCCGCGCCCGCGGGTGCGGGCCGGTTCAGGCCGGCTCGCCGTCGTCGGTCGGTAGTTCGGACAGCTCGCCCTGCACCTGCACGTTGTTGCGGCCCATCGCCTTGGCCCGGTAGCACTGGGCATCGGCTGCGGCCACCGCCTGGTCCACGCTCATGCCGCCGGCCAGCGGCGCGATGCCGATGCTGGCGCCGACCCGCAGCCGGCCCTGGTCCCACGGAATCGACAGCGCAGCCAGGGTGTTCAGCAGCTCGCCACCGATGCGGGCGGCGCGGCGTGGCGTGCAGCCCGACAGGATTACCGCGAACTCATCGCCGCCCAGCCGCGCCACCACATCCGAATCGCGCACGCCGTGACGCAGCACACTGGCCACCGCCCACAGCACGGCGTCGCCGGCCAGATGGCCCCAGGTATCGTTGATGGGCTTGAAACGGTCCAGGTCGATGAACATCAGCGATGCAGCCTGGCCGGTGCGTTCCACACGGGTGATCGCCTGCTGCAGATGCGCCTCGAAGCCACGGCGGTTGCTCAGTTCGGTCAGCGGATCGATCTCGGCCAGGTGCCGCGCCTCGCGTTGGCGTGCGCGCTGCTGGGTATCGTCGCGCAGCACCCATACCGCGCCGCGCACGTGGCCTTCGTCATCGCGCAACCAGGCGCGGGTCAGATCCACCGGCACCGTGGCGGTGCCCAGCCGCAGCAGCAGATCGGCATGCAGGTCCACTGCATTGCTTTCCGGGTCGAGCAGCACCGACACGTCCAGCACCGAACCTGGCGCGTACTCGGTGGTCAGCGCCAGCACGTCCTGCACTTTGTGCCCGGCCAGCGACAACGCGCCATCACCGGCCAGCGTGCGTACCGCTGCAGCATTGGCGTAGTCGATGCGGCCGTCCAGGCTGACACTGAGCACCAGGTCGGCCACCGCATCCAGCGTGATGCGGCTGCGCTGTTCGCTCTCGAACAGGCGCTGCTCACTGCTGCGCTGGGCGGTGATGTCCTGGATCTGCGAGACGAAATGCAGCGGTTCGCCATGCTCGTTGCGCACCAGCGAGACCGACAGGCGCGCCCAGATGATGCGGCCATCGCGGTCCAGGTAGCGCTTTTCCAGATGGTAGTGGCTGCGCCGGCCCGCCAGCAGGTCCTGTACCAGGGCCAGATCGGCCTGCAGGTCATCGGCGTGGGTCAGACGCTGGAAATCGACCTGCAGCAGTTCCTCGCGCGGATAACCAAGGATCCGGCACAGCGCGTCGTTGACGTCCAGCCAGCGCCCCTCCAGCGACACCAGCGCCATGCCCAGCGCAGCCGACGTGAATGCACCGGCGAACTTCTCCGCCGACAGGCGTGCCTCGGCGCGCGCCTGCAGGATCTCGGTGATGTCGATGGCCATGCCGACATAGCCGATGCGCGCCCCATCGGCACCGTCCATGCGGCTGATCGACAAGCGTACCTGGCGTGGCTGGCGGTCCTTGCGCAGCAAGGTCCACTGCCGCGAATAGGTCTGGCCGTCGGCACGCGCACTGAGCGCCTCGAACACGCCTGGCAGATGGCCATCGGCATCGGCCAGCGGTCGCAGCCAGGCATTGAGTTCCTGTGGGTCGTGGAAGGCATCGAGCCTGCGCTGCCCGACCACCTCGGCCGCGCTGTAGCCCAGCAGGCGCTGCGCGCCGGTATTGAACAGGGTGATGGTGCCATCGGTATCGGTGGCGATCACCGCCACCTCATCGGACGCATCGACCACCGCCTGCAGGCGTTGACGGGTCTCGGCCGCATCGTGGCGGGCCTGCTGCAGCTCGGTCACATCGGCATGCGCACCGGCCATCCACAGCGGACGGCCCTGGCCATCCCACTCGAAGACCCGGCCACGGTCCTGGATCCAGATCCACTGGCCGTTCTTGTGGCGCATCCGCAGCAGGCAGGCGTAGTTGTCGGTGCGCCCGTCGAAATGTTCATCCAGTGCCGCATCGGACACTGCGATGTCGTCGGGATGGACCAGCTTCAGGAAGGTCTTCTGGCAGACCGGCTCCAGTTCGTCCAGGCGATAGCCGACAATTTCGGCCCAACGCGCATTGACCCGCATCTGGCCGGTCTGCACGTTCCATTCCCAGGTGCCGGCGGCGGTGCCGTCGATGATCATCGCCAGCCGGCGGCGCTCTTCGGCCAGCTCCTGCAGGCGCCGTTCAAGCAGACCGTTGCCGTTGTTTCCCTGGCCCGCCATCACTCCGGTCCCCTGCCGGCACGGGCAGGCGCCGACCGCAGCGAAGCGCTGCAGCCTGCGACGAAGACGGCGGGTCGTGCTGGCGTCATGGCCCTCCCCAGCGACAGCGGGGAGGCCGAACGCCCCCCTCAGGCGCAAGTGTGCGCAATCACGGGGAAAACCGACAAGTCCCCCGCTACGGATCAACCGTGACGGGGGGCACGATCCTCAGCTGCGCTTGGCGCGGGCGAAGGCCTCGGCCAGGGCATTGTTGGCCGGCGGCGCGGCCTGGCCGGCCCGGCCGCCATGGCCCGGGCCCCGGTTCGGTCCGCGGTTCTGGCCACCTGCCTCGCGGCGCGGCCCCTGGCCCTGGCCACGCTCCTCCCGCTGGCCGGGGCGGCTGGTGGCCTGTCCCGGGGTGTCATCCAGGCGCCGGGTCAGGGCAATGCGCTTGCGCGCCACGTCCACCTCCAGCACCTTCACCTTGACGATGTCGCCGGCCTTGACCACGTCACGCGGGTCCTTCACGAAGGTATCGGACAGCGCCGAGATGTGGATCAGGCCGTCCTGGTGCACGCCGATATCGACGAATGCGCCGAACGCCGCCACATTGCTCACCACGCCTTCCAGCACCATGCCCTCGCGCAGGTCCTTGATGTCCTCTACGCCCTCGGCGAAGCGCGCCGCCTTGAACTCCGGACGCGGGTCGCGGCCCGGCTTCTCCAGCTCCTTCAGGATGTCGCGCACGGTCGGCACGCCGAAGGTGTCATCGGTGAACTGTTCGGCCTTCAGTCCGCGCAGGAAACTGCCGTCGCCGATCAGCGCCTTGATCGGGCGCGCGGTGCTGGCGACGATGCGCTCGACCACCGGGTAGGCTTCCGGGTGCACGGCCGAGGCATCCAGCGGCTGGTCACCGTCGGCGATGCGCAGGAAGCCGGCGCATTGCTCGAAGGTCTTCTCGCCCAGGCGCGCGACCTTCAGCAGGTCCTTGCGGCGCTTGAACGGGCCGTTGTCATCGCGGTGGCGCACGATGTTCTCGGCCACCGTGGGCGAAAGGCCGGACACGCGCGACAGCAGCGCGGCCGACGCGGTATTCACGTAGACGCCCACCGCGTTCACGCAGTCCTCCACCCGTGCGTCCAGCGCCCGCGCCAGGCGGTACTGGTCAACATCATGCTGGTACTGGCCCACACCGATCGCCTTGGGCTCGATCTTGACCAGCTCGGCCAGCGGATCCTGCAGGCGGCGCGCGATCGAAACCGCGCCTCGCAGCGACACGTCCAGCCCCGGGAATTCCTTGGCCGCGAATTCGGACGCCGAGTACACAGAGGCGCCAGCCTCGCTGACCACCACCTTCTGCAGCTTCGGGTTGCCAGCGGCCTTGATCGCTTCACCGGCCAGCTTGTCGGTTTCACGGCTGGCGGTACCGTTGCCGATCGCGATCAGCTCAACGTTGTGCTTGGCACACAGCTGCTTGATCGTCTGCAGCGACTGCTCCCACTGTCGGCGCGGCTCGTGCGGGTAGATAGTGTCGGTGGCCACCAGCTTGCCGGTGGCATCCACCACCGCGATCTTGCAGCCGGTACGGATGCCCGGGTCGAGCCCCAGCACGGTCTTCGGGCCGGCGGGTGCCGCCAGCAGCAGGTCCTTCAGGTTGTCACCGAACACCGCGATGGCTTCGGCTTCGGCCTTTTCGCGGGCCTGGTTGAACAGGTCCAGCAGCAGATGGGTGTGCAGCTTGGCGCGCCAGGTCAGACGGCAGGCATCCAGCAGCCAGCGGTCGGCGGCACGCCCCTGGTCGGCGATGCCAGCCTTGCGCGCCACGCGCCCCTCGGCGTACTGGTGGCCCGCTTCGGCATCGCTGCCCGGGTCCAGTTCCAGGAACAGGATCTCCTCGCGGCGCGCACGGAACAGTGCCAGCAGCCGATGCGAGGGAATCTTCGCCAGCGCTTCGGCGTGCTCGAAATAGTCGCGGTACTTGGCGCCTTCGGTTTCCTTGCCCTCGACGACGCGGGCACGGATGACCCCGGTGTCGCCCAGCCAGGTGCGCAGTTCGCCGACCAGCGCGGCGTCTTCGCCCCACCGCTCCATCAGGATCGCGCGCGCGCCTTCCAGCGCGGCCTTGGCGTCGGCCACGCCCTTGCCGGTATCGACAAAGGTGGCGGCGAAGACCTGCGGGTCCTGCGTCGGGTCGGCCAGCAGGCCATCGGCCAGCGGCTCCAGGCCGGCCTCGCGGGCGATCTGGGCGCGGGTGCGGCGCTTGGGCTTGTAAGGCAGGTACAGGTCTTCCAGGCGGCTCTTGGTATCGGCGGCCAGGATGTCGTTGCGCAGTTCGTCGCTGAGCTTGCCCTGCTCGCCGATGCTGGCCAGCACTGCGGCGCGGCGGTCTTCCAGCTCGCGCAGGTAGGTCAGGCGCACTTCCAGGTTGCGCAGCTGGGTGTCATCCAGGCCGCCGGTCACTTCCTTGCGGTAGCGCGCGATGAACGGAACGCTGGCGCCCTCGTCGAGCAGGCCGACGGCGGCACGTACCTGGGCGGACTGGGCACCGATCTCGTCGGCGATGGTCTGGGCGATCTGCTGGGCGAGCGCGCTCTGGGCGTTCTTGGCGTCGTGCATTGCTTCAGGTCTGTGCCGCGTTACGGGAAGACCCCATTCTGGCAATCCACGACGGAGCCGGACAAGGCATTGACACGGGGCGAGGTTCAGCGGCGGCGGCCGGATTGGACGCCGGCATCCTGGCGGATAGGCTCGGACTGGCCCGCGGCTGGGATGCCGGCGCGGGCGCGCGATGGTGGAGCGCGCCCTGCCGCGTGTTGCGAAGGTCAGCGGTAGTGGCGGGCGGCGCGCTGCATGACGATGTCGTCACGCATGCCTTCCAGGGCCATCAGGCGAACCTTGCCGACACCCTGCAGTTCCATGAACCGCTCCGTGTAGAACTCCGGCCCCAGCGCGGTGTCGGCGCGGGATTTGCTGAAGCCGTAGGGCACCACGCCCTTCTCGCCATCCTTGCTACCACCGACATAAAGAACGATTGCCATGTGATGTCTTCCTCCAAATTGCTACTGCGTACTGCACTCGATGAGCGATGCTGCGAGCTCATCGGGGGAGAGCTTACCGCGTCGAACCTGACTGGAACGTCACGAAGGCTAATGACGATCGGTTGCGTGCAGATGACTGCGGGATCGCAGCAGAATGCTTACGGATCCTTAACTTCCAGCTAACGAATCGTGGCGATTCCAGCCGACGGCGGAGCCGCTCGTGGGTGGACTGGCTGGTCGCGAAAAGCCGGTTTCCTGTGGGCTGGCTGCTTTCTGTTGTGGAGCCGAGCCTGCGCTGGGCTTCGCGGACTGGCCTGAAAGCAGCCGAGCGTGGGCTCGGCTCTACACGAGCAAGCGCAGCGCGCGACCCGCTTCTGCTGTTCTGTTTCTTTTCCGTGGGTGGTACAGGTCTCAGCCATCTGTCAGAGGGCGGTCGGGGTGGGTTCGCGGGGGTGTCCGCGGCATGGATGCCGCGGCCAAGCCCCCATGGACGGGTTCACGGCGTCCCCCGCGAACCCACCCCGACCGACCAGCGCGAGGGTTTTGCATTTGGCGACCAGGCATCACCACCCACGAGGGGCTGCGGCGTTGGCTGGAAACTACGGCCACCAGCCGTGCCCGAACCGGGCGTAATGATCCGCCGCGCGCTCGAATGGATTCCGCGCACTCACCCCGCCACACAGCAGGTACACCGGCAGGTACAGCGGCCCCAGCACCATGTACTGGTAGATGTGTGCGCGTTCGTGATCATCCAGCCGGATCAGCGGCTCCACGCCCCACCCCGCCTGATGCGCATAGGTCCGGCACGAAATGCCCAGATCGTGACCGGTATGCAGGATCACATTGCCCAGCGTGATCGCCCCACCCGGCCCCCACGGCCAGCGATCGAACACCAATGCGCAATCACGGCCGCTCCAGCGCAATGTCGCGCCGCCGAGCATGCCGGCCAAGCCGCCGACCACGCCGATCAGGGAATTGGGTGACGTCCACACCGCGCCCAGCACCTGCAGCGCGCGCAGCCAGATCGGCGAGGGCGTCAAGGCAGTCTTCAATCGGCCTCGTTCGGCATCAGCAGCCACAGGATCAGGTAGACCAGAATGCCCGGGAAGGCGGCCGAACCGATCGATACCAGCACGAACACGATTCGCACCAGGGCGGCATTCCAGCCGAAGCGATGGGCGATGCCCCCCATCACGCCGGCGATCATGCGGTCGTTCAGCGAACGCGACAGCGTCTTGGGCGTGGTGTTCATGGCGGTGTCTCCTGGGAATGCGCAAAGGCGGTCGAGCGTGGCTCGACTCTACACCGGGCTCGTGTCTACGGCGTGCGTTGGCGCAGCGCCTTCAGGCGTGCGCCGAACCAGGTGGCAGCAGTCTGTTCAGGCTGCCCCGGGCACTGGATACGGTACGGCTTGCCGCTCATGCTGCTCTGGCTGGCAGCGCGCTCGATGAACTGCTCGGCGCTGTCCACCATGTCCTTCTTCAGCAGGTAGTCGTACTTGCGCTGCAGGTGCGCGCGCGCGTCGCTGCCGTCGTACCAGCTGCCATTGCGCTGAAACCGGCACTGCGAACCGTCCAGGCTGGCAATCAACTGGGCAATCTCGCGCTGTGCCTGCGGACCGGGGGCGGCGTGGGCGAGCGGCGCGGTCAGCAGCGCGGCAAAGATGAGCAGATTTCGTCGGAACATCGGAGCGTCCGTGTAGTCGAGCGTGGCTCGACTCTACACGTCGCGTGCCTTCAGCCAGCCATCGATCGTGGCCGGCACTTCGCGCTGCGCGCGCCCGGACACGTAAATGCCGATGTGGCCGCCACGGAAACTGGACTCGGTGTAGTCCTCCGTACCCAGCCGCCCGCGCATCGCGCGCGAGGCATCCGGCGGTACCAGATGGTCCTGCTCGGCATAGATGTTCAGCACCGGCAGGGTCACCTGCGACAGGTCCACCGCTTCTTCACCGATCCGCACCGTGCCCTTCATCAGCCCGTTGCCTTGGTAGAACTGCTTGATGAAGTCACGGAACGCCTCGCCCGCCAGATCCGGCGAATCGAAGATCCATTTCTCCATGCGCAGGAAATCCTCCAGCGCGGCCTTGTCATCCAGGATGTCGAGCAGGCCGACGTACTTCTGCACGTTCAGCCGGAACGGCTTGAGCATCAGGTAGCTGGCATTCATCAGATCGGCCGGGATGTTGCCCAGCGTGTCCACCAGCAGATCCACATCCACCTGCCGTGCCCAGTGCGAGAGCATGTTATCGGCGGTCTGGAAATCAACCGGCGTGACCATGGTGATCAGCTTGCCCAGCTTCTGCCGGCGCAGTGCCGCATAGCACAGCGCGAACACACCGCCCTGGCAGATGCCCAGCAGGTCCACCGGGCCACCACTGCGCGCGCGCAGCGCATCCACCGCGCCATCGATGTAGCGCAGCAGGTAATCTTCCAGGGTCTGGAAGCGCTCGGAGCGGTCCGGGTAGCCCCAGTCCAGCACGTAGACGTCCTGGCCCAGCGCCAGCAGCTTCTGCACCAGCGAACGGTCAGCCTGCAGGTCGACCATGTACGGCCGGTTGACCAGCGCGTAGACGATCAGCAATGGCGTGCGCCGGGTCGGGGCCTGCTCGCCGACGAAGCGGTACAGCACCACCTTGCCGTCGCGCCAGACTTCCTCGCGGGCGGTCACGCCATAGTCCACGTCTTCCACCTGCGGCAGCAGCTTCAGCCCTTCCATCAGCTTGCGCTGCATGGCGAGGGTTTCCTGCATCAGGTCATCGGCGTTGAAGCCCAGCGGTCCTTTCATCGGTCACGCGCCCGTGGGGTGGTGGGGGCGGCGGCTTTCTTCGCCGGTGCCTTCTTCGCCGCCGGTTTCTTCACCGGCGCAGCCTTCTTCGCAGCTTTGCGCGCTGCCGGCTTCACCTTCGCCGGTGCCGGCTGTGACACCGGATCCACCGCAGCAGTGCCCGCCAGCACCGCCACCTGCGCCTGCAGGCGGCGCAGGCTGCGCTCCAGCTCGGCGATGCGTCGGTGTGCGGCGTCCATCTCGCTGCGCGTCGGCAGGCCGATGCGTTCGCTCATCTGTTCCACCTCGCGCTGCAGGCCGGCACGCAGGCGCATCTGTGCGTTGCCCAGCGAGGCATACACCTGCTGGAACGGCTCGGACATGGCGACCTTGGCGTAGGCCTCCTCGGCCACTTCGATCCACAGGTCGAACATCGCGCGGGCGCTGGTCAGCTGGCTGCCGGGCTGCTCGTGCTGGGCCAGGCGCTGCTCGAACAGCGCGAAGGCTTCGTCCAGCGCCTGCTTGATCTGCTCGACGTAGGCGCGCGAATGTTGCTGGTAGTCCTCCTGCGCGCGCAGCAGGGCCTGCCAGCGCGCCTGATGCTCACGGCCGGGCCCGAACGCCGGGCTCTGCAGCCAGGGGCCGGCCTGCAGCTGGAACTGTTGCAGCCAGGCGGCGAACTCGGGCACGGCGGCGCCGGCGTGGGTGCTGCCCCGCGCGCCCTGCAGCATCCACTGCACCATGCCGTCGCCCTGCCTCTGCACCGCCTCTCGCCAGGCCTGTGCGACTTCGGCGCTGCTGGCGTCGCGGCCAGCGAAACGTGCGGCCACCTCCTGCATCGTGCCGTACCAGCTGCCCGCCTGTTCGCGGAACCGGCGCACGGCATCTTCCGGCGCGCCCTGCCCCTGTTCGGGCAGCAGTTGGCCCCACCAGTCGAACAGCCGTTGCCAGCTGCCGGGGGCGTCACCGGCCGGTGCACCCGGCGTGGATGCATGGCGCAGGGCATCTCCCCAGGCACCGAAGTACTGCCGGGCCAGGGCTTCGAAATCGCTGCTGCCGGCGTCGTGGGCCGAGCTGGTCATCGCAGGTCTCCGCTGGGCTGGCTCATGGCTTGGGGATGCGCAGGGTCTTGCTGATCATCAGTGATCCGGACAACGCGAACAGCAGCACCATCGGATGCAGCTGCCAGGGACCGATCTGCCACTGGCCGAACCAGATGTTCTGGCCGATGGCATCGGTGCCGGCGGCGATCGCCAGCACGATCACCAGCACCAGGCTGGTCGGGATCGGAGTGCCCTCGAAGTACTTGACCTTACCCTCGTCGCCGGCCAGCGCCTCGGCGGTGACGTTGTAGCGGGCCAGGCGGCTGACGCCGCAGCAGACGAAGTAGCTCAGCACCAGCCAGTCCCAGCCGCCCTGCATGCCGCAGGCGTAGGCCAGCGCCGCCGGGGCCACGCCGAAGGAGATCACGTCGGACAGCGAATCCAGCTCGCGGCCCAGGGTGGAGCTGGACTTGCGCCAGCGCGCGATGCGCCCGTCGAGGGCATCGAAAATGAAGGCGAGCGGGATCAGCGCCATGCCGAACAGCAGGTAGCCACGTTCGCCGTCCTGCAGGAAGCGCATCGCGGCAAAGACCGCACCGGTGCCGCAGAACGCATTGGCCAGGGTGAACCAGTCGGCCAGCTGGAATTCGCGCAGCATCGAGAAGTGACGTTTCATGGGGTCTCACGGAGCATCAAGGCCCACAGGTTACCGCGAGCGCTGCCGTGGGTGACAGCGCCGGCCGAGACGATTCTTCACCGCTCCCTCACCTGTCCTCACCAGCGGTGAATTTTTCGCCACCCATCTTGACAGCCTAGGGGGATGGCGCCTGTCGCGGCTTATCCACAAAGTTGCCCACGCGTAATCCACACCCCCTGTGGACAACCAGATCTCACCGACTGCGACGCTGGACATTTCCTCATCACCCCGCAGCGGGGTTTCCCTACTTCCCAAGCCACCAGGTCGGCGCTATGGTCACCGGCGGACCCGCCGCCGCCACGTCCGAATTTTTCCACGGACGATGACGATGCTGGATGCTTCCACCCTGGCCGCGCAGCTGCGGCAGCCCCATGGCGAGGCCGCGCTGGCCGTGGCCGACTCGATGAACCGCAGCAACGGCGCCCTGAACCTGGCCGCGATCGGGCTGCTGGCGGTGAGGGCCGGCGAAGGGATTCTGGAGATCGGCCCCGGCAATGCGGCGTTCGCGCCCGAACTTCTGCGGGCCGCGGGCAGCCACTACCTCGGCATCGAGCTGTCCCCTGCCATGGTTGAAGCCGGCAACCGGCGGCTGGCCGGCGCTGGCGTGTCCGACCGTGCCGTGATGCGCCACGGCGATGCCCACGCCCTGCCCGTCGGCGATGCCTCGATGGATGCAGCGTTGGCGGTCAACACCCTGTACTTCTGGCCGAACCTGGCCCCGGTGCTGGATGAACTGGGACGCGTGCTGCGCCGCGGTGGCCGCCTGTGCTTGGCCTTTGGCGATGCGGCCTTCATGCGCAGCCTGCCCTTTGCCGCCGATTTCCAGCTGCATGAACTGGACGCCGTGGAGCTGGCGCTGCGTCTATCCGGGTTCAGCCTCTCGGCCTGGCGCAGCCATCGGGAAACCGCGCCCGGCAATGATGGGCAGGCGCGGGAGAAGCATTTCCATCTATTGCTGGCGCATCGGCGTTGATTTTCGCCGGACGCGATCCAACCGATCGGTAGCGTCGGCCGCTGGCCGGCTGCCCCGGCAATGGCGCCGCGGTCAGGCCGCCGCCGGCAACCGGCTGCGCCACCTGGCGAAACACATCATCTGCAACAGCAGCATCGCCACCAGTCCCAGCGGCCAGGCCCACCACAGGCCAGTCAGTCCGTGCCGCGCCTGCAGCCACATCGCCAGCGGCAGCTCCAGCAGCAACACGGCCGCCATGCCCAGCAAGGCCGGCAGCAGCACGGTACCGCTGCCACGCATCACCCCGACCAGCACCGCGGTGCCTCCCATTGCCAGCACGCCCCACGCCACCGTGCGCAGCTGCAATGCGGCCAGTTCACGCACCTCCGGCGCCGCCAGGATCAGGCCGGTCAGCCATGGCGCCAGCGCCAACACCAGCAGCACCACGACCGTCAGCATCGCCAGACCCAGCATCACGCCGGTGCGGGCAATGGCGGGCAATCGTGCCGCACGCCCTGCCCCCATCGCATGCGCGGCGAGGATGGTGGCGGTGATGCCCAACGACATCGCGGGCAACTGAACCCAGCTCATCAACTGGTTGACCGCACCGTAGGCCGCCGTGGCGGTATAGCCGTAGCGGTTGATCCAGCCGAGCAACACGATCTCGGCAATGGCCAGGCTGAGCATCTGCAGCGAGGACGGCACACCGATGCGCAGCATCGAACGAATGATCGCGCCATCGAAACGGATGGCCCGCAGCAGCTCATGGCCCGGTGCCAGCGGATGCCCCAGCCGATGCCAGCGCCACAGCAACCAGAGCAGCGCCAGCAGCGAGGCAAATGCCGCCGACACCGCGGCACTGGTCGCGCCCAGCTGCGGCAGGCCGCCCCAGCCGAGGATCAGCAGCGGCGTGCACAGCAGGCCGACCACGGTCGCCAGCAGCAGTGCATGCAGCGGCGTCTTTGCGTCACCCACCGCGCGGCTTACGGCCGTCGCCAGCCACAGCAGGAAGAACGCCGGCGCACTCAACAGCAACACCCGCGCATAGACGATGGCCTCGCCGAGGACCGGCGCCGGCGTCCCCAGCGCCGCCAGCAGCTGAGGCGCGAACACCCCACCGACGCCCATCACCAGCAGCGACAGCAGCAGCGCGAGGGCCACGGCGCTGCCGGCCACGGCGCGCGCCTGCTGCGGTCGGCCCGCGCCCCAGGCCTGGCCGATCAACACCATCGCGCCCGTCGCCAGGCCCATTACCAAGGCCATCAGCAGGAAGAACACCGGAAAGAACGCGGCGGCGGCAGCCACCGCCTGCGTGCCAAGCAGATGGCCCAGGTAGACGTTGTCCAGCGTGCCGGCGGCCAGCTGCAGTGCATTGGTCATCAGCATGGGCAGCAGCAGGGCCAGGTAGGTGCGCGACAGCGGCGGCGCAACCGGAGGTGTCGCGTGTGCGGAAAGGCTCATGGGGTTTCTCTGGGCAAGGCGCTGCCCTGCCCGGCGTTTCCGCCAGCAAAGCAAGCACGTGGGAAGCGGGCAGTCGCCCGCGATCAAGCGGCGCCGTCGTTCATCCACGGCGCCCTGGGTCGGTCGTCAGTACTTAAGCAGGTGGGATATAGAAGGCCAGCCGCAGGGCGTGATCGCGCACGTCCCCGGGCCAGCGGTGCAACGCCGCTTCCAAGCCCGCGCGGTCATGCGCGAACAGGAGGCGGATGGCTTCCTCGAAGCCGGGCAGATCACCCGCAATGGCCTGCAGGAAGTGATAGGCACGCTCCGTATCGCGGCGCTGCCGGTCCTTGTCGGCACCCGCACGGCTGGCCGCTTCCACCAGCCTGCGCAGGACCACGGAGGCCCCGCCCGGCTGTTCGGCCAGCCACGCCCAATGGCGCGGCAGCAGCGTCACTTCGCGCGCAACCACGCCCAGCTTCGGGCGACCGCGGCCACGTGGGGGTGACGGTGCATCTTCGGTGTCATCGGCGTGGGTTTCAACATCCGTCTGCAGCGGCGCCGGAAACGCTTCGGCGACCCGCGCCAGCAGTTCCGCGTCGCTGCCTCGCGTATCGAAATCGCGGGTGCGGCCAGTGGCATTGTCGAATACCAGCAACGGACCTGCGGCGTTGTCGGCGCGCAGCTGTTTGAGCGCCAGCGCGGCCACTTCCGGCGTACCGGAAACGACCAGGCGATGGCCGTCGAAACAGCTGAAGGGGGGCAGTCGGAACGCAGGCATGGCATCGGCATCGGGGGCGATGTGCAAATATTGCCCGGGTAATTTGCGCTCGTCAATATCACCCGGGTATTAATTGACCGGGAGAGCGTGCCAACCAAGGTTGGCACCCACCGGAATGGTTGGCACCCATCCGATTCGTCGGGTCACAGCCGGCTGTAGGACCAGCTCACCATGCGCCCGTCCTTGTACGGCATCACCCCATGGAACGGGCGCGGGTCGGCGTCGAACACCAGCGGCAGGAAGTTGCGGTCGCCCTCCCACATCGGCAGCGTGTCCAGCTTGTCCAGGTCCACCCACTCCAGCGTGCCTTCGTGGTTGCCACCGTGCGGGGTGCCTTCGAAGGTATCGATGACGAACACGAAGCCCAGCCAGTCCTCGCCGTGCTTGCCGAAACCCGGCCAGCTCAGGGTGCCGCGCAGGCGCATGGCAGTGCAGTTGATGCCGGCCTCTTCCTGGATCTCGCGGCGCATGCTGGCGGCCACGTCCTCGTCCGCTTCGATCTTGCCGCCCAGTCCGTTGTACTTGCCCAGGTGATGGTCACCGGGGCGGGTATTGCGATGGATCATCAGCACCTGGCGACGATCAGGCGACAGCACGTAGCCCAGGGTGGCGACGATCGGGGTATACGGCATGGGGCAGCATCCAGCGGCAGGTCAGCCATGGATTATGGCCGATCAGCGCACCAGCGACAGGCGGCGTTCGGCAGGCGCGACGGCACCCTCAGGGGCGCGGCGCAGGGTGGCGACACCGTGGCCGCGCTCGGCCAGGTATTCCAGCCACTTGCCGAGGAAGGTGTTCATCCGCATGCGGTGGCTGATCAGCTCCGCCGGCGGCGGGTACAGGCCCATGGTGTCCTGCCAGCGGCGGCCGACGTAGCAATGGGTGGTCTCGGCCTGGCGCGCGTCACGGTAGAGGCGCACATAGGCCGACGGATCCGGTTCGCCGGTGACCGGGTCGGCCAGGTCGTAGGTCAGGCGCAGTTCCACCGTGTAGCGGTGGCATTCGATCACGTCCAGGCGCACATCCAGGCCGTCGCCGATCGAGGAAATGTAGCTGCCCGCCACCAGTCCGGCCGGCTCGAACAGGCGTACCAGATGGCGATAGTTCTCCGCGTACAGACCCATCAGCCAGCTCAGCCGGCTCAGTCTGGGAATGCGTTCGGTACGGGGCAAGGCTCGGGCCATGGGTCGATCCTACACGTTGGTGCTTCAACGTGGGGGCGGTCCGCGCCACAGCCAACCCACCGACTGTGATCCCCCTGTTGCGCCGAGCCCATGCTCGGCTGGGCCACCGGGTTCTGGCCGAAGAGCAGCCGAGCGTGGGCTCGGCTCTAAAGGGCGCAGCATCCACGGGTAGCGCCGGGCGATGCCCGGCGTACGTGGCGCGCGCCTCAATACAGCTCGCGCTGCAGCCCCAGCGTGGCCAGCACTTTGCTGGAGATCTCCTCGATCGAGGTATGGGTGGTGCTCAGGGTCGGGATGCGCTCCATCTGGAACATCACCTCGGCCGCGGCCACCTCGCGCTTGCAGGTATCCAGGTTGGCGTAGCGCGAGTTCGGGCGGCGCTCCTGGCGGATCTGCTGCAGGCGGTCGGGATCGATGGTCAGGCCGAACAGCTTGCGCCGGTAGTTGCGCAGGCGCGGCGGCAGGCGGTCGCTTTCCAGGTCTTCGTCAGTCAACGGGTAATTGGCTGCGCGCACCCCGTAATGCAGGGCCAGGTAGATGCAGGTCGGCGTCTTGCCGGCGCGTGACACCGCCACCAGGATCACGTCGGCGTCGTCGTAGTTCACTGCGATGCCGTCATCGTGGGTCAAGGCGAAGTTCATCGCGTTGATGCGGCGGTGGTAGGTGTCGAAATCAACCATGCCGTGGGCCTGGCCGACCCGGGCCAGGCGCGGGCTGGCCAGTTCACGCTCCAGCGGCTCGATGAACGGCGCAAACACATCCAGCATCAGCGCGCCGCTGTCGGCCAGGATCAGGCTCAGGCTCTGGTCCACGCAGGAGTTCACCACGATCGGCCGGACCTGGTACCGCTCCCCCGCCGCCTGGATCCGGGCACAGGCTTCACGCGCTTTTTCGGGGTCGTCGACAAACGACATCCGGTCGGTAATGAAGCTGAACCCGGAGAACTGGGTCAACAGGCTATGCCCAATGGTTTCAGCGGTGATACCGGTTCCATCGGAAACGTAGAACACCGGACGGATGGTCGACATGCGCGCTTTTACCCCCTACGAAGCTTAAAAAGGCCGCCAGCACAAGCTTGTGCCGACGGTGCTCTGCCCGGCATCATATCGGCTTCTTCCTACGGACGCGGCCACTCAGCCCGCCTCGGGCGATGGCCAAACGGAGCATCGCGCTTGAACGAGAACATCCTGTGGTTGCACGAACTGCGTCTGGCCGATCTGGCCCGCGTAGGCGGCAAGAATTCGTCGCTGGGCGAGATGATCGGCAACCTGGCCGGTCTGGGCGTTTCGGTGCCGGGCGGTTATGCCACCACCGCTGAAGCCTTCAAGGACTTCATCGCGCACAACGACCTGTCCAAGCGCATCTTCGACAAGCTGGCCACGCTGGACGTCGAAGACGTCAACGCGCTGACCGTTGCCGGCAAGGAAATCCGCACCTGGGTGATCGATGCCCCGCTGCAGCCGCAGCTGGACCAGGACATCCGCACCGCCTACGCCAAGCTGAGCGCCGACAACGGCGGTGGCGACGTGGCCGTTGCCGTGCGTTCGTCGGCCACCGCCGAGGATCTGCCGGACGCGTCCTTCGCCGGCCAGCAGGAAACCTTCCTCAACGTCACCGGCGCCGACGACGTCGTGCACAAGGTCAAGGAAGTGTTTGCCTCGCTGTACAACGACCGCGCCATCGCCTACCGCGTGCACCACGGCTTCAAGCACGAGGACGTGTTCCTGTCCGCCGGCGTGCAGCTGATGGTGCGTTCGGGCGTCGGTTCCTCCGGCGTGCTGTTCACCCTGGACACCGAATCCGGCTTCCGCGACGTGGTGTTCGTCACCTCCTCGTTCGGCCTGGGCGAAATGGTCGTGCAGGGCGCGGTCAACCCGGACGAGTACTACGTCTACAAGCCCACCCTGCAGGCCGGCAAGCCGGCGATCTTGCGCCGCTCGCTCGGCAGCAAGGCGATCCGCATGGTGTATTCGGACGTCCCCGGCGAGCGCGTGAAGATCGAGGACACCCCGGCCGAACTGCGCAACACCTTCTCGATCAGCGACGAGGACGTGCAGGAACTGTCCAAGCAGGCGCTGGTCATCGAAAAGCACTACGGCCGCCCGATGGACATCGAGTGGGCCAAGGACGGTGTCAGCGGCAAGCTGTTCATCGTGCAGGCGCGCCCGGAAACGGTGAAGTCGCGCAGCCACGCCACCCAGATCGAGCGTTTCGCGCTGACCGAAAAGGGCGGCAACGTACTGGCCGAAGGCCGTGCCGTCGGTGCCAAGATCGGCTCGGGCGTGGCCCGCGTGGTGAAGACGCTGGACGACATGAACCGCGTGCAGCCGGGCGACGTGCTGATCGCCGACATGACCGACCCGGACTGGGAACCGGTGATGAAGCGCGCCTCGGCCATCGTCACCAACCGCGGTGGCCGTACCTGCCACGCTGCGATCATCGCGCGCGAGCTGGGCGTGCCGGCCGTGGTCGGTTCGGGCAACGCCACCAAGGTCATCGAAGATGGTCAGCTGGTCACCGTCAGCTGCGCTGAAGGCGATACCGGTTTCATCTACGAGGGCAAGCTCGGCTTCGAGCGCACCACCACCGATCTGGGCAACATGCCGCCGGCACCGCTGAAGATCATGATGAACGTGGCCAACCCGGAACGTGCCTTCGACTTCGGCCAGCTGCCGAACGCCGGCATCGGCCTGGCCCGCCTGGAAATGATCATCGCCAGCCACATCGGCATCCACCCGAACGCGCTGCTGGAATACGACCGCCAGGACGCGGCGACCAAGAAGAAGATCGACGAGAAGATCGCCGGTTACGGTGATCCGGTCAGCTTCTACGTGGACCGCCTGGCCGAGGGCATCGCCACCCTCACCGCCTCGGTCGCACCGAATGCCGTGATCGTGCGCCTGTCGGACTTCAAGTCCAACGAGTACGCCAACCTGATCGGCGGCAGCAACTACGAGCCGCACGAAGAGAACCCGATGATCGGCTTCCGCGGCGCCAGCCGTTACGTCGACCCGAGCTTCTCGGCCGCCTTCGCGCTGGAGTGCAAGGCCGTGCTGCGCGTGCGCAACGAAATGGGCCTGGACAACCTGTGGGTCATGATTCCGTTCGTGCGCACGCTGGAAGAAGGCCGCAAGGTCATCGAGGTGCTGGAACAGAACGGCCTGAAGCAGGGCGAGAACGGCCTGAAGATCATCATGATGTGCGAAGTGCCGTCCAACGCACTGCTCGCCGATGAGTTCCTGGAAATCTTCGACGGCTTCTCGATCGGCTCCAACGACCTGACCCAGCTGAGCCTGGGCCTGGATCGCGACTCGTCGATCGTCGCCCACCTGTTCGACGAACGTAACCCGGCGGTGAAGAAGCTGCTGTCGATGGCGATCAAGTCGGCACGTGCCAAGGGCAAGTACGTCGGCATCTGCGGCCAGGGCCCGTCCGACCATCCGGATCTGGCCGAATGGCTGATGCAGGAAGGCATCGAGTCGGTGTCGCTGAACCCGGACACCGTGGTCGATACCTGGCTGCGCCTGGCCAAGCTGAAGGCCAACGGCTGATGCAGTGAAGGCCGCGGGCTGACGTCGTGTTCATCGGCGTCTGCCCATACTGCTGCTGCACGCAAGCCCCGCCGCTGCGGGGCTTCGTGTTTCTGGCGTCCAAGGACGCTCTGCCCTTCGCAGCAAAGGATGTCCGCATGATCGTCGCCGCAGCACCCGCCACTCCCGCCGCACCCCCCTGGTTCCACTCACTCGACTGGGAACGCCTGCTGGAAACCTACGGCCTCCCGTTGCTGGCCGCGGTCGTCGTACTGCTGATCGGCCTGTGGATCGCTCGCCGCATTTCCAACGCAATGCCGCGTGCAACCTCGCGCATGGGCGTGGATCCGATGCTGGGCAGTTTCCTTCGCAACGTGGTCTACGCCGCGGCCCTGGTGATCGTGGTGGTGCTGGCGATCGCCACGCTTGGCGTGCCGATCTCGCCGCTGCTGGCTGTACTCGGCACCGCTGGCCTCGCTGTTGGCCTGGCCCTGAAGGATTCGCTGTCCAACATCGCCTCGGGCGTGATGCTGGTGACGCTGCGTCCATTCCGTGTCGGCGACGTGGTCACCATCGCCGGGCAGACCGGCACGGTGCGTGAAGTCCGCATCTTCCAGACGGTGCTTACCGGCGCCGACAACCAGCACACTACCCTTCCCAACACGCTGATCACCGCCGCGCCGATCATCAACCTGACCGCCGAACCGACGCGCCGCGTCGAGCTGGTGATCGGCATCGGCTACGAGGACAACATCCAGCTGGCACGCGATACCGCACTGGCGCTGATGAAGGCCGACCCGCGCGTGCTGCAGACGCCAGCACCGGACGTGGTGGTGTACGAACTCGGCGCGCATGCGATCAACCTCGGCATCCGCTGCTACGTGAAGTCGGCCGACTGGTTCGGCACCAAGGTGACGCTGCTGGAGCAGCTGAAGCTGGGCTACGACAAGGCCGGTATCAACATTCCGTATCCGCAGCAGGACATGCACCTGTACCTGCACGGCAAGGATGGTGGCGTGGTCGAAGCCGACGCGCTGGTGCGCGACAAGCCCTGATCCATCCCGGTAGTGCCGACCAACGGTCGGCACCCACCGAGGGGCATCAGGCCTCGACAGCCTCTTCCAGCGCCGGGTAATCGGTGAAACCCTCGGCACCACCACCGAAAAATGTGGCGCGATCCGGCGGATTCAGCGCTGCACCCGTGCGCAGGCGCTCAGGCAGATCCGGGTTTGCGATGAACGGCCGGCCGAACCCGATCAGGTCGGCCCAACCTTCAGCCAACGCCTGCCCGGCGCGCTCGGCGGTATACTTGCCCGCGTAGATCAGCGTGCCCGGGTAGACCATGCGCAGCGCTTGCTTGAAGGCCACCGGCATCAGCGGCGCATCATCCCAATCGGCCTCGGCAATGTGCAGGTAGCCCACACCCAGCTCACCGAGCAGGTGTGCAGCCGCCAGATAGGTCGCCTGCGGCGTATCGTCCACCGCGCCCTGCAGCGTGGTCAGCGGCGCCAGGCGCACGCCAACGCGATCACCGCCGGCCACTGCCACTACCGCCTGTACCACCTCGCGCAGGAAGCGCAGCCGGTTCTGCAGCGAACCGCCATAGCCATCGGTACGCTGGTTGGCCTGCGAGTCGATGAACTGGTTGATCAGGTAGCCATTGGCACCATGCAGTTCAACGCCGTCGAAGCCCGCCGCCAGCGCATTGCGGGCGGCCTGCGCGTAATCGGCGACGATGCCCGGAATCTCGTCCTCGCGCAGCGCGCGCGGCATCGAATGCTGGATCATTTCGCCCACTCCGGCTTCGGGACCTGCCCCGGTCGGGTCGACGAATACCTTCACGCCTTCCGCCAACAACGCCGACGACGACACCGGCGCCGCACCACCCGGCTGCAGCGCCACATGCGAGACCCGGCCGACATGCCACAGCTGGGCGTAGATGCGACCACCGGCGGCGTGCACCGCATCGGTCACCTGGCGCCAGCCCTTTACCTGTTCCGGGCTGTGGATGCCCGGGGTCCAGGCATAGCCCTGGCCCTGCGGGCTGATCTGGGTACCTTCGCTGACGATCAGGCCCGCGCTGGCGCGCTGCGCGTAGTAGGCGGCCATCTCCGCGGTGGCGACGTTGCCATCGGCGGCACGCGAGCGGGTCATCGGTGGCATCACGATGCGGTTGGGCAGGGTCAGCGGGCCCAGACGGTGGGAGGTGAACAACATGGCGGACATCTCTTGCGGGGGGAGTACCTGCAAGGATGGGGACCGCCTGCGAAAGGCAACAGGCGTGCCGTGGCAAAACAGTTGTGCCCGGCAGGCAAGGATGGCGTGGCCAAGGGCCAGAGCCCCTTCATCCGGAACGGGATGCGACACCGCGCGCTGCCGGGTCGGATCCCTTTGCAATGCAAAGGGCTCTGACCCCAAACCCGGTTACAGCGTCGGCTCGATCAATACCCCGCCATGCGCCACCCGGTCATAGCAGGTGCGCACCACATCTTCCCCGTACTTCAACTCCAGCCGGCGCACGATGAAGTGGCCACGCGCCATGTCCTGGTAGTAGTCGGTGAACATGGTATTGAGCGTTGCACCGGCAGCGGCACCGACAATCGGCACCGCCTGCGCGGCGAACTTCTCGGTAACCACCACGCCGAACCGCGCCGCCACCTTCTCCACCATCTTCGCCAGCAGCTTGCCGGCCTCCTTCGGCGCCACGCCCAGGGTCAGGTCACGGCCGGTCACCACGCGCCCGGCCAGTTCGGCCGACAGGTGGCGCATCACATCGGTGGTGAAACCGCGGGCCAGGTAGTAGCCGGTCTCGCTGGCGTCATCACGGGGCGAATTGCCGCCCAGCGCGAACACTTCCAGGCAAGCCTGGCGGGTGCTGAACTCGGACAGGTCGAAGCCCTCGCTGCGGGCCACGTCGGCCACGGCGCGCATCATGATGGTGGTCGATACCGGGAGCTCGATGAACAAGGCCGCAAAGCCGAACGCCCCACCGACCGCGCCGGAGGTGGCCGCCGCCAGCTTGTGCCAACGGGTGGAGGCGCCTTTGCCCGGGGTGTTGTCCATGCTCCATAGCGCGGCCTGCGCGGACTTGGACAGTGCCGCCTGCACGGCGCCATGGATGCGATTGGAGACCGAGCTGGGCAGCGCCTTCACCGCGAACTCCAGCGGCGTGCCGACCAGGTTGGCCATGCGCGCGGTCAGGGTCGGCGCTTCCAGCAGGGCCACCGCCCGCTGCAGGTCGGACCAGTCGCGGGCGTCGTGGGCGATGTCGCGGGGGAGCAGGATGGGCTCGTTCATGGCGCCGATCTTAGCGCCCGGGAGTTGAACGGAGGGTAGCGCCGGTCCATGCCCGGCGGCGGCGTTCAAGCAGCCGGCAACCCCGACAACGCCCCCATGAACTGGCGGTAATGGCGCAGCTCGGCGATCGAATCGTGCACGTCGCTGAGGGCAGTATGGTTGCTGTTCTTGCCGACACCGGCAGCCACAGTCGGCGCCCAGCGCTTGGCCAGTTCCTTCACCGTGGACACGTCCAGGTTGCGGTAGTGGAAGTACTTCTCCAGCCGCGGCATCTGGCGGTGCAGGAAGCGACGATCCTGGCAGATCGAGTTGCCGCACATCGGCGACAGGCCGGCCGGAATCCACTGGGCCAGGAAGTTCACTGTCTGCGCCTCGGCCTGGCCGAGCGTCGTGGTGCTGTCCACCACGCGCTGCCACAGGCCCGAGCGGCGGTGCTGGTTGCGGTTCCACTCATCCATCGCCTCCAGCGTTTCCAGCGGATGGTGGATGGCGAATTCCGGACCTTCGGCCAGCACGTTGAGCTGGGCGTCGGTGACCACGGTCGCGATCTCGATGATCGAATCGTTGTCGGTGTCCAACCCGGTCATCTCCAGGTCGATCCAGATCAGTCGCTCGTTGGCCGCGCCGGTGTCCGCCATTGTGTCGCCTCGTTGCTGGGCAGGCGCGCGGCCTACCGGTGAAGGAAAGAGGCGCCCATCATACCCGTTCGCCCCTCAGCCCTCGCCGACGTGGTCTTCCAGCAGCAGCGGCGGCTTGCCGCGCTTGGCGCGGAAGTAATTGGTCAGGCGCGTGCTGGCTTCCTTGGCCAGCACTCCGCCGTGGATCTCGACCCGGTGGTTGTGGCGGGCATCACCGAGCAGGTCGAACACACTGCCGCACGCTCCGGTCTTTGGATCACTGGCGCCGTAGACCAAGCGCGATACCCGTGCATGCACGACCGCCATCGCACACATCGCGCACGGTTCCAGCGTCACGTACAGGGTGCTGCCCAGCAGGCGATGGTTGGCCAGCAGCTTACCCCCAGCCCGCATGGCCACGATCTCGGCATGCGCGCTGGGATCATGCGAGGCAATGTTGAGGTTCCAGCCTTCGCCCAGCAGCTGGCCGTCGGCGCTAACCAGCACGGCCCCGACCGGAATCTCGTCGAACTCACGCTGTGCGCGCTCGGCCAAGGCCAGCGCATGGCGCATCCAGTGTTCATCGGCGTCGTGCACCGGTACACCCAGGACATCGGTCATGGCGGTTCTCGCGTTTCAACTGGGCCAGGATGGCCGCCGGGGTCGCATTGTACGCCCCGCGTCGTGCAGGCGGCGCCAGCGTGCGTCGAAGCGCTCGCGGGCCGCGTCCTGCAACCGCGACGCGGGATGAATCTTCGCCTGCAGGCGTTACCGGAAAGCCTCATACTTCGTGTTCTTCCGAAGCACCTTGGTGAACCCATGACCACCCTGCGCCCCTCGCGCGCCGACGACGGCGCCGCCCTCGTCGACCTCTGGCGTCGCGCCGTCGACGCCACCCACGATTTCCTCAGTGCCGAAGACCGCCAGGCCATCGATGCCGAAGTGGCTGGTTTCCTGCCGCAGGCGCAGATGACCGTTGCCGTCGATGCGCAGGATCGGCCCGTAGGCTTCATGCTGATCGACGGCACCCACATGGAAGCACTGTTCATCGATCCGGACGTGCGTGGCACCGGGGTTGGTCGCCAGCTGTTGCAGCACGCGTTGACCCTGTCCCCACAGCTGAGCACCGACGTCAACGCACAGAACGCGCAGGCGGTTGGTTTCTACCTGCGCATGGGTTTCGTCGAAACCGGTCGCTCACCGCTCGATTCGCAGGGGCGTCCGTATCCGCTGATCCATCTTCGGCATAACGGCTGACATCTGTCGGGTCTGACGCGCGCCCTGACGGGCACGCGCTCGCCGTGGATCAGGCCGTCGCCTCGAAGGCCGGCGAGTACTGCACCTCGCCCTGCGCCAGCGGAGGCTGCAGGCAGAGCGCCTGGAAGTACTCCGCAGGCACACCCGGCAGCACCAGGCCTGGCTCGGCACGGAAGCCGAAGCGGCCGTAATACGCCGGCTCGCCCAGCAGCACGCAACCCTGTGCGCCCAGTCCACGCAGCGCGTCGAGTGCCGCGCCCATCAGCGCCACGCCAGTACCCTGCCCCTGCCACGCGGGCAGCACCGAGATCGGGCCAAGGCCGAACCAGCCTGTGCTTCCATCGCTGATGGTGACCGGCGACAGCGCAATGTGGCCCACCACCTGGCCCTGAGCTTCGGCGACCAGCGAAATGCTCAGTTCCCCACGCGAACGCAGCGCATCGACGATGAACTGCTCGGTGTGGCTGCTGTGCGGGGCTTCGCGGAAGGCGGCTTCAGTGAGCGCATGAATCACGGCGTGATCGGCAGCGGATTCGGGGCGGATCGTGTAGTTCATGGTGGAAGACTTCGCCTGGTGATGATCGCGTGAATTAATGATCGATGTCACAGAACGACAGCAGAATGTCGAAGGCGGTACGCGGTCGTTCCGATGCCGGCAGATCGACTGTGCCGCAAGCGCTTCCGCGACACCACCCAATCCTGAATGCGTCAAATTTCTGGCACTCATGCCCGCTCTCGGGTGGCGCCGGGTTTCCCGGGCACCCCATAATCGGGAAACCTGTCACCAGGGAAGGATATATGGACATGGATGCACGATGCAGGAACACGCCTTGAGCACGGCAACGCCATCGCGCACTGCACGATGCTGGCTGCCGGCGACCCTGTTGTTGCTGGCACTGGCGGCGTGCTCGCCTTACGCAGACGCAGAGCGCGATGTCGCCGCGGGCGGACGCGGCCTGGCCAAGCTCAATCCCGCACCGAAGCAGGCCTATGAGCTGGTGCTCACACTGAAGGACGCGCCGGGCCCGTTCGTAGTTGCGGAGGGTGTCGCGCAGTACGACGTCAGCAATCATGAAAGCTGTGGCCGAATCCTGTCCGCGACCGGCACTGCAGGGCGCATCACCAGCCAGGAACCCGTCGAGCTACGCAAGGTCGGTGAGAACGAATACCGCGGCACGTTCTACCTCGACCGCATGCAGGACGAGGACTACTACGGGCGTGGCGCCTGCCATTGGACGCTAACGGGTGTCGGTGCGATGTTGCGCGCTACGAACGGCGAGGCAGATACGAGATTCCTGACGTACCTCAAAAAGGAACGCGTGAACGCTGGATCGCCATTGACTCTCTACTACCCGAAGATTGCCTATCCTCGCGCAGAACTTGCTGCCAACTATCCTGCAAGTGGCAAAGAAGATCCTTCAGGTTACAAAGAAGATCTACGCGACGCGCTGTTCTCAACCACCACCACTGTGCAGAAGCTCGCGCCATGAACTGCCAGGGTCATATTCACCTCTACCCCCAAGGAGGCCGACATTGCGCCACAAGATGATCCCGTGCCTTGCTCTGCTTCTATTGACCGCCTGCAACCCGGAGACCGCCATGAACCAGGAACGTGCCGCTGCCGAAGCCGATGTCGCCCAGGGTGGGCGCGGCCTCGCCAAGCTAAACCCCAGCCCGCGCAAGGCTTATGAACTGGTATTGCGCCTGAAGGACGCTCCCGGCGATTTCGCGGTGGTCGAAGGCGTGGCGCAGTACGACGTCACCAACGAGGATCAGTGCGGCCACATCGAGCCGGCAACCGGCACCGCCGCCCGCATCACAAGCCAGGAACCTGTGGAGCTGCGCAGGGTCGCTGAGGGCGAGTATCGCGGCACCGTGTACCTCGACCGGATGCTGGATGAGGACTACTACGGTCGTGGCGTCTGCAAATGGGCATTCAGCGGCGCCGGCGCGATGTTGAAAGCCACCGGCGCCGAGGGTGAGACCCGCTTCCTGTCGTTCATTGAGGCAGCGCCCTTCGTCAAAGGCGAGACCGAGACTCGCCACTATCCTCGCGCAGACTATCCGCGCGTGAATGAGATTCCTGATTACGGCGCAAGCGGCCAGGAAGATCCCACCAAGTTCCGCCCTGAACTGCGGAATGCGCTGTTCTCCGCTTCGCTTGAAGCCAGCGAGGTCCGCCAATGAGCCTCAACAGCCAAGACTATGCTGCGCTATCCGAAGATGCATACAAGGATTATGCAGTCGGTCGTCGTGCACCTGGCCAAGAAGAAATCGTCCCGATCAACGGGCACAAATACAAGATTCTCGAGCACGTTGATAATCGACTGAACGGTTATCAGGGAACGATCTACCAGCGAGTCGACACCAATGAAATTGTCGTCGCACATCGCGGAACCGAACAAATCGCACGCGATGCGATTCTGACCGATGGCGGCATGGTCGTTGCCCGCACCAATGTGCAGGCTCCAGACGCCATCGCGCTGACTCAACGCGCCATCGCTTACGCCAAGAAGGAGGGGCAGGATCTCGGGCAGCGTCCACCCGAAGTCACCGTCACTGGCCACTCCCTCGGCGGCGCCCTCGCCCAGATCACCTCGCACCATTTCAACGTCAAGGGCGAGACCTTCAATGCCTATGGCGCGGTCAGCCTCAGCTACCGCATCCCGGAAGGCGGCAACACCATGATCAACCACGTCATGGCCTCCGATCCGGTCAGCGCCGCGTCGCCGCATTTCGGCCAGGTGCGCATCTATGCGAAGCCGGATGAAATCAAGACACTCGCCGCAAACGGCTTCAGCAACCATCCGATGCGCGCCCTGATCCCGGACAGCCCGCTCATTGCAGCAGGCAGCTCGTTCGGTGCGCACAAACTGGGCAACTTCCTCGGCGACGGCTCGGCACTCAAGCACCCGGAAACGCAGACGCTGGCCAAAGACAACGCCAAGATGATCGAGGAGTACCGCGACGACGTAGAGTCACTGCGCCGTGGCGTTACCCGTGCAGCGCGAGGCATCCCGGGCGGCGCCATCGATCTGTACGACCACATCCGCGGCCCGCTGCAGCCCGGTGAGCCGGCACGCCGCGAGGCGGAGAAGAACGGCCATCACACCAGCATGCTGCGCATGGACGATGCCAACCACCTGGGCAACCCATTGTTCAACGACGCGATCCGCGGCGTGCATGCGCAGGACGTGCGGGTCGGGCGCGTGCCGGACGTGATGAGTACGCAGCTGGCCGGCAGCCTGGCGGCCGAAATGCATGCCGCAGGTGGCAAGCGCATCGACGAAGTCGTGATGAATGCCGATGCATCGCGCAGCTTCGCGGTGCAGGGCCAGGGCGGCGACCCGGCACACCTGCGCGTGTCGGTGGATACCGCGGTGGCGATGAACACGCCGCTGGAGCAGAGCAGCCAGCGCATCGACCAGCAGGCCGCCGGTCAGCGCCTTGCGCTGGAGCGCGACCAGCAACTGGAACAGCAGCAGAACCAGACCCGCAGCATGCAGGCCTGATGGATGGCGCGGGAGCCGGTCATCCCGGCTCCCGCTGCACGTCGGCACTCCCGCTCAGGGACCGGAGGCAGCCATCGGCGCGGAGGTACCGGCCGTCACAAACAGATCCGGGCCGGAATCCGGGAAGCCGCCGCAGGCCCGATCTCCCGGTGCCACCGGGTCGCAGGGCCACTGGCTGCGCGGGATCTTCTCGCGCAGCTCGAAGCGATCACCGGTCCAGACCAGGAAGGCGAGGTGCTCGCGGTTCCAGTCACTGAACGCACGCGGGCCACCCTTCTGGGCGGTTTCCGGGTACTGCACGAACCAGCGCATGGCCGGGCCGAACTGCAGCTTGCTGTGATCCAGCGTGATCCTGCCTTCGCGAGCCAGCTGGCGCGCACGATCGGCTTCCGTCAACGGTGGCATGGCCGGCATGATCTCGGCCGTTACCTCCCTCGGTGCAGCATCGCCGCGCACCTGGTATACGCGCTGGGCGATGTAAGCCTCGCGGCACTCACCGGCCGGCACGCGCACCGGCTCCTGCGCCTGCACCGTGGTCCCGGCCGCCGGATTGCTGCAGAGGAAAGGCGCCGACACCAGATAGAACGTGCTTTCGGCGTCACGGCCCTCCAGCGAACGCACCCAGACATCCCCCATCCGCGCAATGAAGTCCGGACGCTGGCCAAAGCCCGGTACCGCCTTGAACCACACCTTCTGGCGCACCTCACGCTCGCGCCAGCTGCGCGGCAGGTGAATGTCCTGCTCAGGCAGTGCGACCAGCACGGCCGCCAGGTGCGCCGGCATCTGCCCCTCACAGGCACCGATCAGCAAATCACCCTGTGCGGCCAGACGTCCGGCCAGATCAACCGGGCAGCGGGCGCCCAGCGCGCGCTCGGTGGCCTGTTCCGGCGGCAACGGCACGATGGCGAGTGCAGGAGGCGGCGGCGGATTGGGGGCGCCCACCACGGAGGGTGATTCGGACGCCGCAGACGGCGCGGACGTGGGCGCTGCCGCTTGGGTCTGGGTTGGCTCGGATGCAGGGGCCGGGTCTTGCGCCGCAGCGGATGCAGGAGAGCGCATCGCCGACGCCTGAGCCACCGGAGCCGGTGCATCCGGCACTCCGGTGGCATCAACCACCGTCGGCGCGGCCAATGCAGGCGCGGCTGCCAGCTCGGTCACCGGCGGAGCCTCCGGCAGCGGTGGTGGCGCGTCCTGGGCCTGCGCCAATGAGGCCGCCAGACTCAATGACAGGAGCCAGACCGGTGACGGGCTCGGCCGGACAGGCGTGAAGCTGGCAACGGCGTGCCGGAACACTGGAAGTACGGTTCGCATGTGGTGTCCTTACGTTGGGTTTCCCTATCGGCGCCGATAAGCGCCACGCGTCGTGCGTCCAGCGCCTGCGGGCCTCCACCCCGCAAGCGCCCCCCTTGAATCATATTGAGCGCGAGCGCTGCTCCTGCTCACGGGCAACCGAAGCTGCCTGATCCTGTTGCGAAACACTGGCCGCCATCTGCTGGCTGCTTTGCGCCAACGGCTGCTGGGCGGCCTGTTCCCTGTCTATGGACGCGCGCAGCATCGCCGGATCACCCAACGCGCCCTGCACCGCAAACAACGTGCGTCCGTCGTTGCCCGCCAGCAGATGGTCAATGCGCGACATCCCGGCCTTCTGTGCGCTCAGCGCCAGTGCGCCGGCCGCATTGTCCAGTTCCTGCGCACTGCGCAGCCCGCTCTGCGGCCCCATCTGCTGCAGGTGCTGGCGTGCGTTCTGGAACAGGACGTGTCCCGGCTCGCCCGGCTGCGACATGTCCCGTGCACCGGCCTGCTGCGCCGGCGCCCCGACTTCGCCTCTATCCAGCCGCACCATCACGTCCGGCGTCAGCTTCTGCTGCCAGACCTCGAAGCGCTGCTGCCGGGCCTCGATGCCGTTGAGCGCGCCATTGATCGCACGCGTGGCCTCGCGCACATCCTCGCGCGCCGCCTCCGGCACGCGTGTCTGCCATTGCCAGACCGCGATGCGGCCGGCGTGCTCGGGCTGCGCAGCCAGTTCCGGATGGTTCACCAGGTCCAGGTCCAGCGCCTTGCCGGCACGCTCGTAATTCTCCTTGCCAACCAGCGGCAGGTAGCCGCGGCCGTGATACTTCAAAGCGTCGCCCGGCGCGTCATTGCCCATCCGCCCGCCGTACATCAGCTCGGCCAGGTTCTCCGGCCGGCCACGCAGCGCCTCCTGGCGGGCGCTCTCCAGCGCACCATTGCCATTACGCCACGCGGCCTCGACCGGGATCTGCGAGATGCCCCGGGTGAAGTTGAAGCTTTCATTGAGCCGGCTCAGGCCACGCGACTCGTGTCCGGCCTGCGCCATGAAGTTGGCCAGTTCCCGGGACGAGGTGATGCCGGCCTCCGTGGCCTGTCGCAACAACTGCGACTCTCTATCCTGCGACACGGTCAAACTCCTGCTCGATCATCGTGGGGTCCTCCTGCCTCCTCACAGGCGCGGCACTCAAGGCAAGCTCACGTCGGCAACCACGGACGGATCGAAGTCCTCAAACCGCACCCTGCCCAGTTCGGCCACCGAGAAGTCACGGGTGTGGGTTGCCTCGGTCTCGGTGTCGACCACCCGTCGCTGCACGCCATGGACCCAACAGACCTGCTCGGACGGCGCGTAGCGGAACGTATAGGTGCTGCTCCAGCGCTCGCGGCTGCCGCCGTTGGTGATCACGCTGAAAGCGCCATCCTCGATCGTCACGTAGGCGAAGGGATCACCGGCAATGCCGCCGCGGGTAGAGCACGGCACCAGCTTGTCGTTGCGCGCCGCCAGCTGCCATTGTCCCGCGGCATCGCCCAGCAGCAGCAACAGCACCCGGTTGGGACCGTGCTCTCCGGGCACCAGGCCATCGGGGGCGGGCTGATCGATGACCAGCAACTGGTCGTCGATGCCATTGCCGGTCAGATCACCGCGCACGGCTTCCAGCAGGTTCGCGCCGGACGGCACGAACGCCAGGGCATTGTCCATGTTCGTGCCGCTCCCCTTCTGCATCCGCTGCCACTCCTTCAATCCCGTCCTGCCAGTACGCGTGCGCCGGCCGGGATACCGCGCAATGCGCCGCAGGCCCCGGTGTCCGCCAGAGCGGATGATAGCCCCGGCCCTGCGGTGGTGGTGTTTTGGGTGTGCGTCACCCGCACCGCGGGTCGTCAGCGTCCTCATGGACGGGAAAGCTCCTGCGTTCGATGGCACCGATGCGCCGGAATTTTGACGCGCACGCAGCTTACTTCGAGGAGGCTTCAGTCGTCGAAGGGGGAACGCAGCGAAAAGCGGACTTGATCACATAAAAGCGGGAGTGGCGCTGATGGATCCCGGTTCGGGATGCACCATCCGTCAGCGCCCGGCAATTGTTCGTGCGGACCCGGCGAGGTGGGTCACGGCTCGGCGCACGCTACCATCGCCGCATGGGCTCCTGGCAGCCCACCCACTGTAGGACCCAAAGCGCGAGCCTCACCCCTCCCAACGCGACTGTGCGGAACTGACACCGCAAACAAACCCGGCGGCAGCAGCAACCAACACCCCGGCCAGACCGCATTTCATCATCCCAGCCTCCTGATTCAGTGGCACAGCGGAGAGGCCGCAGCATCAATACGCCTTGAAGATCGGCTTTGTGCAATCCGAGTAGAAAACCTCGCATGCCCCTGCTTGATCATTCGTGCAGCCTTTCTGAGCTTCGCGCTCTGCCACGTCGAGTGTCGGCCCTCGTCCAATGCCAGAGCCACCCTGACCTGTCCGGCCGCTGGGAACTACCCATGCCGCACACTGATTGAAGTAGGCAAGCACAACCTCGCAATCGTTCGCACCCGCGGAAGAACATTTGCCAAGGGCTTCCTGCTCCGCTCCACTCTTCCTTCGCTGCCCTGTCGACACACCTGCATCCGAAGTTCGCTTGGATGTGGCAATTGCACCCCAGGTGGTGATCCATTCTCCAGACGGTTGTGGCGACGAAACGGGAGCGGTCATCCCGCCATTGTTTGCTCCCGGGATAGGCGCACAGCCCTGTACTCCCTGTCCTCCGATCGGATACATACCAGGGGGGCAGTTGCCCTCCGCGCTTGCGGACGAGAATGCCAGCCAGAGCATTGCTGCTACGACCACTTGAATCAAACGACTAGTCATTGTCACTCACTCGCGTCCGATACAATTTCCAACCATCTGCGAACATGCATGAAGTCTCCGGGGCACGCTGGAAAAAGCCCAAGTCATATCAGACGCTGTCACGCATAGTGCCCCCCTTCCGACGCGGCATGCATGTCTGCTGACAGCCATCATGCAGAACCTGGCGATCAACGATACGCCCTGAACTCCGACATACTGCAGGCCGAGTAGGCCACTTCGCACGCGCCTCCACCATTCACAGAGGCGCATTCCTTCATCGCGAGCGATTGAGCTTCGTCAAGTGTTTCAGCGCTGGCAACGATTGAATTTCCGGCAGCCTCTCCGCCCGAGCGGGGCGACGGATCGGCGATCGCGGCGCATTGATCGTGATAGCTCAGACGAATCTCACACTTGCTCCCTCCTCGCCGGACACATCCGTCGATCGCCGCCGCTTCCGCAGCTCGCTTCGATTTCTGGGATACGGAAACACCAGTTGCCATCAAGCCACCAGTTGCTGGTTTTTTGTCCTCAGCGATGGCTCCCCAGCGCGTCTCCCATTTCCCGGCCGGAACCGGCGCAGAAGATCCAGTGGAGGGAGAGCTGCTTCCGCCAGGAATAGGCGCACACCCGCCGACGCCCTGCCCTCCAACAGGGTACTGCCCAGGGGGACATCTCCCCTCCGCCAGAGCGGAAAAAGGGGCTATCAGCAGCGCGGCCGCAAGAAAGAACTTGATCATAGTGTTTACTCCAATCCCTGAATCATGCGCTGATCAAGCCTCAACTAACTTCCAGCAGCCTTGCCATGCGTACCAGGCCCAAGACTTCCGCTAGACCCGCCTTCACCTATAGACCTTCCACTGGTTGCATAGGTTACTGGTGGTGAAACATGCTTCTCCGCATTAGAAGTCTGAGGCGGCATGTAACTACCCGGCGGCTGGCCGTTTGAGCTGGGCGCCTGCGCTACCGGGCTACCACCTATCTGCGAACATGCCATGAAGGTACCCAGGGTGCCCTGGAAGAACATCGCGGCCATTGGGGGCGCAGTCAGGATCAGTGTCGTCAGGATCAGGCCCATGCCGCCCTGCTGCCAATGGCCCCGATGCGCCGGACTTCTTTCGCGCACGCAGCTTACTGCGTGGAGATTTCGGTCGTCGAAGGGGTCTAGAGCGAAAAACGGACTTGATCATACAAAAAGCACGGTTATCGTGAATGATTGCTTAGTCGTTCGCGTGAGCATTCGCTACGGACACCTTGTACAGCGTGGCTATCCTGGTTCGCATGCCGAACACCCAGCTGAAGCATCGATGGATCAGCACCTTCTAAACATTGAACAGAGGCTCAGTGCAATCTGCGTAAGATGCTGTACGTGCTCACGACGGTTGGTTCCAGCACCTCCCTTGAGGCGCCCCCGTAGCCTCCGCCTGCGCCAGACCGTATCCATGCCGGACAGGGACTATGTACTTCCCCCGCTCAGGGTGATCCAGAAAGCGCACCAACTGAAGGAAGTCATGCCGCCCCTGATCACGCGCCCAAAAGGCGGCGCACGCTTGCACAGCTTCCCGTTCTGCGCCGTTGACCTATCCGAAGTCTTATCAGTACTTCCGGAAGACGGGCAAGGAGCATTCGGAATAGACGACGGCGCACTTTCCGCCTCCGGTATCCCGACAATGACCAATTGCATTTCCAGCGACGGTCTCTGCATCTACCGCCGTATCCAAGGAGCCCTGCCCCTTTCCTGAGGACGGTACAGCGAATGCAACGCATTGGTTGTAATAGGTGACCGAAGACTTGCAGTCCTTTGCACCCTCTGCGGCGCACTTCTTGATCGCCACATCCACCGCACGCCGCTCGCTGGACTCATTGGCTGCGGTGCCGACGAGATTTGACGTAGGCGATTCAGCCACGGCTCCCCATCTCGTCAACCACTCCCCCAACGGCTGAGCAGGAGCGGGAGCAGAGGGCGATGCCGTTCCACCAACTGCACCAGGAATTGGCGCGCAACCCTGGACACCCTGCCCACCAATCGGATACGACCCTGGGGGGCACCCACCTTCTCCTGATGCGGAGTGTACGCATAACAACAATACAACGAGAACTATGTAGGTCAAAGTCGTTCGCATCATGGCCTCCAATTCCCGAAGAGTTACGAATTCATTGTTCCAGCATTGCCGCGCTGCCCACTCTGAATCGGAGATTCAGTGGTCGCGCCTCCAAATCTAGGCATCGTATCTTGAACCGGAACCTGACTTGAGGCCCTCGAATTGGTGGGAACAGGAGGCATGTACATTCCTCCGCCCGACCCACTAGAACCCGGCGGCTGCCCATTCGGACCCGGCGACGTCGGCACCGCGCTACCGCCTATCTGCGAATATGCCATGAAGGTACCCAGGGTGCCCTGGAAGAACATCGCGGCCATTGGGGGCGCAGTCAGGATCAGTGTCGTCAGGATCAGGCCCATGCCGCCCTGCTGCAGCGCCATGCTGCTCATGCCCTCGGTCAGGTTCGACCCCAGCAGTGCACCCAGCGCGGATGCGCCCCAGAACGAAGCCGCCACGCGTGCCACCATTTCCATGGCAATGCCGGTCATCGCCGCCAGCACCGCCATCGAGAACATGGTGCCGATGCCATAGAACAACCATCGTTGGAACAGCGACTTTGTCTGCTCGAACAGCAGGCACAGGATGAACAGTGGTCCGAATCCGATGAACAGCGCCAGCGCGATCTGGTACAGCAGCAGCATCGCACCCGCAGTCACGGCGGGACCGCCCGTTCCCAGGCCGATGAACCACATCGCGCGGGTCTTGGCACTATCCAGCGCCACGTCGCCGGCCACATCCAGCACGCTTACCGACGTGAGTGCCAGCTGCATGTAGCCCAGGTTCTTGTCGATCAGCTCCTCCGCGGTCGACTTCTTGCCGGTCACAATGTAGGTGATCTGGTCCTGCACATCGCCGGTCAGGAAGTTCTGCAGCTTGGTTCCGAACATCGCCATCGACGTCGCGACGGTAACGATCAGGGCGGCGCGCGCCATGTTCGTCATCAGCGCAGCCATCGAGTCACGGCTCCGTCCGGTCACGATGCGGAAGCCTTGGATGAGCACCCACAGCGTCATCAGCACCAACGCCATCGTGCCGACCCAGGTCATCATCCGGCTCAGGATACCGTTACCGAAGTTGGTGATCTCGTCGCGCAGATAATCCAGGATCAGCCGGAAGAAGACGAAGTCGCCCACCGACGCGAACAACGTGCCGTGCAACAGATCATTGAACACCATACCGTGCATCATTCCCTGACTCATCACATCACCCGCCCCGCATCGGGGCCCTGCTGGAGTGCGTTGCGCACGTGATTCACTTCGAAAGCGCGGCCTTCAGCGCGCCGGCCTTGATGACGCTGCCAATCGGATTGCGCTCGCCACGCAACGCGCGCTCGGCCAGGTTCTTCTGCCGCCCCTGAAGGGCAAGAATCTGCTGATCGTAGACCTTGACGGTGGTTTCCCACTTCTTGAATGCCTTATCGAGTTCGACCGCGGTTGCCGTGTTGTTGGAGATATCCTCCTGCAGCGCGCCTTCGTTCTTGAACGCATTGCGGATCCGGCGCAGCTGCTGCAGCATCTGCTCCATTGCCGGCATGGACATCTGCACGACCTCGACGGTCTCGTTGTACTTCTTGTTCTCAAGCACCTGGATGTACGAGCAGATCGCACGCTGCTGCGCGCCGATATCGCCACCCGGGCTCATGTTCAGCACCGCCATCAGGCCGCTCATGCTGATCATGGAATCGCCACCGCACTTTTCGGCCACGTTCCAGTTTTCGGGAATCTTGGTCAGTGTGGGCGTCGGCGGCATCAGCGGCGAAGCAATGATCTGGGTCCAGTTCTGCAGCTTGGACAGCCAGTTGTCGATGGTCTTGCCGTACTGCTCTGCCGTCTGGCTCCAGCGCGCGGCCGTCTCGAAGTACTCCTTGCCGGCCTTCATCTCCTGCAGGAAGTTCATGACCCAGTTGAACGGGTCATAGACGGTCATCGCCTGCGCCGGGCTGGTGCCGGTGCTCACGGTCAGGCCCAGCGTCAGTACGGCGGCCATCAGGGGCGCCATGCGACGCCGGCGAATGGGCTTGCGTTGGGTTTCGGTCGTCATGGCAGTTTCCTTGTTCGTTTGAGTGGGCAGGTTCATGCCGTCTCCTCCTGATCCTGTTCGGCCCGCTTGCCCGAGCCCTTTCGATTCTTGTAGAACGCGTCCAGCCACTGATCCGGGGTCAGCTCGTCCACCGTCACACGGTTGCGGACCGCTGCCGTCTGCAGCACGCGATGCATGATGTCGATGTTGTCGGTCGAGGCCGAGATCACCGACAGGATGTCGTCCATGCCGCGCAGGTTGAGCTGGCAGACGCTCGAGGCATGACCCTGCTTGACCAGGAAGCAGCGCGAACGCTCGTCCAGCGCGGTAACCACCTTGAACTCGGCCTCGGTCAGCTTCAGGCCATCCATGTAGTCGCTCTTGCTGGCGTTCGGGTTCGGCAGCAGGATCAGCGTGGCGGTCTGTTCGATCAGCGCCGCGGAGATGTCGCTCTTCAGCGCATCCTCCGGGCTCTGCGTAGCGAAGATGCCCAGACCGTTCTGCTTACGGATGGTCTTCTGCTTGTTCTTCGCGAACTCCTTCAGGCCACCCTCGCCGTCCAGGATCTTCCAGAATTCGTCCATCACATAGATCAGCGGACGGCCGTCGATCAGTGACTCCAGGCGGTGCAGCAGGTAATTGATGACCGGCACGCGCACTTCAGGGTTGTCGATGATGTCGGTGTAGTCGAACCCGATGATGTTGGCCTTGCTGAGATCAACGGTATCGACCGGGTTGTCGAACACCCAGCCCAGCGAGTTGCCCGAGGTCCAGCGGCGCATCCGCGCGTAGAGACCGTCATCGCCCATGTTGGGCAGGCTCTTCTGGAAGTTGGTCATGCTGCGCAGGTGCATCGGCGTATCGAGCATGCTCTCCACCGCGCGGTAGATGTCCTCTTCCTCACGGGCGCTGTACTCGCGCTTGCCGGCCAGCACCTTGATCAGGTCGGCCAGGAACTGCACGTTCGACTCGTTGTTCTCGCACTGGAACGGGTTGAAGCCGGTCGGCGCACCGTTCTCCAGCGCGAGGTAGTTGCCACCGCAGGCGCGCACGAAGATCTCCGCGCCGCGGTCCTTGTCGAAGAAGAAGATGGTCGGTGACGGCTCGTACTTCTGGACCTGGCTGAGCAGGAAGTTGATCAGCGCGGTCTTGCCGGTACCGGATTTGCCGATCACCATGGTGTTGGCGATGGCCTTCTCGCCCAGCGAGTTCTCCGACGGATGGGTCGCGTGGAAGTTGAAGTAATACGGCTGGCCGTTGGTGGTCTGCAGCGTGGTGACGCAGTCACCCCAGGGGTTGTTGTGCTGCTTGCCGGTGGCAAAGTTGTGCAGCGGCGACAGGCCCAGGAAATTCAGCGAGCTGACATTGGCCAGGCGCGTACGGTAGCGCCAGTTGCCCGGCAGCTGCGAATAGAACGACGAGGTAACCGCGAGGTCTTCCTTGGTCGACACGAACCCGGCATTGGACAGCTCGGCGCGGGTCGAGGCCACGTTCTGCGAGAGCTTGGCCTGGGTATCGCCGTAGACCGCCATGATGAAGTGGTACTCGCCCAGCACGAAGTTGCCGGACGACAACTGATCCATGGCCTGGTCCAGCTCGACGATCTGGCTGACCGCCTTGTCGCCGGAGGAGATCATCATGCCCTTGGTGCGGTCGAGCACCTTCAGCGCGTCCTGGCGCCCCATCGGGCTGAACGAATGGGTGATGACATACTCGTAGTCCAGGTACTTCAGGCCGTTGAGAATGCCCGGGTAGGTGCCCTCGGCATACTCCTTGATGTTGAGGATGGCACCGAAGTGGTTGGCACCATTCGGGGTGTTGATGACAAAGTCGCCGGTCTTGGCCGAGAACATGTGCCGGCTGACCGGCAGGTAATCCTTGATCGGCGCCGGCAGCACCGGAACCGGCTCGTCGATGCGGTTGATCAGGTAGCCGAACAACTCCAGCGTCTCGGAGAACACCACGCCATTCTTTGCCTCATACATGCCCAGGCGATACGGCGCGTAATCACGGATCACTGCCTCGACGTTGCCGGCCAGCTCCATCAGCTTCTCGATGGCCTGTTCCTGCTCGGCACGCAGGCGATCGACGTTCGCCGACTTCTCCACGAAGCGCTTACCCGATACCACCGGGCGATAGATCATGGTCAGGTACAGCTCGTTCTGCATGATGCGCTGCGAGGACAGCATGCCCATGTACTGATCGGACACGTCCTGGTTGAAGCGCTGCCGGTAGGTGCTCTTGCCTTTCAACGTGCGACGGCGCCGGATGTCGTGCACCCAGAAAGCCACGTTGACGAAGTCCGGCGCGCGCAGCGTCTGCAGCAGGCGATTGAAGGTGTTGTGCCGATGCTCGAGTTCCCATTCCTCACGTCCGACGAACGGCAGCCCCTCCAGGTACCAGGTCAACAGGTAGTCACCGCCCGTGGTCTTGACCACGTTCGGGGCGACATGCGTCGACAGGGGAATGAACTCACTGATGGAGGTATCTGGGCTGAACATACGACTGCTTCCAAAGAGTTGCTGCCAGGGAACTTCGAGGTGGCCTGGCGGGCAGCACGCGCCCGCCAGGCCATTCCGGACCTCAATCCATTCGGGCCGGCTTGTTGCGGTAATGATTCGGGTTGAATACCCACATGCCGTCGTGCTGCTGCACGTTGCGCACCCGCAGCTTGAACATCAGGCGCAGGCCCATCAGACGAAAGATCATCTCGTCACGTTTGGCCATCTGCCGCATGATGAAGATTGCTACCGGAATGGTGAGCAGGAACCAGAAATTGGTGTAGACGCTCAGCAGCAGCAACCCACCTGCCACCATGAAGAATGGCAGGTAGGGAACGCCCAGGAACATTGCCGGGCGAGTGCAACCGCGGAAGACGACGTTCTTATGCACTGTAGTAGAGCACTGCCTGCTGGATCAGCATGCCGGTCTTGCCTTCGCAGGTGCCGTACTCGTCACCCAGCAGCATGCGGGCGATCTGGCCGGCGGCACCGATCAGGACGCCACCGATCAGGATCGGCGAGACCTCGCTGATTCGCTTGTGCGCGAAGGCAATCTGATAGCCGGCGAAGATGACCGCGATGGTGACGACGGCAATCGAGGCCATGTTCAGCAGGCCATTGATGTTGGAGAAGAAGCCGCAGACCTTGCCGTCGGTACCGCCGTAGTTGGTGGCGCCGTTGGTGGCGAACACCTGCGGGGCGAACAATGCGCCGACGAAGATCGTTGCCATCAGCAGGGTCTTCAGCGTGCGCTGGGCCTGGACGAGGTCGAGATTGGATCGCTTCATGGATTGATTTCCTTGTTGATGGACTAACACAACTGAATCGACCAGCCGGGGGACTGGCCGCACCACGACTTCGTCAGAACACGAAGGCCGCATCCCCTGCGGGAATCTGCTGCACCGGCGCGCCCTGCGCCGGCGCGTTGTACGAATCTGCGCTTTCCGCCACCGGCAGGTTGCGTTCGCTCCACGGACGCAGCATCACCGGGCCATTGTCGGTGCCGCCCACGGCACCAGGAAGCTGTTGCGGCATTGCCAAGCTGTTCTGGGACGGCAGGCGTTGGGCCATGCCCTGCGGGAACTGCGCCTGCTGCGGCTGTGCAGCCCCGCCCTGCTGACCTGCCTGCTGGGGCTGCATCATCCGGTCCACCGACCCCAGGACGACCTTGGACAGCGCCTGATCGGCAATATTCAGCAGACTGCCGCGCGCCATCGCACCGGTGGACGGGTACACCACGTACGCACGTGCCGGATCATCCGAAGGTACGTACACCGGTCCGTTCGATTGGGCCACGATGCGCGCCTGTGCCGGCGACGCCAGCTGCGGGTGATGCTCGATCTTCACGCTGCGGCGCTCGCCACGGCTCACCACGTCAATCGGCGCAACGCCATTGCTGGCGACCTGCTGCCCACGGCGGATCGAGTCGTAGACCTTCTGCACATAGCCGTGACGGAAGCCCGTTTCGAAATTGCCCGAGTAGTAGCAGCTGAACGACTTGCCCCAATCGCCACCCGAGCGCTTGTAACACTCGGCGAGGATGCGGGATCCGGCCTGCAGGTTCGGGCACTGCTGGAACGCTTTCTCGTACGAATCCAGCCCGTACTTGCCCAGGTTGTAGCGGTTGACCTGGGCCAGGCCGATGGAGAAGTTGTAGCCCTTCTCTTCCAGCATGCGCACGGTGGCCAATGCCTCGTCCAGCGCCTTGGGCTGGCGCACCAGCGCTCCACCCACCACGCCTATCGCGTAGGGATTGCGCGACGATTCGACATTGATGACGTGCTGCATCACGTCCATCGACACGGCCATCTCCGGGCACGCCATCATTTCAAGTCCTGGCAGCATCCCTCAGCCCTCCTGCCCCTGGGCACGCCCAGGATTGAAGTCGATACCGGTGATGTAGCGCGAACCGGCATGCGCCTTGATGTGGACGACGATGTCGATGGTCATCATCAGCAGGCGCTTGATCACGTTGAATTCCAGGCCCGAGCCTTCGCTGGAAGCCTTCACCATCAGTGCCAGCTGGTCCCAGGTCTGCTCCGGGCTGCCGGCGTGGCAGCTGGTGATCGAGCCGGGATGGCCGGATGCGCAGTTGCGGATGAAGTAGAACGCTTCATCGCCTCGCAGCTCGGCGAGGATGATGCGTTCGGGCTTCATGCGCAGGCAGGCCTCCATGCAGCTCTTGGCAGTGACATTGCTGGCGCTCTGTCCACCCTTCGAATACAGCAGGTGGACCACGTTGGGCTGGGTCAGAAACAGTTCGCGGGCGTCCTCGATCGTGACCAGGCGCTCGCTGTCGGGAATGTGATTGACCAGCGCCTTCATGAAGGTGGTCTTGCCGCTACCGGTTGCACCCGATACCACGATGTTCTTGCGGTACATCACCGCACGCCGGAAGAACTCGGCGTATTCGCGTGAATGGCGCAGCTCGAGCAGCTCGCGGTCATGCTCGCTGATGCTGCCGTCGCTTTCCAGGATCTGGTTGAAGAATCCATCCTCGTGGTACTGCGTGAGCGACTTGGTGTGCTTGGACGGCAGGCGGATGGTGATCGACACTTTGCCCGCATCACAGGCCGGTGGAATCACGAACTGCGCACGCTGACCGGTCGGGAACGTGAGCGAGACCACCGGATCGGCATCGGTGATGCGCTGCCCGGTGTTGCTCTCGTTCACCACCGCCGTGCAGAACTGCCGGGCCCGCTCGAAGGTCAGGCTCGGCACCTCCACCCGCTGCCACCCGGCCCGGGTTTCCAGGTACAGCTCGCCGGGACGGTTGATGCAGATTTCCGTCACTTCCGGCGAAGTCATGTACTCGGCGATGCCCAGCACTTCGTACTGATAGCGCAGGAAGTCGCTGGAGACGAGGGCGAGGGGTGACACTTCAGCGTCCATGGTCGTTCGTTGGGTTACCGGCGGGGATGCAGCACGTTGGTGAAATCGACGTCCTTGGCGACGTAGACATTCACCACGGTGCCCTGGTTGATGGTGACGGTGGGCGGACGGCGACTGCTGCCGAGAGCTTCGTTGGCCAGGCGCTCCATGGTGCGTGCGGTGGCGCTTTCATAGGGCGACTGGATGGTCATGCCGTTGTTGGCCACGGTCGTGGTCTCCGGACCGTGCTCGGCAGCGGCGTACTTGAACGCGTCGGCCAGCAGGCTGATCATCAACGCCGAGGCGATACGGCTGCCCCAATGCGCGCTGTACTGGCCTGGATGGCCGGCGCCGCCCAGGCCATCGGTACCGGGGCTGGACATGGCCACGTCGATGCCATTGGGGGTGGTGATGCGATCCCAGATGACTTCCACGCGCTTTCCGGTGGGACCACCACCGTAGGCGCCATAGATCTTGGAGCCCTTCGGCAGCAGCAGGTTGCGGCCATTGATCGAGTACACCGGCTCCGTCAGCAGGCACGAGGTGTAGCCAGCGATGTCGGTGATGATGCGGGTCTCCAGCACGCAGCGCAGGTACGTGCCCCGCACCAGCAGTGCATCCGGACTGCGGATGTAGGTGGCACTGGAGACATCCTCCACATCCGGTCCACGGCGCACCTTCTGCGGCTGCGCTTGCGGATTGGCCGCCGCCTGCATGGCCGCGATCATCGCCTGGTTGTAGTCGGAGCCGCTCTGGCCGTTGGCGGCGCCGCCCGCCTCGCTTCCGCCCACGCCGGAGCCGCTGCCCATGCGACGGTCCATCAGCGTCGGTCCGCGATCATGATCCGCCTTGGCCTCGTTGCCCATCGGGAAGCCCGGCATTGGCACTTCCTGCTGCGGCGGAGGCGGCAGCATCGGGATCGGATCGGCAACCGCGATCGGGGGCGCCGGCTCGGTCGCCCCGACAACGCTCGGAAGCTGCGGCGTGGTGGCGCGTGCTTCTTCCTGCGGTTTCTTCTGCTCGGCTGCATCGTCCTGCCCCTTTCGGAACAGCAGGAAACCCATTGCCATCAGCAGCAGCACGATACCGCCCAGGAACAGCAACGCCTTGCGGTTCAGGCGCTGTTCCTCCGCCGAGCGCAGCTGCGGGGCTCCTGCATCAAGATCAGGCGCGGCCTGCTGTTCGGTTGCGTTGCCGAAGTAAGGATTGGACGGCGGCTCCTGGCCTGCGGCGCCTTGAGAATAGGGAGACGGGTTCGCGTCGTTGCCCGGGGTGTTCTGCTGACTCATTTCTTCACGTTCCTTCGCAGGCCGACGACGAAGTCGCCGTGGCGGATGACCAGGTACGGGTAGGTCCCGTGCACGATCAGCGTGTTGCCTTCAACCGTGGTGTTGACCACGAAGTCTTCACCGTATTCCGTTTCACGACCGAAAACGGCCGGGAAGATGCCGGTCTTGTATTCGGGCGAGTTCGGCAGCTTCAGATAGGTGAAACGGCTATCGTCATAGGCGTTGACCGGGATCAGCCAGCCCATCTTCTTCGCCTTGCTGGTCGAGTAGGAGTAGTTGAAGTTGTACTGGCGATCCTTGGCCAGTTCAGCGCTCAGCAACGGCTTGGCTTCTTCCTCGACCGCTTCCTGGGCGACGCCGAACACGGTGTCATTCGGATAGACGAAGGCGATCTTGTACTGCACGCCGGCACGACGCGCCTGCTCCAGCTGACGCCAGTCGGTCGCCACCACCTTCAGTTCGAAGATGTAGGAGTGGGTTTCGGTGCGCACCATCATGTTGGTGTCCACGTCGACGTTCTTCGGCTTGAGGTAGAACACGTTCTCGCGGCGCGTCAGCTCCCAGCCGCTGCTGAAGCCGGTACTGTAGTCGAGGATCTTCTCGTTCGGGCTCAGCTCGATCTGGGTTGTCAGTCCCAGGCCGGTGCGAACCGGATAGATGCGGTCCTTCTCGTATTCGTAGTGGTCCACCGCCTGCGCCATCGCTGCTGCAGAAAACAACAGCGACAACATCGACAGCAGCGCCAGCGCGCGTCCCCTGATCTTTCGACTACTCATCGGTTGCTTGCTCCATCAGCAGTTCCGGTGGAATTGTTCTGCACCGGCCTCATGGCCGGCTGTCCGGGCATGGCCTGCCCCGGCATTGCTTGCCCCTGCACGGGCTGTCCCGGCACAGGCTGGCCTGGCATCGGCTGGCCCGGGACCTGGCCGTTGGCCGGCACCGGTGCGGCGACCGGCTGGCCGGTGACCGGGTCGATCATGGTGGCGGCGGCCGGATTGTTCGGGTCGTACACGCCTTGCGCCTGCTGCGCTGCCTGCTGTGCCGCCTGCTGGGCCTGCGCCTGCATGGCGCCGTCGTCCGGCACCGGAACGCCACGCGAGTAGTCGTTGTCGACGCGATACTCGGTGACCTGGAAGGCCAGCGGATTGAGGATGCGATCCTGCTCGGACAGCGCCAGGTTCTGGTTGTACTCGAAGCGCATCGTCACCAGCTGGTTGTCAAGGTACGTGGACGCACCGGTGCGCTTGTCCAGCAGGCTGCGCTGGATGCGTACCGAGGCGCCGCGGAAGCTGCCATTGGGCTCTGCGCCCAGCGGCGTGATGCTGAGGATCTTGACCCGGATGGCCTTCTCCCGGCCGTACATCACGAACGGGTTCTGCGGGTTGTTGCCGGCATATCGCTGCCGCATCGACTGCGACACCGGGCCGTTGGACATCACGAACACCAGTTCCCAGTCACGCAGGCCCATCACCGCCGAGTCGTACGATTCGCGCGCCAGCACGTACTGGGCGACGTTGCTGCGGTTGATGGCTTCGTTGGCGGTGATGGTCTCGCCCTGGAACGTGCCACGCAGTCGCGCCACGGTAGCGGTACCCGTATAGGCATCGGCCATCACCAGGAACGGCACTTTCTCCTTCAGCGGCAGCATGTAGTAGTAGCCGCCAGCCAGTGCGAGCGACATCAGCAATGAGCCGGTGGCCACCCACCAGGCACGGCGCTCACTGCGACGCGCCATATCGGCCACGGTGATCTCGTAGCTGACCGCCTTGGCGACCGACTGCTCGACCTTGGGACTATTGCCGGGATCCTTCTTGCGGAACATGGATTCTTCCGTACTGCTGAAACATCAATGGGCGTGGAGCCCCTGCGACAGGCGCGGGGAGCGGCACGTTCGATGATTTCTATGTGGACTCAGGTGCCGCTGTTGGAATCAGCGCCCTGCGCCGACGCGGTGGGCGTCGAGCCAGCGCTCTGCACAACGATCTGGTTGCCGACGATGGAGACGGAGATGCCTTGCGCCGCATACGCTGCGGTGAGGTCGATCACGGCCTGCTGCGCGTTGGTGGTGTCGATGTTCGAAACCGCGCCATACAGGGTGAAGTCCGAGCTGAGGCGATAGTCCAGCGTGCGTCCGGAATCCTTCGCCCAACGCTCGAGCATGGCTTTGAGCGTGCCATCCATCGGCGAGGCCTGGTAGACGTAGCTGGAATACAGCGGAATTTCGGTCGTGGCCGCGGCGAAGCGGTTGACCGGCTTCCAACGGCCTCCAAAATCGGGGGCGGACTTGGTGGCACAGCCTGCCACCATCAGCGCCGCGACTGCGGCGATGGACATTTTCGCGATAAACGCCTGATTCATACGGGCTTCACTTTGACGTACGAAAAAGCAGTCCCGAGCGTTGGCTCCCTGGTCGTCCGGCGCTGCATGGCGCACGCCGGAATCGGGGAGGCGCGCTGGCATGCAGCACACCTGCCCCGGCTCCCCTGCAGCCCGAAAGCTGCCAACCAAGTCGCGGGGCCGCCAGACACTGTCGACGACACACCCGCATACCCTCACCAACGTCGAAACCATCCTTGTTTCCATGGCACAAACTCCTGGCCACCCTGCGTTACAACTTTTGCCATCCAACACGCACTTCTGGATGACGCACACAGAGTTACACACCCACGCGTCAATTCCATGTCAGACAAGTCTGAAAATCTATGAACAGATGCCCAATTTTTGACTCAGCTCACGTTTTCATGTCGATGAATATGAATCCATGTCACATATTTAGCGACGTGAATTAGACGTTAAGCATGGGAACATCGACTTTCGGCAGCAGCCGCGAAGTGAAGTAGCGGTCCTTGTAATAGCGGATCTTGTCGCATTTCACCGGATGCGGTATGCCCTCGTAGAGGAACACTTCCTTGTCCGGCCCCATCGCCTTCAGCTCCTGCGGGAGCATCAGCGCACGGCGCTCCTCGGTGAAGTTGTGGGTCTTCTCACGGGCGTGGGTAACGTTCTTCTTTCGGATGGTGGTGTAGCCCAGCATGTCCGAATAGTCGTTGGCGTCCTGCTGCTCGCGCGGCGCGTACAGGATCTGCAGCGCGTGGTTGGTGATGATCGTTCGCGAGACTTCCCGGCCATAGGTGGCATCGAGCTGGGACATGCTCTGGATGATCGGCAGCAGGCGAATGTTGTAGCCGGCCATGTAGGACACTGCCGAGGCGATGATCTCCACCTTGCCGATCGAAGTGAACTCGTCCATCAGCAGCAGGCACTGGTACTTCAGGTCCGGATTGGACTTGGGCAGTTCCTTGGTATTGAGGTTGATCAGCTGGCTGAAGAACAGGTTGATGATCAGCCGGCTCTCGGCCAGCTTGTTCGGCTGGATGCCGATGTAGATGGTCATCTTCTTCCTGCGGACGTCGGTCAGCAGGAAGTCGTTGCTGCTGGTGGCCTTGTCCAGCACCGGATTGATCCAGGGATTGAGCGGTTCCTTGAAGGTGCCCAGGATCGAGGCGAAGGTCTCATCGGCCTGGGACAGCATGTTGGCGAACGCCGAGCGCGCGTTGGCGCTGAGGAACGGCCGCTCCGACAAGGCCTTGAGGTACTTCTTCAACTCGGTGCCGTCACCCGATGACAACCGGTAGACAGCGCCCAGCGTGGGCGTGCCCGAGCCGCCCGGGAAACCACTGCTGCGCTCGTCGTCCCAGTTCTCGAACAGATACAGGGTGAAGGCCATGAACGCGTTGCGCGCCTGGCTGACCCAGAACTTCTGGTCCTCGGCGCCGTCGGGATACAGCATCGCGGCAATGCTCATCAGGTCCGAAACCCGGAACGCCGGGTCATCGGACACGTAACTGAGCGGGTTCCAGCGGTGCGTACGGCGATCTTCTGCGAAGGGATTGAACAGGTAGATCTCCTGGCCCTGGCTGGCGCGCCAGCCGCTGGTCAGGTCGAAGTTCTCCTGCTTGATGTCCAGCACCACCAGCGATTCGCCATACTCCAGCAGGTTCGGGATGACGACGCCCACGCCCTTGCCCGAGCGGGTCGGCGCGGCCAGGATCACGAACTGCTGGCCGTCCAGCCGCACCAGCTTTCCGCTGTGGCTGCCAACCACGATGCTCTGCCCGGTCTTCTTGAACATGCCATGCTTGGCCAGGTCGGCGCCGGTGGCAAAGCGTGCATCGCCGTGCAGCGAACGCTTGTCCTTCTTCAGCAGCAGCACCAGGCCAGTGACCAGCAGCACCAGCAGCGGCAGGCCGAAGCCCACGTAGCCAGCCCATTTGATCTTGCCCACGAACGGCGCGACCTGCGGCTGGCCGATGGCGTGGTAGTACTGGTAGTACGTGTTCCAGGTGAACAGCTTGGTGTCCAGCCCCAGGAACAGCAGGGTCAGGTAGCCGGAAAACACGAAACCAAGCAGCAGGGTCGCCAGCGTGATGATGGCGATGATCGAATACTTCTTACTGGGCAACACCCGGATCCTCCATGATGCGCACGAGGGCGCGACGGCCTAGCGGCGGCGCCAGCGCGACGCCTTCTTCCGCAGGTTGTTTTCGTTCTCCAGCCCGGGCTCTTCGCCCTCTTCACGCACCCGCTGCAACAGCAGTTGGCGCGCTTCGGCCAGTGATACCAGGTCGGTCAGACGATCCCCATCGTCGGCGACGACCGCATGGCCGACCACATCGCCCGGAGCGTACACCGGCTCGTAGGACACTGCTACCAGCTGATAGCGGCCGCGGGTTTCCAGCACATGCCTGAATTCCTGCATCGCATTCCTCCTTGTCGGGTCAACACTGCGCCCCCTGCCCCGCCATCATGCCCGTCGCAGTGTCATCGGCGTATGCACAACCGCTGCGGTTTCTGCGCGAAACTGTCTGCGGACATCCAAGGAGACTGCAATGGACTGGGTAGCACTTGCACGCACACTGGCCACCGAGGCCCACACGGGCCAGATGGACAAGGCCGGCCAGCCTTACATCTGCCATGTGGCGCGGGTGGCGGCCGCAGTGCGCGGCGACGATGACGCCGAAGTGGTGGCCTGGCTGCATGACGTAGCCGAAGACTGCCCGGCGTTTGCCGCCCGGATCGAGGCATTTCCCGCACCGCTGCGCGAGGCGGTGCAACTGCTCAACCGCGACGCGGCGCCCGACGCGGACAGCTACTACGCGCGCATTGCCGCCCACCCGCTGGCACTGAAAGTGAAGCAGGCCGATCTGAATGACAACGCCGATCCGCAGCGCCTGGCAATGCTCGACGCGGCGACGGCCGGGCGCCTGCGCGGCAAGTATGCGCACGCCCGGGCCGCGCTGGGCATCTGATCGCGCAGCACGGTGGCGGGGTGGGCGAACATGCCACCGATCAAACGCTGATTTACCCTGACTGCGGCTGCCCTTGCTGCGATGCAGCAGTACAATGGCCGGCTCCCCGCCCCCATCGCGCCCCCGCATGAGCCCCAACTCTTCCCTGGCTGCGCGGCTGACGCCCCGTCAGCGCACCCTGATCATCCTCGCCCTGTCACTGGGCGGCTTTGCCATCGGCACCAGCGAGTTCGCCAGCATGGGCCTGATGCTGGAGATCAGCCGTGGCCTGTCGATCTCCGAGACCCAGGTCGGCCACCTGATCAGCGCCTATGCCATCGGCGTGGTTGTCGGTGCGCCCATCCTCGCCTTCGTCGGCGCCAGCTTCCCGCGCCGCAAGCTGCTGCTGGCGCTGATGGGCTTCTACGCCATCGGCAACCTCGCCAGTGCACTGGCACCGAACTACGGCACGATGCTGGTGGCGCGCTTTGTGGCCGGCCTGCCGCACGGCGCTTACTTCGGGGTGGCAATGCTGGTGGCGGCGGCGATCAGCCCGGCCGGCCAGCGTGGCCAGGCGATGTCGCGCGTGCTGCTGGGCCTGTCGATCGCGATCCTGATCGGCAACCCACTGACCACCTGGCTGGGCCAGCAGCTGAGCTGGCGCACCGCCTTTGCCCTGGTCAGCGTGCTGGCCATCGCCACCGTGGGGATGATCGCGCGCTTCCTGCTGCCAGACCCGGACGAAGTGCGTACCTCGCCGATGCGCGAACTGCGTGCCTTCAATACCACTCAGGTGTGGCTGGCGCTGGCGATCGGCGCGGTTGGCTTCGCCGGCATGTTCTGCGTGTTCACCTACCTGGCGCCGACCCTGGTGCAGGTCACGGGCGTGGCTGAATCGTGGATGCCACTGGCAGTGGGCGTGTTCGGTATCGGCGCGATCATCGGCAACATCGCCGGTGGCTGGCTGGTCGACAGGTTCCACTTCAAGGCCGCCGCCGTGGTGCTGCTCTGGTCCATCGTGATGCTGCTGCTGTATCCGCTGGCCGCGCAGTCAGCGTGGACGATCGGCCCGGTGATCATCACCGTCGGCACCATGGGTGCGCTGGCCGCGGTGCTGCAGACCCGCCTGATGGACGTGGCCGGCGAGGCGCAGACGCTGGCCGCCGCCTCCAACCATGCCGCCTTCAATACCGCCAATGCGCTCGGTCCGTGGCTGGGCGGCATGGCGATCAGCGCTGGCTTCAGCCCCGCCAGCACCGGCTACGTCGGGGCCGCCACCGCCATTGGCGGCCTGCTGTTGTGGGGCGTGGCGGTGATGCTGGACAGGAAGCGCAACGGCGCCGTCGCCGGCAGCCGCTGATCACCGCGACGGGGCTTCAGCCGCTGTCGGTACGGCGGCGGCGTCCCGGGCGGATACTGAGCGGGCGGGCTTCTCATCACTGGAGCGATGCTCCACCATCTGCATGGCCGGCGGCAGTCCGTCGCCGGTCGCAGCATGCAGAAGGACTCGACGTGGCAGCAGGACCGAACAGAAACCGCGAGAAGCTGCTCGATGACCTGCTCTCGCTGGGCCGCAACTGGGCGCTGGCCATCGCCATCGCCGGTGCCGGTGCCGCGGTCCATTACAGCGAGTCGGTGTACGAAGCAGGCATCTGGCGCGGCCTGTTGCCGACGCTCTGCTTCCTCGTCGCGATCATCTGGATCGTGCTCAGCATCATCCGCTTCGACCTGACCATCCAGCAGCATTTCCAGCGGAAGCTGTCACGCTGGCTCAGCCGTCTGCTGTATCTCGTCCTGCTGGGCACCGGCGTCACTGCCGTGTTCTTCGTCACTGAGCTGGCGGCCAACAACCACATCGCGCGGATGTGCGACTCGGTGGCCAACGAACCGGCCAGCCGCATCCACCGATCCGCCGAATGCCATTGGTTGTACCAGCATCGGGCGGCCTACCGGCAGCGGCTGGAATCGGCCGAGGGCGAGTTCGACTGAGGCCTGCACCGGCTGCGCCACGCGCACGCGAAAAACACATGACGTGGATATGCGGTCGGGCACAGTACCTGCGCCGCCCTTCCACTCAACGAGCCCGGCCGACATGTACTCCCCCGCCCCTGCGCGCCACGATGCCATTGCCCTGCAGGCGGGCGTGCTCGGCAGCGTGCTGGGCGTGGCGCTGTTCAAGGCGATCGCGCTGTCGGCACTGGCAAGTGGATCACTGATGGCCATCGGGCTGTGGCTGCTGGCCTGCGCGCTGCTGGGTGCCTGGGCACTGGCCGCCTACCTGGCCTGCCTTGCACTGAGTCGGCGCGTATTCGTGTTGATGCTGGCGCTTTGCATGATCCTGGCGATCTGCGTCGCCTGATCGCCACATGGGCCGGGCTATCGCGCAATTGTTACGAGATAACAAGTGTGCTGGGGCGGATTGCCTGTCTGAGCGGCGGGAAAAGGCATCACTGAAACCCACGCTCCTGATTGCTGCGTCTGTCTTGATCACGCCCATGCATCCAGCTGACTGCTCCGTCACGGCCGACCCGCAACGATGCGCTTTCCTTATCCTCTAGAGACTCAAATGCCGGAACCCTGCCACCCTGTCATCCGCGCCTTCGAGGCCGTGTTCGATCTGTCAGGCAGCGTGCAGCGCATCACCGCGCTTACTGTTACCTGCATGCATTGCTCGTCGACCAGCTCGGCCAGCGAACACAATCTGGTACAACTGCCGGGTGGAGCACTGTTCCGCTGCGATGGGTGCGGCTGCCACCAACCGGTCAGCCATGCCCGGCTGTCGGACTGGCAACCGGCATCGTTGCTGGGCATATGAGGCCGCTGCCCCTCGTGCCGCGGGTGTGCAGGGCTCCATGACACCCGCTCGGCTATGCTGCGCCCCCTCCTGTACCCATGGCGGCCATGCAACCTTTTCCCCTGCCTGTCTCTGCACCCGACCAGCTCGCCTACCGACTGCTGCAGGACAGTGACTGGGCCCGCTCGGCCACGGCCACCAGCGCGCCCTCCGAGCTTCGCACCTTGCTGGCCATGATCCTGGATTCGCCCGAACCCCTGTGGCTTGCCTGGGGCACCGAAGACAAGGCCTTCTTCTTCAATGATGCCTACCTGCCGATGCTGGGGGGAAAGCTGCACGGCGCGATGGGCAACCGTCTGGAAGATGTCTGGGCCGACGTGTGGCCGGACGTGGTGCATGCCGTCAACGACGCGTTTGCCGGCATCAGCCGGAGTTTCAAGAATCTGCCCTTGATGATGGATCGCGACGGAGTGCTGCGCGAAACATTCTGGACCTTCTCCTATTCGCCGCTGCGCGTCGGCTGCGGCAGCGTCGCCGGTATCCTGTGCGTGGTCAGCGAGCAGACCGAACGGGTGATCGAGCGGGACCGACACAGCCGCCAGGTGGCGGCGATCACCGAGCAGGCACGGGAGGCTCACCTGGAACTGGTGCGCGCCCGCGAGCAGCTGCGCCAGTCGCAGAAGCTGGAGGCGATCGGCCAGCTCACCGGCGGGGTGGCCCACGACTTCAACAATCTGCTGCAGGTCATCACCGGTTCGGTCGACATGCTCCTGCACACCTGGCCGACGGACGACAACCGGCGCCGGTACATCCAGGCCATTTCAACAGCGTCGGACCGCGCCACCAAGCTGACCGCGCAGCTGCTAGCGTTCTCCCGTCGCCAGAGCCTGTCGCCGGAGGTCTTCGATCTCTGCGAGAGCGTGCATGCGCTTTCGGACATCATCACCACGGTACTGGGTGCGCGCATCCAGGTCTCGTTGACCTTGCCCGGCACGCCGTTGCCGGTGCTGCTGGATCGGACGCAGCTGGACACTGCACTGATCAACATCGCAGTCAATGCCCGCGATGCGATCGAGGGACAGGGCAAGGTCACCATCGAGGTGGAGCGGGTAACCGCAGTGCCTTCAGTGCGCTTCGCCGCGCCGATGAAGGGCGATTTTGCCGCGATCAGCGTGACCGATACCGGCGCGGGAATCGACCCTGCCGTGGTCGACCGCATTTTCGAGCCCTTTTTCACCACCAAAAGCGTCGGCGCCGGGACTGGACTCGGTCTCAGCCAGGTGTTCGGCTTCGTCAAACAGTCAGAAGGCGAGGTGGACGTACAGAGCCGGGCCGGGACGGGTACCCGCTTTACGCTGTACCTGCCGCTGGCGCAGGAAAAAGGAACAATTGAGCGGCCAGCGATGCAACCGGGTCTGCAGCATGGTCACGGCGTCTGCGTGCTGGTTGTGGAAGACAACGTCGACGTGGCCGAGTTTGCCGTCGGAGCCCTGCGCGAGTTGGATTACAGCGTGGTACTTGCGCGCAATGCCGACGAGGCCCTGAAGGAGCTGGAACATGATGCCGGCCGTTTCCATGTCGTGTTCAGCGACGTCGTGATGCCAGGCATGAACGGCCTGGATCTGGCCCGCACCATCCGCAGTCGCCTGCCTGAGCTTCCCGTGATCCTCACCAGCGGCTACAGCGAGTTGCTGGCCCGGGATCCTGGCCATGGTTTCACGCTGCTGCGCAAGCCTTACTCACTGAAGCAGCTGGCCTCGGTGATGAGCGAAGCCGGGCGCCGCCCGCAGGCCGAGGTAGCAGCCCGCTAGCGGGCCGGTCACCGCCGCACACCGAACCATCGCTCCAGCGAGGACTCCAGCCCCGATGCGTCGCCGCCCGCATCGCAGGCCCAGGCAACGATACCGTCAGGGCGCACCAGCACGGCGCCCAGTCCCAGGGCGCCGCGCGCCGCGGACATCACGCAGGGAAACGACCGGGACACGTGATCAATGATCGGGCCGAGCGAAACACCGCTATCGAGTCCCAGCAGGAGGCCCTTCCCCGCACGCAGCAGCTCTCCCATGCGACGTCCATCGGCCAGACGGACGTCAGGCACGCTTCGGCCAACCCACGGATGATCGCCATCGAACAGCGCTGGTTGTGCTACGCCCCACAATCGTTCGGCGAGATAGGTGGCGCCGTCGCGGGTCGCGGCCAGATCGGCGACCACCGCCGCCAGCGCGCGCGAGCCGGGGCCCGGACGCATCAGCGCCACCTGGGCGCGCGACCAGTCCAGCACCCTGGCGCCGATCGGATGGCGCTCAGCCTGATAGCTGTCCAGCAGTGAATCAGCGGCCTGGCCTCGCACCACTGCGGCCAATTTCCAACCCAGGTTCATGGCATCGCCGATGCCGAGGTTCAGGCCCTGCCCTCCCAGCGGCGAATGCATGTGCGCGGCGTCTCCGGCCAACAGCACGCGGCCGCTGCGATAGGCCGTTGCCTGGCGCGCGGCATCCGTCCATGTCGTGGCCAGATGCAATGCGGTGATCGTTGCCTCGCGACCTGACACCCGCCGCAGCAGGGCCTGGGCGGTGCGCAGGTCCAGTGGCGTGCGATGACCTGCACCGCCATCGAAATCGGCCAGCGCCAGCGTGCCCGGCGGATTGAAATTGCACATGCCATGTTCGGTGAACTGACGCCCCGGAGTGAGCACCGTCGGGTCCGCCAGCTCCACTTGCAGCGTGTGTCCCGTGAACTCCGGCGGGCTGCCTGCGAACACGAAGCCCGACTGCTTGCGCACCGTGCTTCGGGCGCCATCGCAACCGACCAACCAGCGTCCATGAACCGGTGCACCCGATGTCTCAATGGCCATCCCTGCTTCATCCGGGGATACAGCCAGCACTGCACAGCCACGCACGATGCGGACACCCAGGGCGATCGCACGTTCGGCCAGGACCGCCTCCAGTGACTGCAACGCCACCGCCATCTGGTCAGGTACTGGCGTCGGCAGGCGGCGAGGCCAGCGCCCACTGTCCACGTCCTCCAAGGCGAACGGAATGCCGGCGAAGTGGCCGCCCAACGGCCGTGACTGTGCCAGCCAGTGCGCGGTGCCGGGCGGCGGCGGCCCTTTGTCGGGCCTCAGCACCTGCGTTGCGACCACCGCGTCCAGCAGGCCGCGTCGGTCCAGCGCCTCCAGGGTAGGCGCGTTCAAGCCACGCAGGCCGAACGGCAAGCGCTTCAAGGGCGAATCAGGGGACCCGGCCTGTTCCAGCACAAGCACCGAACATCCGGCCTGGGCCAGTTCGCAGGATAGGAACAGACCCACCGGGCCCGCCCCGGCAATGACAACGTCGTACTGCATGGGGGGGATTCCTCACGAGCGCCGGGCCGGCGCTCTGGCCAGTAGAAGGTTACACTCGGTGTACGTTTCCGCAAGTGAACCCCTCATGATCCAGCCGCCTGGCCGCCGCGAGCAGCGAAAAGCCGAGACCCGCCAAACGATTTCCGACGTTGCCACCGGGCTGATCGTCGCGCGCGGCTTCGAGGCCGTGTCCATGGCCGAGATCGCCGAGGCCGCCGGGGTCTCGCGCAAGACGGTGTTCAACTACTTCGCCAGCAAGGAAGACCTCGTCTTCGACCGTGACGAAGAAGCGCGCGCACTGCTGCGCGAGGGCATGGCGGCGCGGCGCGGAATGACCCCGCTCGCGGCGTTCCAGTCGCTGGTGCGCGAGCTGCTCGATTCCGGCCATCCGTTGTTGCGGATCAATCCTGGCGCCGCCGCGTTCTGGTCCACAGTGGCCGACAGCCCGGTACTGGTCGCGCATGCCCGGCGCCTGCAGGCGCAACTGACCGACGACCTGGCCCAGTGGATGGCGGAGGCGATTGGGCGACCCGCCGGCGACGCGGAAGCGCGTCTGGGCGCTGCCATGCTGGTGGCCTCGATGGTGGCCGCCTACGAAAAGGGCCTGGCCAGCCAGGCACTGGGCAAAGATCCCCGCGAGGCGATGGTGCAGATGATCGTGCGCGGCGCCACCGGAGTGCTGGTCGCCCTGGCTGGCACGCCCTACACAGACCCGGGTGCACATCCATAGCGCATTCGGGGGATAGGTCACGAAGCATTGCAAATGCTACTCTTTCTCATTTGCAATCACCGACACCTCTCCCATGCCTACCGTTCTGTTCCGCCAGCGCGCCCTGCACCTCGCACTGACCTTACCCTTGGCAACCCTCGCCCACGCCGCGGAATCACCCCCTGCAACCGCGACGGCGCTGGACAAGGTCGAGGTCCGCGGCCGGGCACAGACCCTCTACCGGGTGGACGATGCCGCCGTGGGCACGCGCACCGACACTCCACTGGCGCTGGTACCGCAATCGATCCAGGTGGTTCCGCGCGAGCTGATCGACGATCAGGCGGCACGCCAGGTCACCGACCTGTACCGCAGCATCAGTGGCATCAGCTTCTTCAGCTACGCCGGGGTCACCCTGCGCGGCTTCCGTCAGGAAAACGTGCTGTATGACGGCCTGCGTGGCGACCCGTACGCCGGCTTCTCGGTACCACAGCTGTTCAACATCGAACGGGTGGAGGTGCTGAAGGGCCCGGCGGGAGCACTGTATGGCGGCGGAGACGCCGGCGGCGTCATCAACTACGTGACACGCAAGCCGAAGGCCACCGCCGAGCGCCGCATCGAAGTGCAGATGGGCAACGAGGGCTTCCGTGCCGGCTCGGTCGAGGGCACCGGCCCACTGAACGCCACCGGCAGCATCCGCTATCGCGCCGGGCTGTACGGGGATACCGAGCGGGGCCTGCGCTGGAACGCAGACAGCGAAAGCGTGATCGGCGATGCCTCGCTGGCCTTCGACGTGGGCCAGACCGGCGAGCTGGTGCTGCAGTTCACCGACATCACCCAGAACCTGGGCGGCAACCGCCTGCGCGGCGTGCCGGTGGACGATGCCGGCAGCTTCATGACCAACCGCCGCTGGAACCACAACGAGGCCAGCGATTTCCTCGACATGCGCGCCAGGGTGGCGCTGGCGCAGTACCGCTTCGCCCCGCGGGACGATCTGGACGTGGACGTCGCCGCACGCTGGTTCAGCAACAACGAGCACCAGATGTACCACGAGCCGATGGGCCTGATCGACCGCGACCGCGATGGCGTGGCCGAATGGATGACCCGGCAGCTGCGCAACCAGATCCGCGACAATGAGGCGTTCACCGCCAATGCCAATGCGGTGTGGCGGATCGACACCGGCCGCATCGGACACAAGGTGCTGTTCGGTGCCGACGTGTACCAGCTCGACGCCGACTTCACCGCGCAGACGGCAAACAGTGCCGACCTGGCACGCGGGGCGGGCCCGGTGCGCGGCATCGACCTGTTCAACCCGGTGTACGGCGCCAGCACCTGGCACGACTACAACCTGGGCGCCCTGCCCTGGCGCAGCACGTCCACCCGCAGCAAACGCTATGGCGGTTACCTGCAGGATGAGCTGGCGCTGGGCCCGCGCTGGCATGTGCTGGCCGGGCTGCGCTGGGATGGTTTCAAGGATGAGGATCGCATCGCCGGCAGCGGTGTCGATGGCAACGATCTCAGCTGGCGGCTGGGCAGCACGTTTACCGTGCGCGATGGACTGAACGTCTACGCCAACGTGGCCAGCGGCTTCGTGCCGCAGAGTGCGGCAAACCAGAACCCGGCCGCCGGTGGCCCGTTCGATGCCGAGCGCAGCAAGCAGTGGGAGGTCGGGCTGAAATCACTGCTGGCCGAGCGCGTCAGCGTGAACATGGCGGCGTATCGCATCGATCGCAGCAACATCGTGCAGGCCACCGGCGCGGTGATCGGTGGCGTGAACCAGTTGGCCGCGCTGGGGCTGGTACGCAGCACCGGCATGGAATTGGACCTGCTGGCCGACGTCACCGAACGTTGGGTGGTGAACCTGACCTACGCCTACAACGATGCGCGGGTGAAGGACGCGGGCCCGGGCGGCATCACCAATGCCTCCGGCGACCGTTTTGCCAATGCACCACGCAACACGCTGGGCCTGTGGACACGTTACGACCTGCCGGCGATCCATTCGGCCATTGGCTTCGGCGCGGACCACGTCGGCGAACGCGTCAGCCTGGATGGGCAGGCGGTGAAGGCCTATACCGTGTTCGACATGAGCTGGAAGACCACGTGGAAGCAATGGCAGTTCCAGGCCAACGTCAAGAACCTGTTCGACAAGGTGTATGCGGCCAGTGGCTTCATCGCCCGGAACGGGCATTTCCCGGGCGAGCCACGACGGGTCTATCTGCAGGCCGCCTATGCCTTCTGAGTCGTCGCCCCTGCCCGCTGCTACGGGTTGGTCGAGGCATTGAATCGGGCGGCGCTGCATGCGCCCCCGATTCAGGTATGCTTTCGCGCGTTCAGCCACGCCAGCAGGCCACCGGTGGCAACGCATGCGGTGCAGCACGGACGTTGCGGACAAGCACAAGACGCACCATGGATGTTTCAACGTAATCACAGGGGAAAATGGATGAAGAAGTTCCTGTTCGCAGCGATCCTCGCTGCGTCGCTGGTGGGCTGCACCACCAATCCGCCGCTCAATTTCTCGGTGCCGAACGTCGGGGTCAGCAGCAAGAAGATCGACGGTGAACTGAAGTCGCTGACGGTCACGCTGGCACGCCCGGACGAGGCCAAGGGCAAGATTCCGGCGCAGGCCCAGCATGAAGTGCCGCAGATGTGGCAGAACGCGCTGACCGAAGCACTGAACAAGATGGCGGTGTTCCGCGACGATGCGCCGGTGAAGCTGAGCCTGTCGGTGAAGATCCTGGCCATCGACATTCCCAGCTTCGGGGCATCGATGACGACCAAGACGATCGCCCGCTATGAACTGATCGATCGCGCCACCGGTAGCATCGTCTACACCCAGGACGTGAGCGCTTCGGGCGAGGTGCCGTTCAACTATGCCTTTGCCGGTGTCATCCGCGCCCGCGAATCGATCAGCCGCTCGGCGCAGAACAACATCGCCCAGTTCCTGCAGGCGCTGGAGACCGTGGACATCACCCGGCCGATGTTCCCGAACAAGCAGGAAGCGCCGTGAAGGGCGTGCTGCTGACCGCTTCGGTGGCGGCAATGCTGATGGCCTGCGCACCCAACGTGCGCACGGACAGTTACTCCATCGGTTCAGTGGGACAGGTCAACCGTACGGTCAGCGGCACGGTCATCAGCGTTCGCGCGGTCAGTATCGACGGCTCGCAGGGAGGCGGTGCCGTTGCCGGCGCCGCCGCTGGCGGCGTGGCCGGCTCGACCATCGGTGGCAGCGACCAGGCTGCCGCCATCGGTGCCATCGGCGGCCTGGTGGTGGGCGCGATCGCCGGTGCAGCTTCCGAACGCGCACTTTCCCAGGCCAAGGGCCTCGAGTACGTGGTGCAGACGGAGAACGGCAACCTGATGACCGTCGTGCAGGGCCCCGATCCGGTGTTCAGCACCGGCATGCGGGTCCTGGTGCTGTATGGATCACCCTCGCGGATCATCGCCGATCCGCGTCAACCGAAAGCAGCTCCGTAGAACCCGTGATGCCCCTCCTGCGAGGGGCATCGCTCTATCCGCTACTGTCGGCCACGATCTGCTGCAGCGACTGAGCGACCGGGGTCTGCACCGCCACGTCGGTGGGCATCGAACCGCGCACGTGAGCGGGATCATTCATCGCGCCCGCCACCACGGGCACGTTGTGGCCGGCCGGGTGATCGGCGGTCCCGTCGCTCAGCAACCGCTGTCCGTGCTTCCATGGCCGCGATAGGTTTCACCCCACTCGCGCATGGCCAGCAGCACCGGCACCAGCGTGCGGCCGAATTCGGAAAGCTCGTACTCCACCTTGGGCGGCACCTCCGGATAGACATGGCGGATCACCACCCCGTCCGCCTCCAGTTCCCGCAGCTGGCTGGTGAGCATGGACTGGGTGGCGTTGGGCACCCGCCGCGTCAGTTCCATGAAACGTCGCTTGCGGCTCATCAGGTGAAAAAGAATGATCGGCTTCCACACACCGCCGATCACTGACAGCGTGACCTCCACCGCGCAACCGCTCTTGCCGTCCCAACGCCTGCTACGCATGCATACTCCGGAAAACCATAGTACCTACGGAAAATCATCGTTCTTGTTGCGATAGTGGTGCGAGCCTAGCATGGGGCCATCCACTGAACGTGAGGCCCCAACATGAGTTTCAAGGCGCTGCTGACCCGCAAGAGCGAGAACCGCGTTTCCACGGAGCTGGTCGATTTCGAAGAGGCCGACCTGATGGAGGGCGACGTGCTCGTGCAGGTCGAGTACTCCACGCTCAACTACAAGGATGCGCTTGCGCTCACCGGCAAGAGTCCGATCATCCGGACATTCCCGCTCATCCCCGGAATCGATCTGGCAGGCGTGGTGCTGGAATCCAGCAGGGCCGCTTTCAAGCCAGGCGACCGCGTCGTGCTCAATGGCTGGGACCTGAGCATGAGCCACCACGGCGGCCTCGCCCAACGCGCCCGTGTACGCGGCGAATGGCTCAACCGGATTCCCGGCAGCCTGAGCACCCGCGACGCCATGGCCATCGGCACCGCGGGCTACACCGCCATGCTATGCGTGCTGGCCCTGGAACATGCCGGCGTGACGCCCGACAAAGGCGATGTGTTGGTGACCGGCGCCAACGGTGGCGTCGGCTCGATCGCGGTGGCAATCCTCTCGAAGCTGGGTTACCGCGTGGTGGCCGCTACCGGGCGCCCGGAGCATGCTGAGTATCTGCACAACCTGGGTGCGAGCGAAATCATCGACCGCGCGCAGCTTTCGGAACCGCGCAGCCGGCCCGTGAGCCCCGAACGCTGGGCCGGCGTGGTGGATGTGGCCGGCGGCCCTACCCTGGTCAACGCCATCGCCGAGACAAAGTATCGCGGTGCCGTGGCCGCGTGCGGCCTGGCGCAGAGCGACGCTCTGTACGGCTCGGTATTGCCCTTCATCCTGCGCAACGTGACCCTGGCCGGCGTGGATTCGGTGAATGCTCCACAAGAGGTTCGCCAGCGCGCTTGGGATCGGCTTGCGTCCGACCTGGATCCGCAAAAGCTGGAAAGCACCGTGCAGCAGATCGGCCTCGCTGAGGTGCTGGATGTCTATGAGCAGATCATCCCCGGCAAGGTGCGCGGCCGCATCGTCGTGGATGTGAACGCGTAAGCGGATCATCCGGATCAACGGCCGTTGATGCAGCTCCCATGCTGTGGCGAATGGTGAACATGCCGTGCCCGCAGGCAAGGCCGCACGCATCGTCAGGGGCTCTTATCATGTGGGGCTGGGGGCGCTGTACGCCCCATTGACGCTTGCAGGGCAGTATCTGGATGTCTATGGAATGGCGCCCCTCGCGCTGGGGCCGACGTGTGACCCGCTCGCCTGATTGGCGACTGCGGCTTGATGGCGAACACGTCGAGCTGGTGGTTTCCGGCCAGCAGCATCGGCGGCGCATGGCGGATGATCCACAGGTACAGATCATTCCAGGGGTCTTCTGGTCACGGATCGCGCTGCAGCTCGGCAATACCGACGGGCTGTGCGTGGACGGGCTGCCCAACGGACAAGCATCGCGGCTTGCCGCAGCCCTGCAACAGGTACGCCTTGCCCACACCGGGCGTGGGCGCAAGGCCTTGTTTGACGAAGTACTGCAGCAGATCCAGTCCTGGTTGTGCGCAGCAGATGACCTCATCGACCGGGGCACTACGGGCCGCCGCTGGATCACCCACGAGCAGCAGCAGGCGCTGCTGGCCGAGCGCGCCGCCCTGCCCCTGCCGCCATCGGAGCTGGAGCGGCTGTTCCTCGATGAGGACGTGCGTGAAGATCTGCACGGGCACAGCCATCGTGCGGCGCTGGACGCGCTGCGCGACTGGAATCTGGACTGGCCCGCTGCCTGGGCCGCCGCCAATGAAGCGATGACCCTGCGGGAACTGGCGTTGGCCAGGAGTTTCCTGGATCGGGTCGAGAGCAAACCACTGACCGAGGAACAGGCCCGCGCGGTCATCTGCTTCGACAACCGGGTTCAGGTGGTGGCCGCAGCCGGTTCGGGCAAGACCTCCACCCTGGTCGCCAAGGCCGCTTATGCCATTGATCGGGGCTTTGTCGAACCCGAGCGCATCGTGATGCTCGCCTTCAACAAGGATGCCGCCAAGGAACTGGAGGCGCGTGCGCAGCAGTCATTCGAGCGACTTGGAATTGCCGGTGCCGCTGTGGAAGCGCAGACCTTCCACGCGCTGGGCCTGGCCATCATCGCCAAGGCCACGGGGCGCAAGCCCGCTATCCCGGAATGGGCCACTGACGCCACGCAGGGGTTCAACAAGCTGGTCGAACTGGTCGACGATCTGAAGGACCGCTCGACCCACTTCCGCACCCAATGGGACATGTTCCGCCTCGTGTTCGGTCGCGACCTCCCATCCTTCGGCACGGAAATGGAGGCTGACGGCTACGACCGCGATGGCAGGCCCTACATCCGCACACTGCAGGGCGAGCGGGTAAAGAGCCTGGAAGAGTGCGTGATCGCCAACTGGCTGTTCTACAACGGCGTGGCGTATGACTACGAGCGGCGCTACGAGTTCGATACCGCGACGGATACCCATCGCCAGTATCGCCCGGACTTCTACTATCCGGACGCCCGGCTCTGTCACGAGCACTTTGCGCTGGATGCCGATGGCCAGCCGCCGAAGCACTTTCCCAACTACAACGAAGGGATGCACTGGAAGCGGCCGCAGCATGCGGCACGCGGCACCGCAGTGGTCGAAACGACGTCGTTCGGCCTGCGCAGTGGACAGGCCCTGCAGGATCTGGCCGAGCGGCTGGGTGCGTCTGGTGTCGAACTCGACCCGAACCCGGATCGCGAGCTGCCTGACCAGAGCGCCAAGCCGATGCCCGACACGGATCTGATTGGCTTGATGCGAACCTTCATTGCCCATGCCAAGAGCAACTGCCTGACGCTGGACGATATGGCCGAGCGCCTGCGACAGATGCCCGAAGACCAGTTCAAGGAACGGCACCGGCGCTTCCTGGAAATCGCCAGCCCTGTTTTCCAGGCCTGGGACAACGCACTGGCTGACGAGCACGGCATCGATTTCGAAGACATGCTCAACATGGCGGCCGGACTGCTGGAACAGGGCCGCTATGAATCACCCTATGAACTGGTGATGGCAGACGAGTTCCAGGACGCATCGCGCGCCCGCGCACGCCTCTGCCGCGCGCTGGTCAGCCGTCCCGGTCGCTACCTGTTCGCGGTGGGCGATGACTGGCAGTCGATCAACCGCTTCGCCGGTGCAGACGTTTCAGTGATGACCGGTTTCCGGCAATGGATGGGGCATGGTCAGGTACTGAAACTGGAGCAGACATTCCGCTGCCCGCAGGCACTCTGCGACGTGTCCGGCCGCTTCATCAGCCGCAATCCGGCGCAGATCGTCAAGGCGGTTCATTCTGCGACGCCGGCGGTGGGCCCGGTGCTGCAGGCGTTCCAGCTGGCCCGCCGTGAGGAAGTGCAGGATGGCATCCGCCAGTATCTTGCCAAGCTGCATCAGCAGTTGTTGTCCGGCGCGGTGCCGCAAGGCCACAACGGACGCGTGACGGTGTTCGTCCTGGGCCGCTACCGCGCCGATCACAGCGCGGTGCCCTCGGATTGGAAGACCGCATTCGGCCGCACGATGAACGTGGAGTTCCTCACGGCGCACCGGTCGAAGGGACGCGAGGCGGATTACGTGATCCTGCCGGGAATGGTCCACCGCGGCTTCCCGAGCCTGCGTGCGGATGATCCTGTGCTTTCCTTGGCGATGCCGGATGGGGATGCCTACCCATTGAGCGAAGAGCGGCGCCTGTTCTATGTCGCGCTCACGCGCGCGCGACGGTCGGTTGCAATGTTCACCCTGCAGGGGAAACGTTCGCCGTTCCTCGATGAACTGGTGGCGGAAGGGGCCGTGGAGGTGACCGCGATCTCAGGGGCGGTCATCCACGAAGAACGCTGCCCGGTGTGCAAGGTGGGCGTGTTCGTGGACAGGACCGGTCCGCATGGGGCGTTCAGATCGTGCTCCAGCTATCCGTTGTGCCATAACAAGCCGAAGGGTGGGCGGCGGGGATGAATGTATCCCGCTCCATCCACGCACGCCTGCCCACAACAGGATGTCGCCTCTACGCCATGGCGTTCCCGGAAAAGAAGAAGCCCCGGCTGGGCCGAGGCTTTGGTCTGGATACCAGCAGGCATCACAAGGACCCTGCAAGCGCCCCGGTGTCCTGTTACGGGATGATGCAGCCGTTGGTGCGCAGGCATTGCATGTAGTTCCGGAAACAGATGCTCGCATCTGTACCTGACGTCTCACATGCCACGTACTGAACCTCGCAGTAGGAGCACGGCCCGGGTGATTTCGCGGTCGCGCTGCTGATTCCAAAGGTCAACGCACAGGCCGCAACCGCAACAGCAAGCTTGAATCCAATCTTCATGCCATGACTCCGTTGGTCGCCCTCCTTGGGCGTCCGAAGCCTAGCGCGGGCATCCGGCACATTCAAATTGACCGGCACCTACCTCAAGGTTTGTTTACCAGAAGCGCTTACCGGCATCGAACCCTGCGGGGCTTCTTTCGCTCGATGTTCTCCGCGAGCCACATAAAAAAGCCGCCCAGTGGGCGGCTTCTTCATCTATCTGGCGGAGAGAGTGGGATTCGAACCCACGGAAGGTTTAACCCTTCGCCGGTTTTCAAGACCGGTGCCTTAAACCGCTCGGCCATCTCTCCAATCGGGTCCCGGTCGCCCGGGCAGGGGCGTATTCTCGCACGTGAAGGCCATTTGCCCAAGACCACCCTTGCCCCCGTCCCTCGCATCCGGCACGGTGGGGGCTCGACTGCATCCGGAGCCCCCATGGCCCACCTCGACCTGGCCAACCTGCGCACCACCCTGCTGGACGACACCCAGCTGGCCGCAGTGGCCCTGCACCGCACCTTCGCCGGCCACCTGCCGGTCAGCAGCGGGCATCTGGTGGTCTGCGATCCGCTGGTCCAGGCCGAGGCACCGGCGCTGGCCGACTACACCGCCCCGCTAGGCAGCCATCCAGTGGAGATCATCGTGCACAGCGGACGCCCGGCGCTGGCCGTGGTCTGGTTCAAGCCGCGCCAGGCACTCACCGCGTCCGCACTGCACTGGCAGATGGCGCGCTGGACCACGCAGGACCTGACCGGCCTGGATGAGGACAGCTTCATCGGCTATCCGGTCGACGCCGGCATCGGCTGTTTCATGGACACCGATACCCAGCAGGCACTGCTGGCCCTGATCGAACAGGCCGATGGTGACGAAGACAATGCGTGGCCGGATGCCCTGATCGACCACGACGGCCTCGACGAAGGCGCCGAGTACGACCCTTGGGGCGAGGACTCGCCGCACGCCCTGGTCGTATTCACCAGCGGCTGGGGCGACGGTGTGTATCCGAGCTACTGGGCGCTGGATACCTCCGGCATTCCGGTAGCACTGGTCACCGATTTCCTGTGCATCCAGGGCGGTGACGGGCGCGACGAGCGCGAGATCGCCGATCAGGCCTATCGCGACAACCGTCCACCGGAAGAAGCCGAAGCGCTGGCACGGCTGGTGGCCGCCGTGGACCGGGACGACACCGATGCGCTGCGCGACCTGCTGAAGGGTGCGCCGCAGCGCGCCAACCAGATCGAACCTGGATGCGGGGGCACCGCCGTGTTCGAGGCGATCCGGCTGGACCGCCCCGGGGCGTTGCGGGTGCTGCTGCAGGGCGGCGCACTGCCGGCGATGCCCGAGCGCCTGCACATGAGCAACGTAACCAGCTATCTGGACTATGCGCGCTTTCTGAAGAAGCCGCGCAGCGCGGCGCTGATGGCGGTGCTGGAGGCACCGGTCATTGCTACCCAGCCAGCGCCGCAGGCAGCCCCGCGACGCAGCTTCTGGGACAGATTGTTCGGGCGGAAGTGATCGCCGCCGGATACAGCAACGCCGGGCATGGCCCGGCGCTACCGTTGATGTCCCTCAGCCGGCGTCCACCGCCAACGCGCCCAGCGCACTGGCCTTGATGCGCTCTTTGGCCTTCTCGCAGGCTCCATCGCAATGCAGGCGCGAGGCCTCCAGCTGCGGCGGCAGGTGCTCGGCCAGGAAATCGATGAACACGCGCACCGCCGGCAACAGGCCACGGCGCGAGGCGAACACGGCATGGCACACGCCCTGCGGCAGCGACCAGTCCGGCAGCACCACTTCCAGCTCGCCATTGCGTACGGCATCGGCGCACACGGTTTCCGGCAGCATGGTGATGCCGAAACCGTCCTTGACCATGCTCTGCAGCAGCGGGAAGTCGAAGCCGGCCACACGCGGCTGCAGGTCGACGCGGCGCACTTCGCCTTCCGGCCCGTGCAGCTCCCAGCGCTGGCGCGCTTCGTCTTCGCTGATGCTGAGGGTGACGTGCTGGGTCAGCTCTTCCGGATCCTTGGGACGGCCGGCCCGGTCCAGGTACTTCGGGCTCGCCACCAGCAGTTCCTGCACCTGGCCGAAGCTGCGCATCACCAGGCTGCCGTCGTCGTCCAGGCGCGAACGCACGCGCAGGGCAACGTCGTAGCCTTCATTGATGATGTCTACGCGGCGGTTGCTGATGTTCAGCTGCAGCCGCACCTTAGGGTACTGCTCGAGGAACTTGGGCAGCAGCTTGGGCAGCTGCATCTGCGCCAGCGAGACCGGCACACTGGCACGCACCACGCCGCGCGGTTCCGCACTGAGGCGGTCCACCACTTCGCGTGCAGCCTGTGCCTCGGCCAGCATCGTCTGCGCGTGGCGGTGCACGCTGGTGCCGACGTCGGTGACCGCGAAACGGCGCGTGGAGCGCTGCAGCAGGCGCACGCCCAGGTCGGTCTCCAGCTGGCTGATACGGCGGCTCAGGCGCGACTTGGGAATGCCCAGCGCACGCTCGGCAGCGGCAAATCCGCCGTGGTCGACCACCATCGCGAAGTAGTACAGATCATTCAGGTCATGCATGCCCGAGTTCCATATCTAGAACAATACGTGGCATTCAAACACCTTTATCCCGCCTTTGCAACAACCTATCGTTCTCTCCGTCGGCGGGGGCTACCCGCCCCTCCCTCCCAGAACATAGGTGACTGCCATGAAGCTTCTGCATCTCGACGCCAGCGTGCTTGGCGAGAACTCCGTCTCCCGCCACCTGACAGCCGCCGTGGTGGCCCGGTTCAAGCAGCAGATCGAAGGCCTGCAGGTCGATTATCGCGATCTTGACGCCAATCCGGTACCGCATCTGCGCAGCAGCTCGCTGGCCAAGGCGGATGCGGCGGAGACCGCCGATGCTGAACAGGTGCTCGAGCAGTTCCTTGCCGCGGACATCGTGGTGATCGGCGCGCCGATGTACAACTTCAGCGTTCCGTCCACGCTGAAGGCCTGGATCGACCGCGTCGCCGTGGCCGGTCGCACCTTCAAGTACACCGAGAACGGCCCGGTCGGCCTGGCCGGCGGCAAGCGGGTGATCGTGGTCAGCAGCCGCGGTGGCATCTACACCGATTCGCCGGCTGACTTCCAGGAGCCCTTCCTGCGCCAGACGTTCGCGTTCTGGGGCATCAACGACATCGAGTTCGTGCGTGCCGAAGGCATCGCCTACTCGCCGCAGCATCGTGAAGACGCCATTGCCGGCGCGCTGGCGGCACTGCCGTCGCACGAAGCGGCAGACGCCGTCGCGGCATAAGCGTTCCAGCGTTCGGCGCCGCTCTCTCCTCGTCAAGGCGCTGAACGCGGGCCGGGATCCCCTCCCCCATCCCGGCCCATCCTGGCGGCCCCGCTCTGCGGGGCTGTTTTTTTGTGGACCGATTCCCGCCCGCCGGCCATGGCCCGGTGCTACCGGATCGGGAGGGCAGCGCCGGGTCATGCCCGGCGGAAACGGTACAGTGGGTCATGAACTACATCGTGACGACTGCGCACCGCAGCGAATTTCCGCACCCGATCACCCTGCGTCGTGGCCAGGCGCTGGTGGTGGGCGAACGCTATGAAGGCCCGGAGGGCTGGGAGGACTGGTTCCTGTGCGAGGCCGAGGGGCAGCAGCCCGGATTCGTGCCGGCACCGGTGATCGGTCGCGATGCGCAGGGTGACGCGTTTGCCACGGAGGATTACTGCGCGCGGGAACTGGATGTGGACCCGGGGCAGAGGCTGCGTGGGCTGCGCACGCTCAATGGTTGGGCGTGGTGCGTGCCGGAGACCGGCGAACCGGGATGGGTACCCCTGGAGAAGCTGCGAGCAGCAGAAACCCAGTAGCGCCCGAGCCTATGCTCGGGCGGCGGCGCAACGCGCCGGCTGTCAGGCGATGGTTTCCAGCCCACCCATGTACGGGCGCAGCGCTTCCGGCACGGTGATGCTGCCGTCCGCGTTCTGGTAGTTCTCCATCACCGCGATCATCGCGCGACCGACCGCCACGCCCGAGCCGTTCAGGGTGTGCACCAGCTCCGGCTTGCCGGTGGCCGGGTTGCGCCAGCGCGCCTGCATGCGGCGGGCCTGGAAATCACCACAGTTCGAGCACGAGGAGATCTCACGATAGGTCTCCTGCGACGGCAGCCAGACTTCCAGATCGTAGGTCTTGATGGCCGAGAAGCCCATGTCGCCGGTGCACAGCATCACCTTGCGGTACGGCAGGCCCAGCTTTTCCAGCACCACTTCGGCACAGCGGGTCATGCGCTGGTGCTCGGCATCGCTGTCTTCCGGGCGGCTGATCGACACCAGCTCGACCTTCTCGAACTGGTGCTGGCGGATCATGCCGCGCACGTCGCGGCCGCCGCTGCCGGCCTCGGCGCGGAAGCACATCGAGTGGGCAGTCATGCGCAGCGGCAGGCGCTCGGCGTCGACGATCTCGTCGCGCACGATGTTGGTCAGCGGCACTTCCGAGGTCGGGATCAGGTAACGCGTGGAGTCGCCCACGGCGGTCTTGAACAGGTCGTCCTCGAACTTCGGCAGCTGGCTGGTGCCGCGCAGCGAATCGGCGTTGACCAGCAGCGGCACGTTGGTTTCCTCGTAGCCGTGCTCGCCGGTGTGCAGGTCCACCATGAACTGGGCCAGCGCACGGTGCAGGCGCGCGATCGGGCCGCGCAGCACGGTGAAGCGCGAGCCGGACAGCTTGGCCGCGGTCTCGCCGTCCAGCCAGCCGTTGCGGGCGCCCAGTTCGACGTGGTCGAGCACCTTGAAATCGAACTGGCGCGGAGTACCCCAGCGCGCCTGCTCGACGTTGTCGTTCTCGTCGGCACCGGCGGGCACGTCATCGGCCGGCAGGTTCGGAATGCCCATCGAGATCGCTTCGATCTTCTCGCGCAGTTCGTCCAGCGCCACTTCCGAAGCCTTCAGCTCGTCGGCGAAGGCAGCGACCTCGGCCATGATGGCCGAAACGTCCTCGCCCTTGGCCTTGGCCTGGCCGATGGCCTTGGAACGGCTGTTGCGCAGGCTCTGCAGCTCCTGGGTCCGCACCTGGATGCGCTTGCGATCAGCCTCCAGGGACTCCAGGGCAGACACGTCGAGCTCGAAGCCGCGGCTGGTGCGCAGGCGTTCGGCGAGGTCGGCGGGCTGGTGGCGGAGCAGGGCTGGATCAAGCATGGCAGGCGTCGTGGTGGGTATCAGGGATGGGATTATCGCTTGTTATACGGATTTCTGCCGCCCGGTTCATTCCCGCCGTGGCAGAATCGAACCATTCCGTACTGGTCCGGTCCATGTCTGCACCCCGCTCGTCGTCCGCCAAGTCGTTCACTGTGCATATCCCGCGCAACGCCCTGAAGATCGCCGGTATCGCCTTCGGGGTGGGCGTGCTGCTGTTCGTGCTGGTCTGGCTGACCGGTCGCGACAAGGAATTCTTCCGCGCCGATCCTGCCGCGCAGACGCCGCAGGAAACCGCCCAGATCGAGCCCCTTCCGGAACCATTGGCCGCTGCGGCCGGTTCCAGCGACATGCCCGATGCAAAGCCAGCGCCGGTCGAGGACGAAGCGCCGAAGCTGGTCGAAACCGCCCCGCCGCCGCCCGCCCCCATCGCCGAGCCGGCCCCGGCCCCCCCGGGCGCTGCGCCGGCCACGACCGGCAACAGCCAGCCGATGCCGATCGCCGGCCAGTCGCCACCGCCGTCGTACCCCGCCGCCGCCCTACGCGCCGGCGAAACCGGCACCGTGGTGGTACGCGTGGACGTGGACGCTACCGGCTATCCCAACAACGCCAAGGTGATCCAGCGCAGCGGTTCACGCGAGCTCGACCGTGCCGCCACCGATGCCGTGCGCCGTTGGCGCTTCACCCCGGCTCAGAACAATGGCCAGGCCGTCCCCGGCAGCATTGAAGTGCCGTTCGACTTCAAGACCCAGTAACTGAACGCTTCCCGGCAGGCAAACTGAACCCGGCCGGTGGCGTTGACACAACGCTGACACTTCTCGTCCGTGGCTCGCGCAACACTTCCCACGTCGTCCATTGACGGAAGGAGTTAGCGATGGCTGCCACCACCCACGAAGACCTTCATTCGCCGCAGCTGCAGCAGGGTTCCAGCCTGCAGCACAAACCCACGTCACCCTGGATGTGGATCGCGCTGATCGTGGCGATGTTTGCTGCCGCCCTGCTCTGGCTGCGTCATTCAAACCAGGAAGACGTGGCACCGGCCCCTGTCGGCGAACGCATGTTGCCAGCCCCCGAGCAGGCCGTGGTGAAAGATGCAGCAGCCCCTGGAGCGCGCCAGACAGCCCCGGCGACTGTTTCGCGGAAGGCCGCACCGGTTGTGCGCAATCGCGAGGCCCGCCCGCTGGCCAGCAATCGCATGCCCACCTATCCCGCCGCCGCCCTGCGGAGTGGCGTGCAGGGCAGCGTGATCGCCAGCCTGAATGTAGATACCCAGGGCAATGTCGCCAATGCTGCGATCGTTTCGCGCAGCGGCGAGCGCAGTCGTGATCTGGATCGCGCGGTGCTGAACACCGTGCAGAACTGGAAGTTCCAGCCGGCGATGCACGAGGGCCGTGCCGTCGCCAGCGTGGTGCGGGTCCCGGTGGATTTCCGTACCGAGCAGCGTTGATCGCGGACGAGGGGTTCGTGATGTTTAGACGGAGGCTTCGGCCTCCGTCCTTTTATGCGGAAAAGCGCGCCAACCAGGGTTGGCACCTGCCGTGCAATGCGATCCGCCGGGCGTGGCCCGGCGGTTGCGGTGCCGGTCAGGTCAGGTTGAACCCGGCGCTACGCGCCAGGCCGTCGAAGTCCGGGAACGATGTGGCGACGTTGGCGATATCGTTGATGCGCACTTCGCCGTCACTGATCTGGCCGGCGATGGCGAACGCCATTGCGATGCGGTGGTCACCGTGGCTTTCGATGGTGCCGCTGCCCAGGCGCACGCCGCCGTGCAGGGTGGCGCCGTCTTCAGTTTCATCCACCTGCATGCCCAGCGCGCGCAGGCCGGTGGCCATCGCAGCAAGGCGGTCGGATTCCTTCACCCGCAGTTCGGCGGCGCCGCTGACCACGGTCTGGCCTTCTGCGGCGGCGGCGGCCACGAACAGCGCCGGGAACTCATCGATCATGTCCGGCACCAGGGCTTCCGGAATGCGCACGCCCTTCAGAGGGGCGTAGCGCACCACCAGATCCGCCACCGGCTCACCGCCCTGCTCGGCCGGGTTCTCCTCGGTGATGTCCGCGCCCATCAGGCGCAGCGCGTGCAGCAGGCCAGTGCGGCGCGGGTTCAGGCCGACCTGCTTCAGGCGCAGCTCGGAACCGGGAATGATGCTGGCCGCCACCAGATAGAACGCGGCAGACGAGAAGTCGGCCGGCACCACGATATCCGTGGCGCGCAGGCGCTGGCCGCCACGCAGGCGGGCCTTGCCCGGCGAGAATTCGATGTCCACGCCGAACGCAGACAACATGCGCTCGGTGTAGTCGCGGGTCGGGTGCGGTTCCAGCACGCTGGTTTCGCCCTGTGCGTACAGGCCCGCCAGCAGCACTGCGGACTTGATCTGTGCGCTGGCCACCGGCGAGGCGAAATCGATGCCGTGCAGCGACTGGCCGCCATGCACGTGCAGCGGCGGCGTGCCGTCGTCCTGGGTGTCGATCTTCGCCCCCATCTGCGCCAGCGGGCCGGTGACGCGGCGCATCGGGCGGCCCGACAACGACTCGTCGCCGATCAGCGTGCAGTCGAATGCCTGGCCTGCAAGCAGGCCGGCGAGCAGGCGCATGCCGGTACCGGCGTTGCCGCAATCCAGCGGTGCGCTGGGTGCCCGCAGGCCGTCGATGCCGACGCCATGCACGATGCGCTGCGACGGGCTGGGCGTTTCGATGCGGACGCCGAGCTGGCTGAAGATGCGCGCGGTGGCGCGGGTGTCTTCGCCTTCCAGGAAGCCTTCGATATGCGAGGTGCCATCGGCCAGCGCGGCGAACATCACCGAGCGGTGCGAGACCGACTTGTCGCCGGGAATGGTCAGGCTGCCCTGCAGCGGCTGGCCCTTGCGGGCAATCCAGTGTTGCGCGTTGCTCATCGTTCGATCATTCCGTAAACACCGGCAACGCCGGCGATGCATCAGGGAGCGGCGGCTGTTGCCGCCGAAGCAGCAGTCAGGGCACGGCCACCGGGTAGGAGCCGAGCACCTTGATCTGCGCAGAGTGCGCTTCCAGTTCGGCCAGGGCAGCCTGCATCGGCGCGTCGTCGATGTGGCCAGCCAGGTCGATGAAGAAGCCGTATTCCCACTTGCCGTGGTGCGACGGGCGCGACTCGATGCGGTTCATGCTGATGCCGTGGCGGGCGAACGGGCTGAGCACGTCGAACAGCGCACCGGGCTTGTCATGGATGAACACCAGCACCGAGGTGCGGTCATGGCCCGAGGTCGGGAAGATGTTGCGGCCCACCACCAGGAAACGGGTGGTGTTGTCGGCATCATTCTGGATCGGCTTGGTAACGACCTTCTTCAGGCCGTACACATGGCCGGCGCTCTCGCCACCGATGGCCGCCGCGTCGTCGGCATTGCGGGCACGGCGCGCGCCTTCGGCGTTGCTCGACACCGGAATCTTCTCGGCCTTCGGCAGGTTGGCACGCAGCCATGCCGAGGTCTGCATGAACGACTGCGGGTGCGCATAGATGCGCTCGATATCCTCGATGCGGCCGCTGCGCGACATCAGGTATTGCTGCACGCGCAGTTCCACTTCACCGCAGATCTTCAGGTTGGAGGTCAGGAACATGTCCAGGGTGATCTGGATGGTCCCCTGCCCGGAATTCTCCACCGGCACCACGCCGAAATCGGCATTGCCCGCTTCCACTTCCTGGAACACTTCCTCGATGCTGGCCATCGGCAGGCCCAGTGCCGAGCGGCCGAAGTGCTTGAGCACGGCCTGCTGGCTGAAGGTGCCTTCCGGGCCGAGGTAACCGATCTTCAGCGGCTCCTGCTGGGCCAGGCAGGCCGACATGATCTCGCGGTAGACGTGCACCAGCAGCTCGTCGCTGAGCGGGCCCTCATTGCGATCGACCACCATGCGCAGCACCTGTGCTTCGCGCTCGGGGCGGTAGTAGTCGACAGCAGCGGCCAGCTTGCCCTTGGCCTTGCCGACCTGGTGTGCGAAACGCGCGCGCTCGGCGATCAGGTTCTGGATGTCACGGTCGATCTGGTCGATCTTCGAGCGCACATCGGCCAGCGCCAGCGGCGCCAGGGTGGGCGCCGGGTTCGACGCGGCCTTGGCCTTGCCCTTCGCCTTGGTGGGCGCGCTGTCCCTGGCCGGTTCGGCCTTCTTCGGCGCCTTCTTGCTGGATTTGCTGCTTGCCATCGGAATTCCCTGTTGCGGGGCACGCACCCGACGGTGCGCGCCGTTCATTGCTCAACCGTGACGCTGCTGGAAATCGGCCATGAAGGCGACCAGCGCCTCGGCCCCGGCCAGCGGCATGGCGTTGTACAGCGAGGCCCGGATGCCCCCGACCACCTTGTGGCCCTTCAGCGCGAGCAGGCCTGCGGCCTTGGCTTCGGCAACGAAGCGCGCGTCAAGTTCGGCATCGGGCAGGAAGAACGGGATGTTCATCCGCGAACGGGCCGCATGTGCGACCTCATTGCGGTAGAAGCCGCCGGAGCCGTCGATGGCGCCGTACACCAGTGCGGCCTTGGCGGCGTTGCGCTTGGCGAACTCGGTCACGCCGCCTTCGGCCAGCATCCACTTGAACACCAGGCCGGCCAGGTACCAGTTCCAGGTCGGCGGGGTGTTGAGCATTGAATCGCGGGCGACGTGCGAGCGGTAATCGAAGATGTCCGCGCGCGGCTGGGCACTGCGCTCGAGCAGGTCGCGGCGGATGATCATCACCGCGATGCCGACCGGGCCGAGGTTCTTCTGCGCGCCGGCATAGATCACGCCGTAGCGGCGCACGTCCAGCGGCTCGCTGGCGATGGACGAGCTGAAATCGGCAATCAGCGGGACGTTGCCGGTGTCGGGCACATCACGGAACTCGACGCCGTGGATGGTCTCGTTGGCGGTGATGTGCACGTAAGCCGCATCGGCCGAAAGCTGCCAGTCCAAGCGCGGCGGCAGCGTGCGGTAGCCATCGGCCTCGCTGCTGGCGGCGATGTTGACGTCCACGTAGACCCCGGCCTGCTTGACCGCGGTCTTGCCCCAGTGGCCACTGACCACGTAGTCGGCACGTTGGCCGGGGGCAGCGAAGTTGAGCGGGATCAACGCCTGCTGGGTGGTCGCACCACCGGACAGGAACAGCACCGCATAGTCGTCGGGGATGTCGAGCAGGCGCCGCAGATCGGCTTCCGCCTCGGCAGCCACAGACATGAATTCCGCGCCGCGATGGCTCATTTCCACAATGGAGGCACCGGAACCGTGCCAGTCCAGCATTTCCGCCTGCGCCTGGCGCAGGACCGATTCCGGCAAGGTTGCAGGGCCGGCACTGAAGTTGAACGCGCGCGTCATGTCACACCTGTGGGGCAAGAGCCCTAGTATGCCGCAGTGCACCAGCCTTGCGGCCTTGTGGCGCAAGGGAAATTTGGTTTCATTGGAATCCATTGGCCCGCAGCATCGCACTGGTAGCCGCCGACCTTGGTCGCCGTCAGGCGTCATGCCAAGCGGAGGAGCGTGCCGACCAAGGTCGGCACCCACCAGAGTGGACCCGGCGGATGCGGGGTCAGCGCGCGCCGAACCAGAGCAGCAGACTGAGCAGCGCGGCCAGCAGCAGCGCACTGACCAGCAGCCACGGCCAGCGCCGGACCCTGCGCGGTGTCACCGGCAGCGCCGGCGCCTGTTCCGCGTCCTGGCTGGACTCATCCTCGGCCGGCAGCGGCCGCCGGCGCGGGTCGTGCGGCACTTCCAGCACAAACCGGTGCTGGCCATCGAACACCACCTGGTCGCCGGCCTGCAGCCAGCAGTGGCGCACGGCCACGCCGTTGACCCGGGTGCCGTCGGCACTGCCGAGGTCGCGCAGCAGCACACGATCACCGTGCACTTCCACGCGGGCGTGCTGTTCGGCGAAGGCCGGATCGTCAATGGCGATGTCGGCCTCATTGCCGCGACCGACCAAGCGGGCGCGCGACAGGGTGAAACTGCGGCCATGATGCAGGCCGCCGACACCACGCAGCAGACGCTGCTGCTCATCGTTGCCGTCGTCGTTCTTCGGTGCGGGCGCCTGCAGCAGGCTTTCCACCTCACCCTGCAGGACCATTTCCACGCCGTCCACATACACCGCATCGCCCGCACGCAGCAGGGCCATGCGGCGCACCGGGCGACCATTCACGTGGATGCCACGGATACCGTTGCCGACCTGCAGCCACAGACCGCGATCGTCCATGCAGAACTGCGCCAGCAGCAGGGCGCCGTGGCCTGCGTCGCCGAGCCGCACACTGCCGTTGGCCTGGCGCACGATGCGTTGCACCCCGGGCCGCAGCGGCTGGTCGGGCTGTTGTTGTTGACTGAAGTGAACAAGCAGGTTCTGCACGCGGCGCAGCCTAGCAGGTTGGCCGCCAACGAAGAAGAACCTGCGATGAGTGCTTGGCGCGACGGCCCTCGATGCGCACAATGCTCGCCCTCATAGATCATCCCCGCCCTGCGCCAGGAGCCCGCATGTCCACCATCGATGTCCGCCACGCCCACGCCCTGCCCGACGCACAGGCACGCGCCGCGATCGAACAGGTTGCCGCCAAGCTGTCCGAGCGCTTCGGCCTGAAGTCGTCCTGGACCGCCGACGTACTGAACTTCTCCGGCAGCGGCGTGGATGGCGCGATCGAACTGCAGCCAGGCGCCGTGCGCGTGACCGCCAAGCTGGGCTTCCTGCTGTCGGCGATGAAAGGCATGGTCGAAGGCGAGATCCAGCGCGTGCTGAAGGAAAAGCTGGGCTGAACCCCGGCGGCGGCCGTCACGGCCGTGCAACGCCAACGCGCGCTACTCTCGGGCCGGACCCAACTCCCACGGGAAGTGCGATGAACCAGTACGAAAACGATGACCGCCGCAACGACGACGCCTCGTTCGGTGACCAGGCCGAGCGCTTCTCGCGCAAGCTCAGTGACTCGGCCCAGCAGGTCTGGCTGGCCGGCCTGGGGGCCTTGGGCCGGGCCCAGGCCGAAGGCAGCCGATTCTTTGATGGCCTGGTGAAAGAAGGCGAAGCCTGGGAGGCCCGCCGCCGTGAACGCAACAGCGAACAGGGCCCGGGGTGGCGCGACAACGTGGAAACCTCGCTGGATGAGGCCCGCGAAAAGGCCTCCGGTACCTGGAACAAGGTCGAAAAAGCCTTCGATGACCAGGTGCAGGGCGTGCTCAAGCGCCTGCACGTGCCCACTGCCGATGAAGTGACCGCGCTGGAAGCCCGCATCGATGCGCTGCATGCCCGTCTGGCCAAGCTGGAAAACCGTGCCGCCTCGGGCACCGATGCCCCCGCGCCGGGCAGCCATCAGTCGCCCGGCAGCGTGCCCTGAACGCAGATTGTTGCAATGCAATAAATTTTGATTGAGAATCGCGAGCAACCCGCCAATCGCTTCGGCTGCCGTTTGTTCCCTCCCCTCACGGCTTCAGGATTGGCGGGTTTTTCGTGCCCGCGGTATGCCGATCTGGGCGTTCCATCACGCTTCCTGTCAGGAACGCCCTGACCCAGCGGGACAGTGCGGCCTTTACACTGTCGTCTTCCGCATTCGCCCCTTCCGCGCACCTCCTGCATGCTCCCCTGGATCCTGGCCCTGCTGTCGGCCCTGCTTACCTGTTCCCTGGCCGTTGTCTATCTCTGGTGGATCAAGCGGCGACAGAAGGAGATGCAACTGGGCCTGCAGGCACTGGCCGGCATGCACTGGCGCGAGTTCTCCGTGCTGATCAAACGCATGCTGCGCGAACAGCGCGGCCTGCGTGAACTGAACGACCCGTCCGAAGAGTCACGCGAACCGAGCAGCGACTTCCTGCTCAGCGATGGCCCCAACCAGTGGCTGGTGTCGTGCAAGCACGGCCTGGCCTATCGCATCGGCACTGCGGCAGTGAACGAGCTGGGGGCCGCGGCGCGTCTGGCCGGCGCCAAGGGCGGCGTGCTGCTGACCGAAGGCCGGATGGAGCGTGACGGCCTCAGCGCTGCCGAGAAGCAGGCGGTTGAAGTTCTCGATGGACCGCGTCTGTGGCCGCTGCTGCAGCCCTATCTGCCGGGCGATATCGAGGCCCGCGTGCGCAGCAGCGCCCGGCACGAGGCGCAGCGCCGCATCGCCATCGCCGCCCTGGGCTCAGTGACGCTGGGCCTGCTGGTGGGCCTCGGCCTGCAGGGCCTGCATGTGGAAGATGCCGCGCCCGTTGCCGCAGCACCGGAGATGGCGACGCCTTCGCCCGCGCCCGCGGCCAAACCCGCTCACGTCGCGGCAGTGCTCCCGGCCGTCCCTGCACCCGTGGCTGCCGTCGCCCCAGCGACCGACGCGCGCAACAACCCCGATCCGGATGCAACCACGCTGGAGCGCTTCCAGTCGGACCTGGCCCGCGCGCTGGCTGGCAAACCCGGCATTGCCAGTGGTGTCTGGCTGACCCGCCAGACCCTGGCGATCAATCGCACCGGCGAACTGGAAGCGGTGTGGCCCCAGGTCTGCGAGGAAGTACTGCGCTACCCGTCCCTGCGCAACGTGCGCATCCAGCTCAATGCCCGCCCCGGCGTGAACGAGCCGGTGCGCTGGCGGCAGTGCGCCACATACTGATCGGGGCAGCATCCGCGCACGACGTGGATCTACTGAATCCCGATGCGCGAACCCCGTGGTTGATCCACGCCATGCGTGGATGGAATCCCTATCGCGCGCCCGGCGCAAAGCGCGCCACCAGGTCCCAGGCGTCCCCCAGGAACACCTGCCGCACGCGGGTGATCGGCTGTTCACCGCGCCAGGTCAGGCGCTCGATCACCAGGCAGGCGGTGCCCGGCTTCACCTCCAGCAGCTTGGCCGAGGCGGTGTCTGCGCCCCAGGCGCTGATGCGGTGCTGGGCGCGGGTCCACGACACGTTCTGCAGCAGCCAGCTGCCCGGCGCGGTGGTGCTGAAATCAATGTCCAGCACCTCGGGCACGCCGACGGGGCTGATCAGACGATGCTCCAGTGCCAGCGGGCGGCCATCGGCCAGGTGCAGGCAGCGCATCGCCAGCAGCTCCTGCTCGCCGGCCAGCTCCACCTCGCCGGCATTGCCCACTTCAGCCAGACGCAGCTCGCGCTGCAGCAGGCGGTAGCCGTACTGATGGCCGCGCGAGCCGACTTCCATCGCAATGTCCGGAATTTCCAGCGCCACCTGCTCCAGGTGTGGCGGCTGCCGCGCCACGAACGAACCCGCGCGGCGGCGGCGCTCGATCATGCCGCTCTCGGCCAGTGCGGTCAGCACCTTGTTCACCGTCATCCGCGAGCAGCCGTACTGTTCCATCAGCTCGTGCTCGTACGGAATACGAAAGCCCGGCGCCCATTCTCCGCTGAGGATGCGGCTTTCCAGGTCGCTGCGGATACGCTGGTTGAGCGTGGCGGACTTGCTGGCCTTCACGTAATGGGGTCTCTGTGGCGGGAGGCGATCAGCCCAGCACGCCCTTCAGGGCGGTGGCGAAGGCGGTGGTGATCGCCTCGCGCTGCAGGTGGCGGCCGTCGGCCACGCACTGGCGGCCATGGCGCCAGACCGATCGCAGCGCGCCATTACGTGCGGCGAACACCCAGCTGTCAAGCCATGCGTCATCCTGTCGCGCCTGCAGCGCCGGATGCGTGGCGTCCAGCTCGACCAGGTCGGCACTGGCACCGACCTGCAGGCCAGCGGCTACGCCCAGGGCCTGCGCACCTCCGTGCAGTGCGCCTTCAAACAGGAAACGACCGGTACTACGGGTGGCATCCGGGGCCAGCACGTTGCGCCCGCGCACGGTCAGCCGCTGGCCGTATTCGAGCAGGCGCAGTTCTTCGGCGGCATCGATCAACACGTTGGAATCGGAACCGACGCCGAAGCGCCCGCCCTCGCGCGCGAAGGCCTGCATCGGGAACAGGCCGTCACCCAGATTGGCTTCGGTGATCGGGCACAGGCCGGCCACGGCGCGGCTGGCCACGATGGCCGCACGTTCGTCGTCAGTGATGTGGGTGGCATGCACCAGGCACCAGCGGTCATCCACCGGCGCGTGGTCGTACAGCCACTGCACCGGGCGCTGGCCACTCCACGCCAGGCAGGCCTCCACCTCGCGCACCTGCTCGGCGATATGGATATGCACCGGGCCGTCGGTCAGCGGCAGCAGCGCGCTCAGTTCTGCGCCGGTGACCGCGCGCAGGCTGTGCGGGGCAATGCCGAGTACCGCGTCGGGCAACACGGCCAACGACGGCTTCGCCGCGTCCAGCAGCTGGGCGAAGCCCTCCACATCGTGGATCAGGCGCCGCTGCGCCGGATTCGGCGGTGCGCCACCAAAATCAGCGTGCGCATAGAACACCGGCAGCAGGGTCAGGCCGATACCGGCCTGGTCGGCGGCGGCGGCAATCCGTGCGCTCATCTCGGCGCGATTGGCATAGGCGCGGCCGTCGGCATCGTGGTGCAGGTAGTGGAACTCGCCGACGCGGGTGAAGCCGCTTTCCAGCATTTCCATGTAGGCCTGGGCGGCGATGGCCTGCACCGCGTCCGGGCGTAGATGGGCCAGGAAGCGGTACATCAGTTCGCGCCAGCTCCAGAAGCTGTCACCGTCGCCACCGCCGATCTCGGTCAGGCCGGCCATGCCGCGCTGGAACGCGTGGCTGTGCAGGTTGGGCAGGCCCGGCACCAGGATGCCGACGCGGGTGTCACCGTCCTGCGCGCCCTGCCCCATGCTGATCGCTGTGATGCGGCCGTCCTGGACCTGCAGCCGAACATCGCTGGCCCAGCCCTGGGCCAGCAAGGCGTGGGTGGCATGGAAACTGAGCTGGGAACGCGAATCGGACATGGCTGGACAACCCGAAATGGACGCCTATATTGTATAGACATATAAGCACAGCCGCGTTGTGGATGCCATGCACGTCGATACCCTCTGGTCCAACGTCCACCTGATCACCCTTGATGGCGAGGGGTTGGGTGTCATCCGCGACGGCGTACTGGCCTGCGCCGACGGCCGCATCGTCCACGTCGGGGCCGCCGGCAGCGATGCCCATCTGCAGCCAACCACCCGCATCGACGGCGAAGGCCGCTGGATGTCGCCGGGCCTGATCGACTGCCACACCCACCTGGTGTACGCCGGTAACCGCGCCAACGAATTCGAGCAACGCCTGCAGGGCGTCAGCTATGCCGACATCGCCCGTGCCGGCGGCGGCATCGTCTCCACCGTGCGCGCCACCCGCGCTGCCACGTCCGGGCAGCTGGCCAGCGAGAGCCGGCCACGCCTGCTGGCGATGCGCGCCGAAGGCGTGACCACGATCGAAATCAAGTCCGGCTACGGCCTGACCCTGGACGACGAGCGCAAGCAGCTGCAGGTCGCACGTGCACTGGGCCAGGAATGCCGGGTCAACGTGGTGACCACCTTTCTCGGCGCGCACGCAATCCCGCCGGGCCGCGAGGCACAGGAGTACACCGACGAGGTGTGCAGCGTGATGATTCCGGCCATCGCTGCCGAAGGCCTGGCCGAAGCGGTGGACGTGTTCTGCGAGAACATCGCCTTTTCGCCCGCGCAGGCACGGCAGGTCTTCGAAGCGGCGCGTGCGCACGGGCTGGCGGTGAAGATCCATGCCGAGCAGCTGAGCAACCAGCACGGCGCCGAACTGGCCGCCGGTTTCGGCGCGCTGTCGGCCGACCATATCGAACATCTGGACGACGCCGGCATTGCCGCGATGGCCGCTGCCGGCACCGTCGCCGTGCTGCTGCCGGGCGCCTTCTATTTCACCCGCGATACCACCCTGCCGCCGGTGGCCGCATTGCGCGCGGCCGGGGTGCCGCTGGCACTGGCTACCGACAGCAACCCGGGCACTTCGCCGCTGACCAGCCCGCTGCTGGCGATGAACATGGGCGCCACCCTGTTCCGCCTGACCGTGGACGAGTGCATCGCCGGCTTCACCCGTGAAGCGGCGCGCGCGCTGGGCCATGGCGAGCGCATCGGCCGCCTCGCCGTCGGCATGGACTGCGACCTGGCGATCTGGGACATCGACGCCCCCGCCGATCTGGTCTATCGCATGGGATTCAACCCGCTGCACGCGCGCGTGGTGCGCGGGCAGCCCGACCTGCCTGCCTCCTGGAGCAACACATGAGCAACACCCTGGTTCTTCGCCCCGGCCATGTCACTCTCGCCCAGTGGCGGCAGGTCTATCGCGGCGTGCCGCTTGCGCTGGACCCGGCCGCGCTGCCGGTGGTGCGCGCCAGCGCTGCGGCGGTGGCCGCCATCGTCGCCAAGGGCGCGCCGGTGTATGGCATCAACACCGGCTTCGGCAAGCTGGCCAGCGTGCGCATCGAGCGCGAGGACCTGGCCACCCTGCAGCGCAATATCGTGCTCTCGCACGCCGCCGGCGTGGGCGAGCCGATGCCGGCCAGTGTGGTGCGGCTGATGATGGCACTGAAGCTGGTCAGCCTGGCGCAGGGTGCGTCGGGCATCCGCGAGGAAACGCTGCTGCTGCTGGAAGCGATGCTGGTCAAGGGCGTGCTGCCGGTGGTGCCGGCGCAGGGCTCGGTGGGTGCTTCCGGCGATCTGGCACCGCTTTCGCACCTGGCCAGCGTGATGCTGGGCGTGGGCGAAGCCTGCATTGGTGACGAACGCCTGCCCGCAACCGACGCACTGGCGCGTGCCGGGCTGCAGCCGATCGAACTGGGCGCGAAGGAAGGCCTGGCGCTGCTCAACGGCACCCAGTTCTCCACCGCCTATGCGCTGGCCGGCCTGTTCGACATCGAAACCGTGTTCCAGGCGGCACTGGTCACCGGCGCGTTGTCGGTGGAAGCGGCCAAGGGTTCGGACACGCCGTTCGATCCACGCATCCATGCCATCCGTGGCCAGCGCGGGCAGATCGCCACCGCCGCCACGCTCCGCACGCTGATGCAGGGCTCAGGCATCCGCGAATCGCACCGCGACAACGACGTGCGCGTGCAGGACCCGTACTGCCTGCGCTGCCAGCCGCAGGTGATGGGCGCGGCGCTGGATATCCTGCGCCAGGCCGCGACCACGCTGGAAATCGAAGCCAACGGCGTGTCCGACAATCCGCTGGTGTTCACCGATACCGGCGAAGCGCTGTCCGGCGGCAACTTCCACGCCGAGCCGGTAGCCTTCGCCGCCGACATGCTGGCGATGGCGGTGTGCGAGATCGGCTCGATCAGCGAGCGCCGCCTGGCGATGCTGGTGGACCCGGCGCTGTCCGGCCTGCCGGCGTTCCTGACCCCGCGCCCGGGCCTGAATTCCGGCTTCATGATTCCGCAGGTGACCGCTGCGGCGCTGGTTTCGGAAAACAAGCAGCGCGCCTACCCGGCCAGCGTCGATTCGATCCCAACCTCGGCCAACCAGGAAGACCACGTGTCGATGGCCGCGCACGGCGCACGCCGCCTGATGCAGATGGCCGAGAACGCCGCCAATGTGATCGGCATCGAGCTGCTGGCCGCCGCGCAGGGTTGCGACTTCCACGCCCCGCTGCGCTCCAGCGCCGCGCTGGAGAACGTGCGTGCCACCCTGCGTGCACAGGTACCGACGCTGGAAGAGGACCGCTACTTCCACCCGGACATGGTGACCGCCACGAACCTGGTGCGCAGCGGTGCGCTGGCGCAGGGCCTTGCCGATCTGTTGCCGACTGTGGAACCACAGGCATGAAGACCCATCCCGAATGGCTGACGGTGCACGAAGGCGATGCCCCGTTGATCGTCAGCTTCCCGCATACCGGCAGCGAGCTGCCGCACGACCTGATCGGCGACTACCACTCGCCGTGGCTGGCGCGCCGCGACGCCGACTGGTGGGTGCACGAGCTGTACGACTTCGTGCGCGGCATGGGCGCGACCACGGTGCGTTCGGCGATCTCGCGTTCGGTGATCGACCTCAACCGTGACCCCAGCGGGGTCTCGCTGTATCCGGGCCAGAACACCACCGGCCTGTGCCCGCTGACCACCTTCGACAACCAGCCGCTGTACCACGCCGGGCGCGAACCGGATGACGCCGAGATCGCCCGCCGCCGCGACACGTATTTCCTGCCCTACCACGATGCGCTTGCCGCGCAGATCACCCGTCTGCGTGCACGCCACGGCACCGTGGTGGTGTACGACGCGCACTCGATCCGCTCGCATATCCCGCACCTGTTCGACGGCGAGCTGCCGCAGTTCAACCTGGGCACTGCTGGTCCGTCCGGCGCACCGGACACGTCCTGCGACAACGCCCTGAGCGACGTGGTGGAAAACCTGCTGAAAATCAGTGGCATGAGCCACGTGCGCAACGGCCGCTTCAAGGGTGGCTGGATCACCCGCCACTACAGCAACGTCGCCGGTGGTGTGCACAGCCTGCAGATGGAGCTGGCCTGCCGCGGCTACATGCACGAGCCACTGCCCGACCAAGTGGACGAGCACAGCTGGCCCACCCCGCTCGACCCCGACCACGCCGCACCGCTGCGCCACACCCTGGCGCAGGTGCTCAATGCCTGCCTTGAATTCGCTACGAACCGGAGCGCCGCATGACCCGCAACGACCCGTCCCGCACCATCGCCGCGCCGACCGGCACCACGCTGAACGCCAAGAGCTGGCTGACCGAAGCGCCGCTGCGCATGCTGATGAACAACCTGCACCCGGATGTGGCCGAGCGGCCGCAGGAACTGGTGGTGTACGGCGGCATCGGCCGCGCCGCGCGTGACTGGGAGAGCTTCGATGCGATCGTCGAAACGCTCAAGCGCCTGGACGACGACCAGACCCTGCTGGTGCAGTCGGGCAAGCCGGTGGGCGTGTTTCGCACCCATGCCGATGCACCGCGCGTGCTGATCGCCAATTCCAACCTGGTACCGCGCTGGGCCAACTGGGGCCACTTCAACGAGCTGGACAAGAAGGGCCTGGCCATGTACGGCCAGATGACCGCCGGCAGCTGGATCTACATCGGCGCGCAGGGCATCGTGCAGGGCACCTACGAGACCTTCGTGGAGATGGGGCGCCAGCATTTCGGTGGCGACCTGACCGGCAAGTGGCTGTTCACCGGTGGCCTCGGTGGCATGGGCGGCGCACAGCCGCTGGCCGCGGTGATGGCCGGCGCTTCCTGCCTGGCCGTCGAGTGCCGCAAGAGCAGCATCGACATGCGCCTGCGCACCGGCTACCTGGACACCTGGACTGACAACCTGGATGAAGCGCTGCGCCTGATCGACGAGTCGTGCAAGTCCGGCACCCCGAAGTCGGTGGGCCTGCTGGGCAACGTGGCTGACGTGCTGGCCGAGCTGCTGGAACGCGGCATCAAGCCGGACCTGCTGACCGACCAGACCTCGGCGCACGATCCGGTGAACGGCTACCTGCCGCAGGGCTGGACGGTCGAGCAGTGGGACGAGAAGCGCGTTTCCGCACCGAAGGACGTGGAAAAGGCCGCGCGTGCCTCGATGGCCAACCACATCCGCGCCATGCTCGGCTTCCACGCGCTGGGCGTGCCGACCGTGGATTACGGCAACAACCTGCGGCAGATGGCGCTGGAAGAAGGCGTGGCCAATGCCTTCGACTTCCCCGGTTTCGTGCCGGCCTACATCCGCCCGCTGTTCTGCCGTGGCATCGGCCCGTTCCGCTGGGCGGCGCTGAGTGGCGACCCGGAAGACATCGCCAAGACCGATGCCAAGGTGAAGGAGCTGATTCCGGACAACCCGCACCTGCATCGCTGGCTGGACATGGCCGCCGAGAAGATCAAGTTCCAGGGCCTGCCCGCGCGCATCTGCTGGGTGGGTCTGGGCGACCGCGATCGTCTGGGCCTGGCGTTCAACGAGATGGTCGCCAACGGTGAACTGAAGGCGCCGGTGGTGATCGGCCGTGATCACCTGGACAGCGGCAGTGTGGCCTCGCCGAACCGCGAGACTGAAGCGATGGCCGACGGCTCCGATGCAGTCTCCGACTGGCCGTTGCTGAACGCCCTGCTCAACACCGCCAGCGGCGCGACCTGGGTCTCATTGCACCACGGTGGCGGCGTCGGCATGGGCTTCTCGCAGCACGCCGGCATGGTGATCGTCTGCGACGGCACTGAAGCAGCGGCGAAGCGGATTGCGCGCGTGCTGTGGAACGACCCGGCCACCGGCGTGATGCGCCATGCCGATGCGGGCTATGAGATCGCCATTGAATGCGCGAAGGAAAAGGGGCTGGATCTGCCGGGGATTCTCGGCTGATCCAGGAGTGCCGGCCAACGGCCGGCACTACCGTAAGGCACCTGTAGAGCCGAGCCATGCTCGGCTCACTGCTTCCAGGGTCACGACGCCTGACCGGAAGTCAGCCGAGCATGGGCTCGGCTCTACATGCCAATATGCGCCATCACCGCTGACCGATCACTGCGATGCATCGCGCTCTTGCCGTTGCACTTTACTGCTTCCTGATGGCCACCCAGCCCGTTTCGGCGCGCAGTGCTCCCGATAACCTCTCTCCACAGCTCGACACCCAACTGCAGGCCAACCGCGAGCGCTACGGCATTGCCGGGCAAGCGGTGCTGGTCGGGCACAACCGACAAGTGCTGTACCAGGGCGCCAGCGGCGAGCGTGACCCAGCCACCCACGCGCCGGCCACCGTCGATTCCATTTTCACTGCGCAGTCGATGGCCAAGCTGCTGACCAGCACGCTGGTGATGCAGTTGGTGGATCAAGGCAAGGTGGATCTGGATGCACCGGCCAGCCGTTATGTACCGGACCTGCCGGCCGCCTGGCGGACGATCCCGGTGCGCGACTTCCTCAACCACAGTTCGGGCATCGGCGAGTACTACGACCGGGTCGACAACCGTTGGATCAGCAAGGGCTACAGTGGCGTCGCGCCGGATCTTGCGGCAGCGCTGAAGGTCGCCGCGGCCGCGCCGATGCGGTTCGCCACCGGCAACCGCGTGCAGTACACCCAGGCCAACTACCTGGTGCTGACGGCTCTGCTGGAAGCGCACTATCGCAAGCCCTACCCGGCCATCGCGCGCGAACGCATCCTGCAGCCGCTGAAGATGACCAGCACCTCCTGGGGCGTGGCCAGCGTGCCGACGCAGCGTGCGGCAGTTCCTTACATCGGCAAGGACGGCCAACTGCAGCCCGCCAATGAAGACCCGTGGCCGAGATACGGTTGGGGCCATGCCGACCTGCAGACCACCGTGGGCGACATGAACCGCTTCCTGCAGGCACTGGCGACCGGCAAGCTGCTGCGTACAGCCACGCTGGAAAAGCTCTGGCAGCCACAGACGCTGAGCGGCGGCGGCAGAAATTTCTTCTCCACCGGCTGGGACACCACGCGCAGCGACGGCTACACCCAGGTCGGCCATGATGGCGGTACCCGCGTGCGTGCGCGGCTGGCCTACAAGGGCACGCTGGCCAGCGGCTACTGGGTGTTCGTGTATCTGACCAGCGGCAGTGCGCGCAATGTGTGGTCGAGCACGTTGGTGGAAAGCACGATGGCGGTGGCCGCATCGGAGGAGTTTCCGCATGCGGTGTTGTCCGAACGCTTGATTGCCTATGCGCTGGATGATGATGCAGGCGCTGCACCGGCCCTGCGCACGTGGTTGCGTGACAGCAGCGGCATTGCGACCGATGAACTGGAGCGTGCGATCAATGCCGATGGCTATGCCATCCGCGAGAGCCTGGGTGCACGCAGGGCATTGAAGGTGTTCACGCTCAACACCGAGCTGTATCCGCAATCGGCCAACGTCTGGGACAGCCTGGCCGAGTGCCATGCCGCGCTGGGCGATGCAGAGATTGCCAAAGCGCTGTACGCGAAGGCCAAGGCGCTGGCGAAGCCTTCGCCGTAAACCCTGCTGTAGAGCCGAGCCCATGCTCGGCTGCTCTTCGTGGCGATCGCAGAGAACCCGCGCTGCGCGCGATAGCCGAGCATGGGCTCGGCTCTACAGGGCCACCACAGGTGGCCATACGCTGCCGGTGGGTGACGTGGGGCGCATGAGCTGTTAACTTGCGCGCCACTTCCGTGGTTTACAGCATTCCACATGTCGCTCCTGTCTCACCGCCCTACCCCGTCCCTGCTGTTCCTGGCTGTTTCCTTCAGCCTGGCTTCCACCGCCGTCGCCGCACCGCAGGCCACCACCCTTGATGCCGTACGGGTCACCGCTGCCGCCGATGCCAGTGCCCAGGCGCGCGAGGCGCTGAAGCGCGTTCCCGGTGCCAGCAACGTCATCGACGTCGCCAAGGCCGACAGCCGCCTGTCCAGCAGCGCCGATGTGCTGGCCTTGCAGCCGGGCATCAGCGCGCAGTCGCCGGGCAACGAGGGCACCAAGGTGTCGATCCGCGGTTCGGGCATCAACCGCGGCCCGGGTGCGCATGCGTCTGGTATTGCAGTTTCGATCGACGGGCTGCCACTGACCGGTCCCGGTGGCACGCCCTATGAACTGCTGGAACCGTTGTGGCTGTCGCGCGTGGAAGTCCTGCGCGGCGCCAACGGCTTCGAACGTGGCGCGCTGGCACTTGGCGGCGCCATCGACTACGTCAGCCGCAGCGGCCGTGATTCGGCGGGCATACAAGTGCATTACGAAGCCGGCAGCCGCGGCTACCAGAAGCGCGGTATGAGCTGGGGCGGCGTCGATGGCGATGTCGATTATTTCCTGGCCTACACCGATACCGAATTCGACGGCTACCAGCGCCATGCGCGCGGCGACGGCAAGGGCGCGATGGCCAACATCGGCTGGCAGATCACGCCCGACCTGCAGACGCGCTTCTTCGTGCGCTATCGCGAAACCAACCACGAAACGCCCGGGCGCCTGACCCGCGACCAGATCCGCAACGATCCGCATGCGGCCAATCCAGCCAACCTGGCCATCGATGCGCGCCGCCCGCAACCCGGCAGCACCTGGCTGGGCAACGTCACCACGCTGCAGATTGACGAGGATTCGTCGCTGCAGGCCGGGCTGGTCTATCACACGTACCCGATGGACTTGAACGAAAGCCTGTACCGCCAGCAGCTGGACTACGCCAACCTCAACGCCACGCTGGACTATCACCACCGTCACCACCTGTTCGGGCTGGACAGCGAGACCACGGTCGGCCTCCGCGTCACCCACGATCTGGACGCCGATGTGCATGAGTCGCTGCGCTTTGCCAGCAACGGCTATGCCGCCGGTACGCGCACGCGTGACTTCCGCCACCACGGCACCGACAGCACGCTGCACGTCAGCAACACCCTCACCTTCAATGACCGACTGCGCATGCAGACCGGGTTGGCACTGATCAACACCCGCCGCGACGTACAGGTGACCTGGCCAAGCAGCGGTGGCCGCCTGCGTGACCACGACTGGGATTACGCGCCGCGCCTGGGCTTCACCTGGCAGCACAGTGCGCAGACGCAGTGGTTCGGCAACCTGAGCCGCTCGGTGGAAGCACCGCATCCGTGGTCGATGATCTGGGGTTCCAACCAGTACTTCGGGCCGGGCAATGGCCCGTCCACTGGACGCCAGCGCGCGCCGGTGCCGATGCAGAACCAGACCGCCACCACACTGGAACTGGGCGCGCGCGGTGACGCGGTGCTGGGTCGCTGGGAACTGACCGGCTACTACGCGCACGTCAACCACGAACTGCTGAGCGTCGAACTGCAACCGGTGCCGAACCTGTTCATCGCCGAGAACAACGCCAGCCCCACCGTGCACCGCGGCATCGAAGCGGGACTGGACAGCACGCTGTGGCAGGCCACGCCGGGGCGCCTGTCGTTGCGCCAGGCGTACACCTTCAGCGATTTCCGTTACCGCCACGACGCGCGCTTCGGCAGCAACCGCCTGCCCGGCCTGCCGCGCCACAGCTATCAGGCCGAGCTGCGCTTCGATCACGCCTCCGGCCTGTACGCTGCGCTCAATACCGAATACGCCTCGCGTATCGCAGTGGACTACGCCAACAGCTACTGGGCCGACAGCCATGTGATCTTCGGCAGCCGCATCGGCTACGACGCACCCGGTGGCCGCTGGCAGGCCTGGGCGGAGATGCGCAACATCGGCAACCGCCGCTACGCCGCCACGGTCACGCCGGGCTACGACGATGCCGGCAAGGATGTCGCGCGCTCGACGCCGGGCGAAGGCCGTGGCGTCTATGCAGGCGTGCGCTGGCGCTTTGACTGATTACCGCAGGCGGCGCCGGATGTGAGCCGGCGCCGTCGTTCCAGGGTCAGCCGATACGCCAGGCCGGCAGACGTTCGCTACGCTTCCAGATGGAGGGCGCGAAACCCATCAACACCAGCGCCGCCAGCCACTTCGGCGAGGTAGTGAGCAGTGTCGAGGTGAGCGAGCCATCGACGGGGGCGGCCATTTCCTGCCACGGGTTGTAGCCCAGGTAGACGACACTGCCAGCCCACCACAGCAACGCCGCACCGACACCCACCAGCAGCAGGGACAGCGTGCGGCAGGTCCAGCGCTGCGACGTGGTGCCCCATTCCCGCGACGCCGCGAGCAGCAGGCCCACCACCAGCAGCGACACCAGCGCAACCAGACCGATATCGACCTTGTGCCCGATACGCTCATAGCTGCAGGCGCGGCATTGCGCCTCCTCCGCAGCGGTGGCGGCTTCGGCGGTATCGGCCTGTCCGGCTGCGGGCTGCGCCACTGCTGCAAACGGCATCAGTACCGCCAGCAGCGTCACCATGATCCAACGAAACAACGTCCTGTTCCTGCGTGCAGCGACATCCATGCGCTCTTCCTCGTCAGTGGTTGTACGTCCAGGGCCGCAGCATGCGGCCGTCCCATACGCCGCCCAGACCCCGTTCCGGCGGGTCGGCCATCCAGCGTCCTTGTTCGCGATGCAGTAAGACAAGCTCCCGGTAGACGAAATAATCGAAACACGTATCCCAGGCGACCGCGATCATAGCCCATTGCCCATCGGCGCTGAAAACGGGCCGGGTCAGATAGGCGACGAGGTCGTACGTCCGAGTCTGCCCATGCACCGTTGCCCCGCACCCCTGCTCCGCCGCGCACGAAGCCCCGCGCCGTCCATCCGCTGCGCACCGGCCAATGCGGCCGCGGGCACTGGCGGGGGGGAGTGGAATGGGGGGCTCTGCCGGATCACCGGCGCCATCGCCTCCGCCTGCATCTGCGCCGTTCCCAGGTTGACCGGTGGCGGACCGATCGCCTGCTGCCACCTCGGGCGCAGGCTGCATATCCCGGCCATGAGAGCCAAAGCCGAAAGGGCCGCCGCCAACGATGCAATGCGTCGCCAGGCGATCCGTTGTTGGCAGTCACGGTCTGGCTTGAACGAGGTATCTGTCATCACGACTCCGCCAACGCAGGCCACAGGCCGTGTCCAAAGCCCATAGGGCGGACAGGCTCCACTCGAATGCGCTCCCATCCGCCATTCCTGCGGTGCAGAAGATAGATCAGGCGCATCGACATTCCTCCATTGCACAGATCCGAGGCGACCGATGCCATTGCCCAGTTCCCGTTCAGGCTGAACACAGGACGCTGCAGATAGACAACGCCCAGATCGGGATTGCCCGGGCCACCCGTGCATCCCTCGATACCGCGCGCCCGCCGTTGCTGAAGCTCGTCCCACGTCATCCGCTGCGCCCGCACGTGTGCAAGCTCAAACGCGAGGTCGGGTACCCGTACAGCCCGGCGGTTCACAACCTGCAGCATCGACTCCAACTGCTGCTGCAGTTGAAAGGACGCCGCACTGTCTTCATCGCGCCACTCGACGACGCTGTGACGAACCTGGCAGACCGAAGCAGGATCTCCTTCACCGCAGGTAGGCGCAGTCCATTCCATCACGGCAAATGGCATGTCGGGCTCCCAGCCGCGCGGCTCGAAGTGTGCTGGCTCGACGTCTTCCAGCGGCACCGCCGCGGTCGCGAGCCCACTATTACCGGTCAGCATCGGGGAGGAGACTGCCTTGATTGGAGTCGGTGGTACGGGCGGATGTCCTGGTGGTGTCGGTCGCAGGTCGATGAGCTCTGCCATCACTTCGGCCTGCATCTGTGCAGTTCCCAGGTTGATCGGCGGCGGGCCGACATCCTGCCGCCACTGCGGGCGCACGCTGGCCATCAGCGCTGCGACTGCAACCATCGATAGAACGACCGTTGTGGCCAGGACGCGTTTCCGTGCAGTGCGCTGTCGCATGAAGATCCTGGAAAAGTGAAGTACAGGGGAAATCGCCCGGAACTGCAGTACCACCAGGTCAGCATTACCGCCATTGGGCAGCGCAGGCGCCGGTCAACGCGACGATCATGGCCACCTGCGTACGTGGCCAGCCGCACGCATGACCTCGCCGCCATGATGCTTCGGCAACGTCAATGCACTGGCGGGAAAGCCGCGCGAGTGCCTCATGTCGCCGCCAGTAGGCGGGAGGCATCGCGGCCATGGACCTCGGGAACCAGATGCTGCATGCGGACGTCCTTGCCGGGCACGCGTAGGTGGTGATGGGCGGATTCTAGCGTGATGGGGCGGCACGTCCAGAGAGCGTGCAACATCGTTCAACCGGCAGCCTCCAGACCCCATCCATGCGTGGCGTGGATCTACCGGATACGGCCGGATCAGGGCCGCGCTACGGCCTTCAGCAACTGCGCTGCGACCTGGTCGAACGGGGAGATGTCCCGCAGTGCGCGGCACATCGCCACGGCGCCTTCCACGCTGGCGATCACCAGGCTGGCCAGTCCATCCGCCGCCTCAGGTTCGTGGCCGTCGGCAATGAAGGCAGCGGCCAGATGCCGCCGCCAGCGCGCGAACACTTCGGCAGCGGCAACACGTGGTTGGCTGGGCACGGCTTCCACCGGCTCTTCCACTGCCGCGGCCAGCACCGGGCAGCCTGCGCGAAAGTCGGAACGCAGCAGGCGCTCGCGCCACATCGCCAGGAACTGCTGCAGACCCTGCGCCGCTCCTTCCTTCAGCAACTCCACCAGCAGCGCCTCCACCTTGTCGCCGGCCATGTAGATGGCGCGCGCGAGCAGTTCCTGCTTGCCGCCCGGGAAATGGTGATAGGTCGAGCCCAGCGGTGCCTCGGCCAGCTTGGTCACCTCACGGATGCTGGTGGCATTGAGGCCCACCCGCGCCAGCATCTGTGCTGCGGCATCAATCACCCGTTGCGGGGCATCAGAGGGTCGTGGGCTCACGGGGGGCGCCTTGCTAAGACAGTCGTCATAGATTAGCGTACCGGCCGCTCTATAACAGTCGTCATAGCCATGAATCTCTGGTTCCGCCTGCTCCACCTGCTGCTGTGCAGCCTGTTCCGGCCGAAGCTGGATGCCCCATTCGGGGTTTCGCGGCTGCAGTTCCGGGTACTGCCCAACGACCTGGACAGCAACCTGCACATGACCAACGGCCGCTACTGGAACATCTTCGACCTGGGCCGGCTGGACCTGATCCTGCGCATGGGCCTGGGCCGGTTGGCACTGCGCGAGAAGTGGGCTCCGATCGTCGGTGCCGGCACCATCCAGTTCCGTCGCGAGCTGAAGCCGTTCCAGCGCTTCACCCTGGAAACGCGCCTGGTGGGCTGGGTCGGCTCGCGCGGCATCATGGAGCAGCGCGTGCTGATCGGCGCCGAGCAGAAGATCGCCACGCGCGCGCTGCTGGTCACCGGCATCTACGACCGCCGCGCACGCCAGTTCCTGGGCATGCCGAAGATGATGGAAGCCATCGGCGTGGTCGCCCCGCCCTCGCCGCCACTCAGTGCTGCCGCCGAAGCGTTGCTGGCGGCCGATGCCGCGTTGAAGCAGGACGACGCCTGAGACGCGTCACCCGACCTTCGGCATGTTCTTGGTCACGCAATGGATGCCACCGCCGCCGCCGGCAATCGCGTCGATGTCCACCTGCTCGATGTCCCGGCCGGGGTACAGCTCTTCCAGCAGTTCGCAGCAATAGCGATCGGCAGCATCGTCGCCGAACTGCGGCGCGACCACCGCACCGTTGATCGGCAGGTAGTTGATGTAGCCCATCGCCAGGTCATCGTTGTCGCGGGTATGCACGTTGTCTCGCCCGTCCCGCGGCGGCGACAGCGTGTGCACCTGCAGGCGGCGGCCATCGGCATCGGTGGCCCCGCGCAGGATGTCCAGGTGCTCGCGGGTCAGCTCGTAGTCGTAGGACTCCGGATCGTTGTCCAGGTTGGCGATCACCACGCCCGGCCGCACGAAGCGCGCATAGAAATCCACGTGCGCATCGGTGATGTCCTCGCCGGCGATACCGGGCAGCCAGATCACCTTGCGCAGGCCAAGGTGATGCTTCAGTTCTTCCTCGATCTCCGCGCGCGTCCAGCCGGGATTGCGGTTGCGGTTCACCCAGCAGCTTTCGGTGAGGATGGCCGTGCCATGGCCATCGACTTCGATGCCGCCGCCCTCGCCCACCAGATCGCTTTCCAGCAGCGTGGCACCGGTCACCTGCGCCAGCCATGGCGCCACCGCGCCATCGTTGCGTGCGCTCTGCTTGCCCCCCCAGCCGTTGAAGTTGAAGTCGACCAGGCCCAGCCCGCCCTTGCCGTCGGTGACGAAACAACCGCCGTAGTCGCGCACCCAGATGTCATCCAGCGGCACCTCGAGGAACTCGATGTTGTCGCGGCCGCAGCGATCCTGCGCCAGCTTCCGCTGCGCCGGGCGGCACAGCACGCTGACCGGCTGGTAGCGGGCGATGGTGCGGGCCAGGTGGGCCACGGCGGTGTTCACCGCGTCGGCCTGCGCACCCCAGTTCCGCGGTTGCGCGGCAAAGGCCAGGAAGACGCGCTCCTGTGGACCGTGCTCGTCCGGCATGCGCCAGGTGCCCGCGCTCGGTCCGGCCGCAGCGACGCGACCCGGCAGCCCTGCCAGGCCGAGGGCGGCCAAGCCACCAAGACCAGCGGCGCCAGCCAGTTGGGTGAGGAAGTGACGACGGCTGTTCATGACGGGCTCCAGGGCCGGTGTGGAATGGGCACCATGCTGCGCTTGCCCAGACATAAGAACAAACGATAGATTCAGCCATCAATTGAACAGTTTTACTTATCTTGAATGCTCAAGCACTGGCCACCGCTGAACGCCCTGCGGGGTTTCGAGGCTGCCGCACGGCTCGGAAGTTTCCACCGCGCGGCCGAGGAACTGCACCTGACCCAATCGGCCATCAGCCAGCAGATCCGGGGCCTGGAGACATCGCTGCAGCAGCCGCTGTTCTTCCGGCAGGGCCGCAGCGTCACCCTCACTGACGCCGGCGTCGACCTGCTGGAAACCACGCAGTCACTGCTGCGGCAGCTGGCCAGCGGCATCCGCCGGCTCGATCAGTACCGCAAGCCGAATCAACTGATCGTCAACACCAGCCCCGCGTTCGCGCGCCATTGGCTGGTACCGCGCCTGGCCGGGTTCCATCGCCTGCATCCCGGTGCCGACCTGTGGCTGCTGACCAGTGAGGACGCGCCGGACATGACCACGCAGACGCTGGACGTGTCGGTACGCGATGACCTCGATTCGCAGGCGCAGTGCCACCATCGCGTGCTGCTGCAGGATCGCCTCTTTCCGGCCTGCCATCCCGACCTGCTGGCCACGCCCGTGCATGAACGCCTGACCCTGCATGGCGAGCGCGAAATGGACTGGAGCCAGTGGCAGGTACAGGGTGGCGCCGATGTCGGCCAGCGCCGCGAAGGCATGAATTTCTCCGAGCCCGGACAGCTGCTGGATGCTGCCTGCCAAGGGCTGGGCATCGCGCTGGTCAGTGAGCTGCTGGCGGCCCGCGCCTGCGATCAAGGCCTGCTGCATCCGCTGGACGAGACACGCGTGCGCGGCCCGCGCTGGAGCTGGCTGGTGCATGAGGACAGCGCGGCCGATCCGCTGGTGGTCAGTTTCTGCGAGTGGTTGCTGACGAGCCTGCCTGATCCAGCGCGCGCTTGACCGCCGCCTCGGCCAGTGGCGCCATCACCGCATAGCCCTTCGGGGTGGGATGCACGCCGTCCTCGGCCAGCTGCGGATCGAGGCCACCGGCCGCATTGGCCATCGGCGCGTGGTAGTCCAGATAGACCAGCTGCTTTGCCTCGGCGTAGCGCTTCAACGCCGTGTTCAACGCGCGCACCTTCGGCGCCGGGGTGATGCCCGGCATCCACGGGTACTCGCTCACCGGCAGCACCGAAGCCAGCACTACACCGATGCCGTGCGCGCGTGCCAGGTCCACCATGGCGTGCAGGTTGTCTTCGATCATCGCCTGCGTGGAGGGGCCGGTATTGCCGGCGATGTCGTTGGTGCCGGCCAGGATCACCACCACCTGTGGTTTCAGCGCCAGCACGTCCTGCGGGAAACGCACCAGCATCTGCGCCGTGGTCTGGCCACTGATACCACGGTTGAGCCAGCCCTTGCCGGGAAAGAACGAGGCGCCGCCTTCCCTGCCCCACCCCTCGGTGATGGAGTCACCGAAGAACACCACGCGCGGCTGGCCTGGTACCGCCGCAGGCAGCCGCGCGTTGGCTTCACGATAGTGGCGCAGCTGCGGCCAGTCGGCCAGGCGCTGCTGCATGAAACGGACCTCGTCGGGACGCAGTTGTTCGACCGGCTTCAGCAGCAGCGGATTGACTGCGTTCGATTCAGCAGCAACCGCCGGAACGGTCAAGGCCATGCCCAGGGAAATGGCGGCCATTCTGGCAAGCACAACAGGACTACGCATGGAGACTCTCCCGGTTCATCGGAACAGTCTAGCGTCCTGCACCGCGCTCAGCGTGCCGCCGTACGCGCCGCCACGCCGGTCACCTTCGCTGGCATCCACATCCCCGGCGTCCAACCACTGGCGGCCAGGATCGCCTTCGGGTTGTCCTGCTGGATCAGCGCACGCACCGAATCACGCTTGTCCCTGGCCTGCAGGTAATAGGCCTTGGCGATGCGATAACCCACCCAGTACCCCAGGTCGTAGGGTTCCTGCGAGCCCGGCTTGTAGTTGTACAGCCACGGCGACAAATCGGTGCTGTCCAGATCCAGCGCGAACGCGCTTTCGATATGCACTTCGCGGCCGCGTGTCCAGGCCGCGTGGCGACCGTTGCCGACATTGCCGGAAACCAGTTCGGTGATGAATTCGGCGATGCCTTCGCCCAGCGACACGCGCAGCACCGTCGCCTGCGGGTCACCCGGCTCGAAGTCGGTCAGGCCGGTCTGCTGGATGTGCACGTATTCGTGCGCGATCACATGCACGAAGCGATCCTGCACATTGGGATTCATGAAGTCGGCCGCGCACAGCGCTTCCAGGCCGATGATCACCCCGCTCTTCGAGGTCAGCCCCACAGGGCGGCCGCGGCCCACCGCGATGGTCACTGGCGGGAACCGGGTCTGCGGGTAGATCGCCTGCAGGTTGGCGAACACCTGTACCAGCCGTTGCTTGACCGCCGGCAGCTCGGCCAGGCAGTTCCGCCCCTGTGCATACAGCTCCGGCTGGCTGGCGATGGACTCGGCAATCCGCTCCGGAGTGACCCGGCGTGCCTTGGCCAACTCGGCCAGGCCGGCCGAACCCTCCGCCATGTATCCACGCAGCTGCGCAACGCTCGGCGTGCCGCCAGCGCTGTCATAGAGTGCATAGAAACGACTGGCATCCTCGGTGAGGATCTGCGGCCCTGCCGGTACCGCTGCAGTGACCGCGCCCATCGCCCCGGCACAGGCCAGGGCCAACAGGCCGCGCAGGATCATGAACATCGCTCCGTCCTTGGTGGAGTGCATGGGAAGCGCGCAATCTATCACTCCGCCCGGCCCACTGCAGCAGGCGGATGCGGGCGCCCCGGCGCTGTGCCAGACTCGCTTCGGCACCTGCCATGGAAGATGGAGCACCGCACGATGATGATCGTTCCCGCGTACTGGGCTGAAGCCCGCCTGCAGGCCCGTTTCCGTGGCCGGCCGGTGGTCGTGCGCCGCTTTGGCTGGTCCGACGAAGGCCCAGCCCAAGCCCAGGACCACGCCGACCGGCGCGCCAACGAAGCACTCAACGCCATCCTTGCCGGGCAGGTGCTGCCGCGTCGCGAAGTGCGCAGCAACTACGGCGTGGAAGGCGTTCCGATCCGCGAGCAGATCGTGCAGCGCGACGGCGACGTCATCATCACCCGCAACAGCTACGGTGCGCTCTGCCTCAATACGCCTCACGTGCTGTTCGCCGATATCGACCATGCGCAGCCACCGGCGGGTTGCGTGATGCCCGCTGTCATCGCCGCAGCGCTGCTGTTTGCTGGTGCCATCATCGGCACCCTGCTGTGGCACTGGCTGGTGGGACTGGTACTGGGCGTGGCGGCCGTAGTGCTGGTGAATGCCGCGATGCTGATGCAGCGCAAGCGGCGGCTGGCCGCTGCCGGTGGCGCCGAAGGTGTGGCGCTGCAGCGGGTCGCGGCCTTCAGCGAACAGCATCCGGACTGGCATCTGCGCGCCTACCGCACGCCGGCCGGACTACGCGTGCTGGCCATGCATGCCACGTTCTCGCCCGAGGACGAGCAGCTGCAGGCCTTCTTCAAGGCACTGGGCACCGACGCCCTCTACGCGCGCATGTGCCGGCTGCAGCATTGCTTCCGTGCGCGACTGACACCGAAGCCGTGGCGCGTCGGCCTGAAATACCGCATCCGCCCACCGGTGGCCGCGTGGTCAGCCGAACAGGCCAACAACCCGGACCGTCTGGCCTGGATTGCCGAATACGAAAAGAAGAGTACTGGCTTTGCCGCCTGCGCCTATCTGCGCAGTTTCGGCGATACCGGGCGCATCCATGCCAAGGCCGAGCACGTGCGTGCGCTGCACGACCGGCTGTCGCACGCGCAGGACCGTCTGCCGCTGGCGTGAGCGCAGCAGGCGCTCAATCAGCGCCCTGTACGAACGGCTGCCCTGCCAGGGTGGTGCCCAGCCGCACCGCGACCTGTTGTTCGCCTTTCTCGAAGGTCGTTGCGCACTGCTTTCCGCCCTTCTGGCATCCCACTTCCGGAAAGCCATCCAGCGATTCCGGCGCGCCTTGGGCCGGCTTCACCTGCCAACCTGCTGCATCAAGCAGGCGTTTGGCCTTGGCATAGGGCATGCCGACGATGATCCCCAGTTGCGCCAGTTCGGTGGGAAGTGACTGGGCAGGGGCGTTTGAAACCAGGATCAACGACAAGGTTGCAGCAAGAAGGATGGCTTTCATCGCACCGACCTGGAACGAACTTACGGGCTCAGCCTAGTCCATTTGCAGCGCGCTGGAATGTGCCGGTAACACGTCGTTACCGAGTCTCCACAGTTGATTGCAGAGCACGTGCAACTGTTTACAGGCGGACGGATCGCCGAGCGTGGGCTCGGCTCTGCAGCAGGATGCAGGAAGGCCGCCCGAAGGCGGCCTTCCTGTTCCCTTACTTGGCGTTCTTCACGTAGGTGTCGAACCAGTGCAGCATTTCCGCCACCAACTGTTCGTTCGATTCCAGCGCGGTGTACCAGTGCGGCTCGTTCGGCAGCATCACCAGGCGGGTGGTACCCCCGTTGCCACGGATCGCCTGGTACAGCTTGCGCGACTGGAACGGCTCGGTGCCCGGGTTGGCGTCGTCCTCACCGTGGACCAGCAGCAGCGGCAGCTTGATCTTGTCAGCATAGAAGAACGGCGACGCCTTCAGGTACACGTCCTGCGCCTGCCACACCGAACGTCGCTCGTTCTGGAAGCCGAACGGAGTGAAGGTCTTGTTGTACGAACCGCTGGTCGCCACGCCGGCCTTGAACAGGTTGGTGTGGGCGATCAGGTTGGCGGTCATCAGGCCGCCGTGGCTGTGACCGGTCACGCCGATGCGGTTGCGGTCGACCACGCCCATGTCCACCGCCTTGTCCACTGCGGCCTTGGCGTCAGCTTCCAGCTGCTCCAGGTAGGTGTCGTAGGCGTTCTTGGGGTCGCCGACGATCGGGAACGAAGCGTTGTCGATGATCGCGTAACCGGCCAGCAGCATCAGGCGGTACGGCTGCAGGCGGGTGAACGTCTGCTGCGAACCCGACACCTGCCCTGCCTGCGCGGCGTTGGCGAAGTCGGCCGGATAGGCGTACAGGATCGCCGGCACACGCTGGCCTTCCTTGTAGCCCGGCGGCGTGTACAGGGTGAACGACAGGTCCACGCCATCGGCCCGCTTGTAGGTCACCAGCTGCTTCTTGATCTGGCGCACTTCCGGGGTCGGGTCGACCAGCTTGGTCAGCGCGGTCGCGGTGGACGCGAACTGCGCCTCGCCGGCCTTCGCGTCGGCCACCGCCTCACCCTGCTGGCGGATGAAGGCGTTCGGCGGATCGATCACCGACTGGTGCCAGGTCAGGTAGCGCCCCGGCGTGCTGCTGAAACCGAGGAACTGTTCGTAGGCGTCGGCACTGCTGCGGAACAGCCGCTCGCTCTTCAGCGTGCCCAGGTCCAGGCGGTCCAGGAACGGACGGTCGCCCTGCGGCGACGCGCCACGGCCGCTGAGGAACACATGGTTGCCCTCACGGCGCACGACCTGGGCGCCATTCGGCAGGCGGGTGAACACCAGGTTGCCGGGGTTGGCGTACAGCTCGTCGCTGGACATGTCCCACAGCAGGCGCCCTTCCTTCTTCGGCTGATCCACATCGACGACGCGGGTCTGCATCCAGTGGCGGTTCTCGTCGTTCTCGTACTGGAACGCCACGGCCGGATCGGCGGTCCACGCAAAACCTTCGAAGCGCTGCGTGGTGCGGGTGATCTCGGTCGGCTTGCCGTTGAACGGTGCCTTCAGCATCAGCACGCGATCGCGATGCGGCACGTTGACCTTCCAGTCGCCCTTGTCCAGCGCTTCGGCATAGACCAGGGTGGCCGGATCGGTGGCACGCCAGTCGAAACCGCGCGGACCTTCCGGTACGCCGTGCACCGGCACGCGGTCGGCCAGCGGCAGGCTGGCGATCGGCGTGGACTTGCCGCTGGCGATATCCAGCACCGCCACGTCGTTGGCGAAGCGCTGGTAGGTCACCGCATGCGAATACGGTGCCTTGATCGACTCGGTCAGCACATGCACGCCATCGGGCGCGGCGCTGACGTCGTTGAACAGTGCCGGCTGACCGACCGGGCGCACGCTGCCGGCTGCAGTATCGACCACGGCCAGCTGCGAGGCACCGTAATAGGCGAACAGCTTCTCGTCATGCACGCTGGTCAGCGTGTCGCGGGCTTCGTACGTGCTGCTCTCGCCACTGCTGCCCAGCGATTCCTGCGCGTCCGGGCCGGTCGGTACGCCGCCGTTGGACGGCACCGGGCCCTGGTTGGCCGGCACCAGCTTCACCAGCAGGTTCTGGCTGCCGCCCAGCCACTGCACGGTGTTGCCGAAGATCGGGTTCAGCTGCACGTTCGGGATCTGCTTCACCTGCCCGGTCGCGGCATCGCCCACCCACAACTGCACGCTGGTATCGACCGCGTTCTGGAAGGCGAAATGGCTGCCATCGGCCGACCACAGCGCGCCGGTGGCGCAGCCCTGCGGCAGGTTGACCTTGGTCTCCTTGCCGCTGCCGATGTCGACCAGGGTGAAGTCAGCCACGCAGGCCGGAATGCCGTAGCCACCGGGGGTGTCATGGCGGCTGCGGTTCTTCGGCTCCAGGCGCACACCGGCCAGCTTCAGGTACGGCTGGGCAACGCGGCTGATCGACGGGTAGGTCTGCGCGGTGGTCAGCAACAGGCGCTGGCCGCCCGGGGCCACGTTCGGCGCCGGCGGCGGCGGCGCCTTCAGCACCTTGAGCAGGTGTTCCGGCGGCTTTGCGTAGTCGGCAAGCGCCGGGCCAGTGGCCAGCAGGCCGAAGGTGGCAACGGCAATGGCCGCCGCCAGAGAGGTACGACGGATGAGCATCCTTATCCCCTGGGGTGTGAATGGGAGCCCGGAAACGGGCAAGGGCCCGAATCTAGCACCGCAGGAGTTGTCGTGAATGGGCCGGAAGGGCTAGTGGCCGGATGGGGCAAAGTGGAGCGCTGGTCGCTGCCGACGGCTGGCACCTCCCGGCATGGCCTGGCGCTACTGCTGGGCGTGCAGGTCCCAGGCGGTGAGGTAATCGGGGTCGACTACGATCATTCCGCTGTTGCGCATTCGGTACTCGCCGGGCTCGGCCCGCCGGTACTGGTCGAGCATCGGCGGCAGGTAGCGCTCGTGGCCATCGTCTTCATCGGCCAGCACCACCCCCTCGTCGGCGCTGATGCGCAGCACGGTGCCGGCGTACTGTTCCAGACCCTGCACCTGGCCGTCGCCGCCATAGCGGGTGACACCGACCAGCACGACCTTGCCGATCATTTCCTCGGCCTTGGCGTCGTCCAGGGGTGGCAACATGGGATTGAATTCGTCGCTCATCGGTGCACCTCCAAAGCCTGTGGGGAGATCGTGGATTCGGCGACCCCCGACGTTGCCGACGCCATCGGCAATGCAGGGATCCATCTCGGGGCGCAGGTAGCTGGATCGCATGCCCCACCGGGGGTGCCGGTGGTCGCGATGTTTGAACGGTGTATGGAACTGCGGAAGACGGCCATCCGTGCTGATGGCGTGGCCGTGTCAGGTCAGGGTCAACACCACGCGTTGCGTTGCGTACACGGTGAAGCGTGACAGCTGCACTGTAGCGGCATGACGGCCTCCTGCTGAAGGTCACACGCGGGCGTGTTGCTCCGTTGGAAGGAATGCTGCCACTGCGCGCGGTAGGACGAAGTGAAGATTGCAGGCAGCCTGTATGCGGTGATTCGCGCGGTACCCGTTCATTAAGCTGGCGCCCCGGTCCGCGGCGGCACGTCCGCCGCGGCGCCACGCTAGAATGCAGGCATGCGCACCGTACATGCCCTCCGTTACATCACCCCGCTGCGGGAAGGTGGCTCGCTGCCCGCCGTCGTCGAGACCGACGATGACGGTATGGCCGTGCTCAAGTTCCGTGGCGCCGGCCAGGGCCCGAAGGCGCTGATCGCCGAACTGATCGCCGGGGAAATGGCGCGCACGCTGGGCCTGCCGATTCCGGAAATCCTGTTCGTGGAGCTGGATCGGGAGTTCGCCCGGACCGAGCCCGACCCGGAGATCCAGGAACTGATCCGCGCCAGCGAGGGCCTGAACCTGGGCCTGGACTACCTGCCCGGTGCGATCAACTACGACCCGGCGGCGATGCCGGTGGACGCCGACCTGGCCTCTCGCATCGTCTGGTTCGATGCATTCACCAGCAATGTCGATCGCACCACGCGCAACCCCAACCTGATGGTGTGGCATCGCAAGCTGTACCTGATCGACCACGGCGCGGCGATGTACTTCCACCACGATTGGGCCAATGCTGGCGATGCCTGCGAGAAGCCGTTCGTGCTGATCCGCGACCATGTGCTGCTGTCATTCGCCAGCCGCATCGCCGAGGTGGATGCAGAGTTGGCCGCTCGCCTGACCGATGCCGAGATCGAGCGGATCGTCGGCCTGGTGCCGGACAGCTGGCTGGTGGACGAATCGGCCTTCGACAACCCGCAGGCCTATCGCCAGGGCTACATCAACTATCTCAAGCACCGCCTGAAGGTGCGTGCGGTGTTCGTGCAGGAGGCCATTCGTGCCCACGCTGCACACGTATGACTACGCGGTCATCCGCGTGGTGCCGCGGGTGGAACGCGAAGAGTTCATCAACGTCGGGGTGATCGTGTCCTGTCCGGGTGCGCGACATCTGGAAGCGGCCATCGAAATCGATCCGGCGCGCCTGCACGCGTTCGCGCCGGCGCTTGACCAGGACGCATTGCAGCCGTGGCTGGATGCGATCGTGGCGATCTGCCGCGGTGATGCCGGCGCTGGGCCGATCGCACAGCTGCCGGCGCGTGCACGGTTCCACTTCCTCACCGCCAAGCGCAGCTCGATCGTGCAGATGTCGAGCACGCATGTGGGTCGTACCGCCGATCCGGCCGGTGTGGTGGAGCATCTGATGACGAAGATGGTGCGGGTGCCGGCAGCGATTGGGTGACGTCGATTGGGTGACGTCAACTGGGTAGAGTCGACTGTCAGTCGACTGCCGTTCGCGGAAACATCGAAACGCCCGCGCTTCGCGCGATAGTCGACCAACGGTCGACTCTACACGTATCGCCCCGCGCTCACTGCAACGGCAACCGCCGCGCGATGTAATTGACCACGTTGCCAATTCCGTCCGGATCAACATTGGCCAGGCCAACGATCACATACCCCTGCGCAGGCATCACCACGATGGCACTGTTCGACCCCGGCGCACCGCCCTCGTGGCCGTACTGGTGTTCCCTGCCCTCGCCTTGCACCACGAAGCCAAAGCCATACCATCGCTTGTGATTCTGTGCCGTGGTGGCCTGCTGCAGCAGTGCCGGCGAGACCAGCTTTCCGCCGCGCAACGCCTCGGCAAACCTCAGCATGTCGGTGACCGTGCTGTAGCCGCCTCCGGCAGACATGCCGCGCCAGGGCAGCGACTTCGTTTCACGCGTCCATTGCCCGTTCGTCTTCGTGTAGGCAACGGCACGCTGTGGCACCTTCACCGCTTCCGGTTCGAAGCCGGTGCCGGTCATGCCAGCCGGTCGCAGGATGTGGTCGTCCACGTAGGCGTAGTACGACTGCCCGGAAACGGCCTCGATGATGCGCCCCAGCACGATGAAACCGTAGTTGGAGTAGCTGTCCTGGCTGCCGGGCGCGAACTGCGGTGCATCCTTGGCGAAGCGCTGCACGTAGTCATCCAGCGTCTTCAGCGAGGCCGAATACTGATCGAAATCATCGCCGAAAAAATCGCCAAGGCCGCTGGTGTGGGTCAATAACTGGCGGACGGTCACCTCAGCGGCGACGGCCTTGTTCGGGTAGTCCCGCAGGTGCTTGCCGATCGTATCGTCCAGCCCCAGCTTGCCAGCCTGCACCAGCTGAAGGATGGCCACCGAGGTGAACATCTTGTTGGACGACGCCAACCGGAAGCGTGTGTCCGCCCGCATCGGAGTACCGCTTTCGCGATCTGCCTGGCCGCCCCGCCAATTCAGCAGCACTTGGCCGTTACGCGCCACGAGCAACGCTCCCGACAGCGCGTCCTGTGCGTGCAACGCGTCCAGCTTCGTCCTGGCGTCAGCCATCAGGACCGGCAACGCAACACGCTCCGGCGTATACTTGTCCGGTACTTCGGTGCCTTCGATCTGGAACAGCTTAAGGTATGCTGGATGGTCCGGGTCCATTTCCGCCGTCACCCACATCGCACGCTCGTTCAGCTCGCCCATCACCAGCAGCTTCGCGTGGCCGGCCGCGCGTTCGCCCTTTTCCAGCACGCGCAGCAGGCCGGTGCTCTCGCGGAACTCGAGATAGTCCTTGGGAGCGCTGCCTTCCTTCTTCGCATACTTGTCGGCGAAAGCCTGCAACGCATCGAGACTGCCTGCGTTGAAAGCCGCAAGCCAGTCATTGATGGCGTCCTGCGCATGCGGATGTGCAGGTTCGTAGGTGGTTGCGCCAGCCGCAGGAAAAACCGGCACGGCCATCAGAAGCGGACAGGCCAGCGCAGCGCACAGCAGCAGACGTCCAACAGCCTTCATCGCAGTTCCTTTGCAGGGATCCCTGCACGCATCCTAGAGCAAGCATCCGCCTGCCGCATCCACGCTACGGGCTCTGCCGAAACACCTCCACCGTAACGTTGAATGCTTCGATGCGCCGCCACTCGGCCCGCTCATGCGGCAGCGACTCCACGCCCATCCCGATCTGGTACCTCACCGTGTCTGCACCTTCACGCCAGGTGTAGGGCCCGCCATTGCTCCAGCCGCAGCAGGTGTAGCGCAGCACGGGCATGCCGAACGTTGCATGCAGATACCTTCGACCTGCTCGGCGCGGGCGCCGGCAACGCGGTAGTGGGCTTGCATCGGCTTGATGTAGTACACGTCGTCCTGGGTGCAGCCCACATATTCCAGCCCTGCCGGCTTCCGCCCGATTGCCTGCAGGAAATCCTGGCAGGGGGTGTCTGGTCGCGCCAGGCCGTCGGCACGACCCTGCAGCTCCCAGTTGGCCAGCGCCTGCGCAGGCGCGCGGCCGCCGGACAACGACGCCAGCAGCAGAACGTAGAGGGCAGGATGGAACATCGGAACAGACATCACGGGGCGATCCTTCGCACAGAGTCGCCGGAATGCTAACCGATGTCTGCGCTATCGCCGCGCCATGCTCTCTTCGCTGAAGCGCCACAACGTGGTGTTGACGGTGTAACCCCTCAGTAGACCGGCAAGGTAGAGTCGACTGTTAGTCGACTATCGCGCGTAGCGCAGGCCTCCCAGCGTGATCGAGAGAACCGGTCGACCCTATCCGGTCGGATCTACCGAGTTGGCTGTATCAGCATTCACCCTCGGAGGGCGACTCCAGCTCGCTCAGCGGCCAGCGGCACCATCCGTAGGGATGGTCACCCACCTGCTCGGCAAGACCCGCTCGAACGGGATTTGCCAGAATGTAGCCGGCGTGCCGCTGGAGCGACGCGTCACTGCGGATCGCATGGTCGTGATAACCCGCCTGCCAGATTGCACCCTGCTTCCCTCGCCGCCGGTTGATCAGAAAACTGCTGCGCGCCTTGAAGCGCTGCACGCAGTAGCCCAGCGAATGGCCACGTAGTTGAGCCAGCCAGTGGATGTGATCCGGCATGATCACCCAGGCAAGCGACGCAGTCAGGCCTTCCCGATCCATCGATCCAAGGAGCTGCATGGCAAGGTCGGCATTGGCAGGGCAATCGAAGACGCGATGGCGGTTCCTGCACACCATGGTGATGGTGTAGACGTTGCCGACGATGGATCGGCGGCCGGTAAGCAGTTGAGGGCTGGGCATGCGTTCAAGAATGCCGGCCAGGATGGATTCCCGACATCGGTTCATTGCCAACGCCAGGATCAGGGATCATCTCGATACAGTGTCCGGGGATGTGGAGTCGTCCGGGTAGCGTCGACTGTCGCGCGAAGCTGGGGCTTTCCAGCGCGGGAGAAAAGAGCAGTCGACTAACAGTCGACTCTACCCGGTCGACTCTACCCAATCGGTTATACCCTGTCGGCACTACCTGGGCAGGGCAAATGCCATCACGTAATCGCCCTTCGGGGTCTCCATGAAGTGGTGGCCGCCGGCCATGATCACCACGTACTGGCGGCCGGCCTGCTCGTACACCATCGGGTTGGCCTGCCCGCCCGCTGGCAGCTTGGCATGCCACAGCTCCTTGCCGGTCTTCAGATCAATGGCACGCAGCAGGTCATCGGTGGCGGCGGCAATGAAGATCAGGCCACTGGCGGTGATCACCGAACCGCCGTTGTTCGGCGTACCGATCTCGATCGGCAGGCCGGAGCGGATGCCGAACGGTCCATTGCCGCGTGCACTGCCGAACGGACGATCCCACAACAGCTTGCCGGTGCGCAGGTCGATGGCACGGATGCCGCCATAGGGCGGCTGCTTGCACAGCAGACCGGTGAACGGCAGGCGCCAACCGGCATTGACCTGGATGGCGTAGGGCGTTCCCACCTGTGGATCACCCGCGCCTTCGGCACCGCCCTTGTCGAACCGGATCTTTTCGCGCGGCAGCCACGCCAGGCGATCGGCCTCGGCACGCGGCACAAGCCGGTTGTAGTTGGGCATGTCGTTGTAGTTGGCCACGATCACGCCACGGCGCGTATCGATGGACACGCTCCCCCAGTCCGAGCCGCCGTTGTAACCCGGGTACTCGATGGAGTGGCGGTCACTGCTGGGCGGCGTGTAGAAGCCTTCGTAGTAGGCCTTGCGGAACTGGATGCGGCAGACCAGCTGGTCGATCGGGGTGAGCCCCCACATGTCGCGCTCGGTCAGGTCATGCTCGCGGCGCAGCGTGTGGTACAGCGAGAACAGTTGCGTGGGCGAGCGCTGCTCGGGTTCAACACCACCGATGGGCACCTTGCGCTCCTCGGCAGCACTCAGCAACTGGCCGTTGCGACGGTCGAGGATGTAGATGTCGCCCTGCTTGGTCGGCAGCAGGATCGCCGGCACTTTGCCGGCCGCGGTCGGGTAGTCGATCAGGCTGGCCTGCGACCCCAGATCGTAGTCCCACACGTCCTTGCGCACCGCCTGGAAGTGCCAGGCCGGTTTGCCAGTGGCCACGTCGATCGCCACCAGCGAGGTCGAATAGCGGTTCTGGTTTTCCGTGCGCGAGCCGCTCCAGTAGTCGCCGGCGGAATTGCCCAGCGGCAGGTACACCAGGCCCAGTGCCTCATCGCCGGTCGCCGTGGTCCACATGTTCGGCGTGCCACGGGTGTAGGTCTGCTCGCGTGGCGGCAGCCCGGTACGCTCGGGCTGGTCCATGTCCCAGGCCCAGCGCAGCTTGCCGGTGGTCACGTCGTAAGCCTGGATCACCCCCGACGGTGCATCGCGGCGCTGGCCGTCCAGCACCTGGTGGCCGGTGACGATCACGCCGCGCACGATCGCCGGCGGCGAGGTGATCGACACATACCCCGGCGGCACTTCGCCCATGCCCAGGGTGATGTCGACCTGGCCGTTGTTGCCGAAGTTGGCGCAGGGGCGTCCGCTGTCCGCGTCGACCGCGATGATGCGGCCGTCCAGCGTGCCTTCGATGATGCGCGCCCAGCACGCAGGCCGGCTGCCCGGCGCGGCGCTGCGGGTGACCGTGGGCGGCGGCTCGGGCAGCGCCAGATCGGCGGCGACATCGGCCAGCACCGCATCGGCGATGGTCGGCGCGCTGGGTTGTTCGTAGTAGCTCACGCCACGGCAGGCAGCTGTATAGGGAATCGAAGCGTCCTTGACCTTCGGATCGAACCGCCACAGCTCCTTGCCGCTGCTGGCGTCGAGTGCGATCAAGCGGTTGCGCGCGGTGCACAGGTAGAGGCGGTCGCCGATCTTCAGCGGCGTGGTTTCCGCGCCCCAGCGCTTATTCGGCAGGTCGCCGGTACGGAACTGCCAGGCCAGCTGCAGGGTCGCTACATTGGCCGGCGTGATCTGCTGCAGGGGGGAATAGCGGGTGGCCGCATTGCTGCGGCCCCAGGCGGGCCAATCCGCGTCCGCGGGCTGGTCGGCAGGCTGCAGTCCGGTGGTATCACGTGTCGGGTCCAGGCCGGCACTGACCGCCCCTTCCGGGAATGGCTGGTGCCCGTCCACTTGGCCATGTGGCGCAAAGGCGAGGCCGAACGCGCCGACGAACACCAGCATCAGCAGGCCAGCCACGCTGCGCGAGAGGCGTCTGGACACCGGTTCACGCAGGGTCGGTGCCAGCAGCGCCAGCACGATGCCCAGGGCCGTAACCAGGCCCAGGCGCGGCACCCAGCGCCAGTAGTCGCTGCCCGATTCCCACCAGGTCCACAGGAGTGTGCCGACGAACACCAGCGCGTACAGCAGCGCGCCGCTGCGACGGTTGCCGAACAGCAGGATGCCGCTGGCCAGCAGGCCGAATCCTGCGATGGCGTAGTACGCCGAACCCCCAAGGCTGAGCAGCCATGCGCCGAGACCGCCGATGACCAGGCCGAGCACGACCAGCAACAGCGACAACACAGTCACCAGTGGATGGCGCGGGGTGCGGACAGGAGCAGGATCGGACTGCGGCGTGGCGGACATCGTCGATCTCCGGGGCAGCATGCGCCCTTATCCCACCGCACATGTGAAGCGCGCGCGTATTTTCTGGGTGGACCTGACGGGGTGAGCGTCGGCTGGGTGATCGTCGGCTGGGTAGAGTCGACTGTTAGTCGATTATCGCGCGCAGCGCGGGCTTTTCATCGCCGTGCGCAGAGCAGTCGACTAACAGTCGACTCTACCGCAGCGATCGGATGGTCCACAGCAATCGGATGGTCCGCAGCAATCGGATGGTCCGCAGCAATCGGATGGTCCGCAGCGATCAGATAGTCCGCAGCGATCGGAGAATCCACCACGACCGGAAGATCCGCAGAAATGACGACGCCGGCACAGGGCCGGCGTCGTCGGGTACGTCTCATCGCGGCGGGATCACTCCTGCGCGGCGTCCTCGCTGCTGGCCGCAGCCGGTGCGCCTTCGGCCGCGGCCGGGGCAGCAGTCGCCACCTCGTCCTCGTCCTCTTCGATGGAGGCATCCATGCGTTCCACCGCTTGCAGCTTCTCGTCCTTGGACAGGCGAATCAGGGTGACGCCCTGGGTGTTGCGGCCGACGCGGCTGATTTCCGAGCCACGTGTACGCACCAGGGTGCCGCCATCGGAGATCAGCAGCACTTCGTCATCCGAACCCATCAGCACCGCGGCGACCAGCTTGCCGTTGCGCTCGGTGGTCTGGATGCCGATCACGCCCTGGGTGCCACGACCCTTGCGCGGGTAATCCGGCAGCGGGGTGCGCTTGCCGTAGCCGTTCTCGGTGGCGGTCAGGATGTACTGCACGCTCGCGTCGTCGGCGCCGTCGATCACCGCATCGCCATTGGCGGCGGCTTCCTCGACACCGTTGTCGTCCTCGTTCTCGTCCTCGATGCCACCGGCACTTTCGGCCACGATCAGGCTGACCACTTCCTCGCCGGGCGGCATCTTGATGCCACGCACGCCGGTCGCGGTACGGCCCATCGAGCGGACCTTGTCCTCGCCGAAGCGCACGGTCTTGCCGTTGGAGGCGAACAGCAGGATGTCGCGCTCACCGTCGGTCAGGCCAACGCCAACCAGCGCATCGCCCTCGTCGAGGTTGATCGCGATCTTGCCGCGGGCCAGACGGAAGGCGAACTCGCCCAGCGGGGTCTTCTTGACCGTACCGTTCTTCGTAGCGAAGAACACGAACTGGCCATCGGCGTACTCGCGCACCGGCAGCACGGCCTGCACGCGTTCGCCCGGTTCCAGCGGAATCCAGTTGATGATCGGACGGCCACGGGCGTTGGAACCCGCTTCCGGCAGCTGGTAGACCGGCAGCCAGAACACCTTGCCCGAACTGGTGAAGGTCAGCAGCGTGTCATGCGTGTTGACCAGCCACAGCTGTTCGATGAAATCCTCTTCCTTGGTCGCCGCCGCACTACGGCCACGGCCGCCACGGCGCTGCGCGCGGTACACGCTCACCGGCTGGCGCTTCACGTAACCGGCGTGCGACACGGTGACCACCACATCTTCCGGCGCGATCAGGTCGAGGATGTCCAGGTCTTCTTCGCTGTGGCGGATCTCGGTACGACGCTCGTCACCGAACTCGGCCTTGACGCTGACCAGCTCTTCGCGGATCACCTGCAGCAGGCGGTCGGGGTCTTCCAGGATGTGGATCAGCCCGGCGATCACTTCCAGCAGCTGCTTGTACTCGTCGGTCAGGCGGTCCTGCTCCAGCCCCGTCAGGCGGTGCAGGCGCATTTCCAGGATCTGGGTGGCCTGGATCTCGGTCAGCTGGTAGCCGCCCTCGATCAGGCCCACGCCTTTGGGCAGGTCTTCCGGACGCGAGGCTTCGGCACCGGCGGCACCCAGCATCGCGCCGACCAGGCCCGGCTCCCACACGCGTGCGAGCATGCGCTCGCGGGCTTCGTTGGGGTTCGGCGAGGTCTTGATCAGTTCGATCATCTCGTCGATGTTGGCCAGCGCGACGGTCAGGCCTTCCAGCACGTGGGCACGGGCGCGCGCCTTGCGCAGCTCGAACACGGTGCGGCGGGTGACCACTTCGCGACGGTGGCGGACGAACGCCTCGAGCATCTGCTTGAGGTTCATCAACTGCGGGCGGCCGTCGACCAGCGCCACCATGTTGATGCCGAACACCGATTCCATCTGCGTCTGCTGGTACAGGTTGTTCAGCACAACCTCGGCAGATTCACCGCGCTTGATCTCGATGTAGATGCGCATGCCGTCCTTGTCGGACTCATCGCGCAGCTCGCTGATGCCTTCGATCTTCTTTTCCTTGACCAGTTCGGCGATCTTCTCGATCAGACGCGCCTTGTTCACCTGGTAAGGAATTTCAGTGACGATGATCGATTCGCGGCCGTTGTCGGCCACTTCGATATCGGCCTTGGCACGGATGCGCACGCGGCCACGGCCGGTGCGGTAGCCGGCGACGATGCCGGCGGTGCCATTGATGATGCCGGCGGTCGGGAAATCCGGGCCCGGGATGTATTCCATCAGGCCGTCGACGTCGATTTCCGGGTTGTCGATCAGCGCGATGCAGGCGTTGATCGATTCGCTCAGATTGTGCGGCGGGATATTGGTCGCCATGCCCACCGCGATACCGGCCGAACCATTGACCAGCAGGTTCGGGAACCGGGTCGGCATGACCGTCGGCTCCAGTTCCTTTTCGTCGTAGTTGGGCTGGAAATCGACGGTTTCCTTGTCGATGTCGGCCATCAGCTCATGCGCGAGGCGCGACATGCGCGCTTCGGTATAGCGCATCGCTGCGGCGGAGTCGCCATCGATGGAGCCGAAGTTACCCTGGCCATCGACCAGCATGTAGCGCAGCGAGAACGGCTGTGCCAGGCGCACCAGCGTGTCGTATACCGACTGATCGCCATGCGGGTGGTACTTACCGATGACGTCACCGACGATACGTGCCGACTTGAAGTAGGGCTTGTTGCTGTGCGCGTTCAGTTCATTCATCGCGAACAGCACGCGGCGATGCACCGGCTTGAGGCCGTCGCGCGCATCCGGGAGCGCGCGGCCCACGATCACGCTCATGGCGTAATCGAGGTAGCTCTTGCGCATCTCGTCTTCCAGGTTGACCTGGATGATTTCCTTGGCGGTTTCTGCCATTCGGGTTCCGTTGTCTGGTAGCGGTCCAGTCCGGCGCAGCCCTCTGCGGGAGGGGGTCGTGCCGGAACCTCGATTCAACCTGTGGATACTACCACAACAGGCCGTTTTCCGCCTCCCTTTACGGGGATTTTACCTGCACAAATCAGGAACTTAGGGGGTTCAGCCGCCCCTGTAGAGCCGAGCCCGTGCCCGGCTGCGGCGGATTGGCCTGCGGAGCCGAGCATGGGCTCGGCTCTACAGACATCCTCGACCCTGTCCCGCCTCAGGCGCCGAAGGCGGCCCGCATGTTCTCCGGGGTCGGGTTCAGGATCACCCCACGTTCGGTCACGATGGCGTCGATCAGCTCGCCCGGGGTGACGTCGAACACCGGGTTCCAGGCGGCGATGCCCTCGGCCACGGTGCGGGTACCGCCCACGCCGTACAGTTCGCCCGGATCGCGCTGCTCGATCTCGATCTGGCTGCCATCCACGGTCTCCATGTCCACCGTCGAGGACGGCGCCACGACCATGAACTTCACGCCGTGGTGGCGCGCGGCAATGGCCAGCTGGTAGGTGCCGATCTTGTTGGCGGTATCCCCGTTGGCGCAGATGCGGTCGGCGCCCACGATCACCCACTGCACGGCGCCGGTCTTCATCAGGTGCGAGGCAGCCGAATCGGCGATCAGCGTGGCGTCGATGCCATCCTGCTGCAGTTCCCACACCGTCAGGCGCGCGCCCTGCAGCCACGGCCGGGTCTCGCCGGCGAACACGCGGGCGATGCGGTGCTGGGCCATGCCTGCACGGATCACGCCCAGCGCGGTACCGAAACCAGCGGTGGCCAGCGAGCCGGTGTTGCAGTGGGTCAGCACGCCGCTACCGGCCTCGATCAGGCCGGCGCCCAGCGCGCCCATGTGGCGGTTGGCCGCCAGGTCTTCCTCCGCGATGGCCTGCGCCTCCGCTTCCAGCGCGGCCTTCCAGTCGGCTCCGGCAGCATTCAGGCAACGGCGCATGCGCGCCAGCGCCCAGGCCAGGTTGACGGCGGTCGGACGCGAGGCATTCAGGCGCTGCAGCGCCGGTTCCAGCTGCTGCAGGGCATGTGCACCGTCGGCGGCCTGCACTTCGCGCGCCGCCAGCACCACGCCCCAGGCGGCGGCGATGCCGATGGCCGGCGCACCACGCACGGTCAGCGCATGGATGGCCGCGGCGACCTCGTCGCTGTCATGGCAGACCACATGCTCGACCACGAACGGCAGCTTGCGCTGGTCCAGCAGTTGCAGGGCATCGCCGGTCCACAGGATCGGGCGGATGTGGTCGTAACGGGCGTAGTCGATGTCGGAGGCAGTGTTCATGGGCCCATTGTAGAGCCACGCCCCGCGTGGTTGGAGCCTGCTCGGGCTCAATTCACCGAGAACTCGGCGCGGCAGCCGCCGTCCACCCAGATCCCGTTTCGGTTCCAGCCCCAGGTGCTGCCTTCCTCGCACGGGGTACTGGACAACTGTTCGGTGACGGCGGCACCGACCGAAATGCTCGCGCCACAGAACCGGCGCTTCTTCGACTTCGATTCGCAGGTGAGCCGGCGCGGCACATCGACGAAGCGGCCGTCATCGTCGGCCACCTCGAAATCGCCCTGGCACCCGCGGCTGGTCCAGACTTCGTTGCGCTTGTAGCCCCAGCCCTGCCCTTCGCGGCACGGCAATGCGGACAGCTGCCGAAGCAACCGGACCGGCGCGCCATCCAGGCGCACCGGGCAGCTCTGCGGCCGGCCGTTGGACTCGCAGCGCACCACGCGACGGACCAGGCGCTTGCCTTCGTTCGCCGCCGGTGCCGCACCCGCGGCGCGGCGTGCACGGAACTCGGCCCGGCAGCCCAGGGTGACCCACACGCCACTGCGGTCGGTCCCCCATTCGCTGCCTCGGATGCAGCTGTTGCTGGACAGCTGGCGCACCAGATCAATGCCGTTGCTGACATCGATATCGCAGTGTACCCAGCCCATGTCACGCGACTCGCAGGTCACCACCTCATCGTCATAGCCGGCCTGCTGGGCAGACGCCGACGACGGCAGCCAGGCACCCCAGAGCGCGATGGAGTACACCGGTGCAGCGACAACCGCGAACCACTTGACCAAAGCCTTCCCCAGCAGGAATGGATGAACTGCGTGCCAGTGTCCGGCATCTGCCGTGATAAGAGCATCATCCTGCTGACCGAAGCAAGCGCGGAAACGCGGAAATCCGTTCAGTCTTCGATATTCAGAAAAATTCGAAGATCAGGCGTGGGCGAAATCGTAGGCCAGCACATCGGCGATGCGCGGCGTGCGGTTCATCGCCATCAGCAGGCGGTCGACGCCCACCGCTACGCCGGCGCAGGCAGGCATCGAGGGCAGTGCGGCCAGCAGTGCCTCGTCCAGTGCAGGCTGCACCTGGCCGCGCTCGTGCCGGCGCTGCAGGTCACGCTGGAAACGCACGCGCTGTTCGCCGGCATCGTTCAGCTCGTGATAGCCGTTGGCCAGCTCCACCGCGCCCAGGTACAGCTCGAAACGCTCGGCCAGCGGCGGCGTGCCGGGACGGATGCGCGCAAGCGCCGCTTGGCTCGCGGGCCAGTCATGCACCACGGTCATCACCCCGTCATCGAAGTGCGGCTGGATATGGTGGGTCATCAGCAGATCCAGCCAATCGTCACGGGTCAGCCCGACCGGATCGATGTGCACCTCACCGAGCGCAGCACGTAGCGCGGCTTCGTCGGCCTCGAACGGATCCACGCCCACATGCCGCTGGAACAGCTCGCGGTAGCTCAGCACGCGCAGCGTCGCACTGCGTCCGACCAGCGCCAGCGCCTGGCCGACCAGCTCGGCGGTTTCCTGCACCAGCCGGTGGTGGTCCCAGCCGACCCGGTACCACTCCAGCATGGTGAACTCGGGGTTGTGGCGGCCACCGGCCTCGCCGTTGCGGAACACCCGGCCCAGTTCGTAGCAGTCGCCCACGCCCGCCGCCAGCAGGCGCTTGAGCGGATACTCCGGCGAGGTACGCAGCCAGCGGCGACGGCCACCGGCATCGACATGGCCGGTGAAATCGGTATGGAAGCTGTCGATGTTCGGCTCGGTGTTGCCCGCCACCGACAGGATCGGCGTTTCCACCTCCAGCACATCGCGCTCGGCGAAGAAACGGCGCACCAGCGCATTGAGCGCGGCACGCTGCTGCAGCGCGCGCAGCAGGGCCTCGCTCACAGGGTGCCCTCCGGGCGCGGATGGTCCAGCGGCAGGGTCAGCAGATCGCGGGTGTCGTCGATGTAGCCGCTGGCCAGGTAAAGGCGGCGGGCCAGCTCATTGTGGTGGTTCACTTCCAGACGCAGGCGGCTGACGCCACGGCCGCGCGCACGCTGTTCGCAGATCGCCAGCGCCTGCTTGCCGCGGCCACGACCACGCGCACGGTGGGCCAGGTACAGCTCGTCCAGCAGCATGAAGTGGCCGCCCTGCTCCAGGCTGAAGCCCATCGCGATCACCGCGTAACCGACCACTTCGCCCGCCTCGTCCAGCCACAGCAGCACTTCGCCATTGCGCGGGTCGGCCAGCAACGCATCCACACCGCGACGCACGCGCGCGTCATCGAAGTCGATCCTGTCTTCGGCGTAGAAGTCGCGCATCAACGCGATCAACCGTTCCTCGTCGGCACGGGTGGCCAGGCGGAAATCCAGCGGAGAGGTCTGCATCGGTGTTCCTTTGTGTCTCATGCCGGGCGCGGGGACGCCCGGCGGAATCATCATTCGTGTTCGGCGAGATAGGCCAGCAGGCGGTCCTCATCCCACACCGGCACGCCCAGCGACTGCGCCTTGTCCAGCTTGGAACCGGCCTCGGTACCGGCCACCACGAAGCTGGTCTTCTTCGAGACGCTGCCGGAGACCTTCGCGCCGAGCGCCTCCAGGCGCTCCTTGGCGGCATCGCGGGTGAGCTGGGCCAGGGTGCCGGTGAGCACCACGGTCTGCCCGTCCAGCGGGCCCGCAACGATCTCGGCCAGCGCCGGCGCCTTGGCCAGGATCTGCTGCATCGCCTTCTCGGCGGCCAACAGCATCACGCCATTGCCATCCATGTCCAGCCAGTCGGCCAGTCCGCGCGCGGTGTCATCGGGCAGCCCGGCATTGACGAACTGGCCATGCTCGGCGTCGAGCACGGCCTGAGCACCAGGAAGTGCGGCCACCAGCTTTTCCGCGCGCAGGCGGGTGATGCCGGGAATCTCCGATTCGACCAGCAGCTGAGCCAGGTCCAGCCCCTCGCGCAGCTTGGCGCTGGGCGCATGTACATCGCTGATGCGTACCTGGCCGACCTGCAGCAGGTCATCGATGGCCTGCTGATTGCCCTGCTGTTCGAAGAAGTGACCGAGCGAGCGCGCCACTTCGCCACCGATATCCGGCACGCGCTTGAACAGCGGCCACGGCAAATGGCGGATCAGTTCCAGGTCACCGAACCACTGCGCCAGCGCCTTGGCGGTGCTCTCGCCGACGTGTTCGATGCCGAGCGCGAACAGCAGGCGTTCCAGCGTGGCGGCACGACTGGCATCGATCGCTGCGATCAGGTTGTCGGCCCACTTGGTGGCGATCTTCCTGGTGTTCCATTCGAAGCTGGCGGACTGCGCCAGCGCCTGCGCGCGCCAGCCCGGGTCGTTGCCGTCCAGCTTGAGCACTGCATTGAGCACCGCACCACTGCCGTCGGCGGGCAGGTGCAGCTTCAGTGCGGCGGCCAGCGCCGAGGGATCTTCAGCGTCCAGCACCAGCTTCAGGTGCAGCAGTTGGTCACGACTGAGCCGGTACAGGTCAGCCACGCTCTTGACGATGCCGGCATCGACCAGGGTTTCGATGTACTTGTCGCCCAGACCATCGATGTCCATCGCGCGGCGCGAGGCAAAGTGGGCGATCGCTTCCTTGCGTTGCGCCGGGCAGGACAGCTCGCCCGAGCAGCGCCATGCGGACGCGCCTTCCTCGCGCACGATTTCCGAGCCGCACACCGGGCAGCGCGTCGGCATCTGCCACGGCGTGGTGCCCTGCGGGCGGCGGTCGAGGATGACGCTGACCACCTCGGGAATGACATCGCCCGCACGGCGCACGATCACGCTGTCGCCGACGCGCACGTCCAGGCGCGCGATCTGGTCGGCGTTGTGCAGGGTGGCGTTGGAGACGATCACGCCGGCCACCGCCACCGGCGCCAGTCGCGCGACCGGCGTAGCGGCCCCGGTACGGCCGATCTGGATCTCGATCGCCTCCACCGTGGTGCTCTGTTCCTGCGCCGGGAACTTGTGCGCGATGGCCCAGCGCGGTGCGCGCGAAACGAAGCCCATTGCCTGCTGGCCGGTACGGTCATCGAGCTTGTAGACCACCCCATCGATATCGAACGGCAGGCCGTCGCGGCGCTCACCGATATCACTGTAGTAACCCAGCAGGCCGTCGGTCCCTTCCACCACCCTGCACAGTGCGCTGACCGGGAAACCCCAGGCACCGAGCTGCGCCAGCGTGCCCGAATGGGTGTCGGGCAGCTCGCCGCCCTGCACCTCGCCGGTGCCGTAGGCGAAGAAGCTCAGCCTGCGCTGCGCGCTGATCTTCGGATCGAGCTGGCGCAGCGAGCCGGCCGCGGCGTTGCGAGGATTGGCCAGCACCTTGCCACCGTGCTGACGTGCGCGTTCGTTGTAGGCCTCGAAATCGGCACGCGCCATGTAGACCTCGCCGCGTACCTCCAGCACGTCCGGCCAGTCCTTGCCGTGCAGGCGCTTGGGAACGTCACCGATCTCGCGCAGGTTGGCCGTCACGTCCTCGCCGGTACTGCCATCGCCACGGGTCGCGCCCAGCACGAAGTGCCCATCCTCATAGCGCAGGCTGATCGCCAACCCGTCCATCTTCGGCTCAGCCGAGAACTGCAGGCTGCGGCGCCCCAGGCGCTCGTCGATGCGGCGCACGAAGTCGGCCACTTCCTCGTCGCTGAAGGCGTTGGACAGCGACAGCATCGGCACCGCGTGACGAACCTCCGGAAAGCGGCCGGAAGGACGCGCACCGACCTGATGGGTCGGGCTGTCCGCTCGGGCCAGTTCCGGGTGCTCGCGCTCCAGAGCTTCCAGCTCGCGCACCATCCGGTCGTAGTCGACGTCGGGGATCTCCGGCGCATCCAGCTCGTGATAGGCACGGTTGGCCTGGGCGATCTGCCGGCGAAGGTCTTCGGCGCGTTCGGCGGGGCTGGGGCTCATCGGGATCCGGTGGTTCTGGGATGGCCGGGAATTCTACCGCGCCCGGCCGTCAGGCCCCGTAACGCCGGCGCCTGTGTAGCGTCGGCCCATGCCCGAGGGGTGCGCCCCCGCTCTGGCAGGTGCCAGCTTTCGCTCCCGGTCCGGCAGGTGCCAACCTTGGCTGGCACGCCTGCAGTCGAGCATGGCTCGACGCTACCGAAAGCAGCTTGCCGCGCGCCACCACCAGCGCTAGCGTGCGCTGGCTGCCCTTCGGAATCCTGCCTGTGCCCCTGCCCGCCTCCCGCCGCCATTTCCTGCAACTGGCCGGTGCCAGTCTCGCCCTTGCCGGCACCGGCGTACCCCGCCTTGCCGATGCCCAGCCCGCTGCAGCCGCGACAGCAGCCCCTGCATCAGGCAAAGGCGCGGTGCTGCTGAACTTCAACGAATGCCCCTACGGCCCATCGCCTGCAGCCCAGAAGGCCGCACGCGACAGTATCGCCGGCAGCGGCCGCTACCGTTTCGAGCTGGCCGGCCAGGTGCGCGACGCCTTCATCGAACAGGCACACATTCCGTCCGATCACGTGCGGCTCTATCCGGGTTCCAGCGAACCGCTGAATCGTGCCGCCGTGCTATGGACCGGCCCAAAGGCGGGACTGGTAGTCGCCGACCCGACCTTCGAGACGCTGGGCGAGGTAGCTGCGGCCCACGGCGCCCACGTGCAGAAAGTGCCGCTGCGCGACGACGGCGCACATGACGTGCGCGCAATGGTGGCGGCGGCGCATGCGCAGCCGACCGGCCTGCTGTACGTGTGCAACCCGAACAATCCGACCGGCTCGATCAGCCCTGCCGATGAGCTTGCCTGGCTGCTGGCCCACAAGCCTGCCGCCACCCGCGTTCTGGTCGACGAGGCCTACCTGCAGTACAGCGATCAACCGAGCCTGGTCGCGCAGGTAACGCAGCGCGATGACCTGATCGTGCTGCGCACGTTCTCCAAGTTGTACGGCATGGCCGGCCTGCGCCTGGGCGTAGCGGCCGCACATCCCGACCGCCTGCGCGAACTGGCCCGCCTGGGCGACAACCCGCTGCCGGTGCCGGCCCTGGCCGCGGCACTGGCCAGCCTGCGCGACCCGCAGCTGATCCCGCAGCGGCGCCTGCAGAATGCCAAGGCGCGCCAGGCCACCATCGCGTGGTTGGGCAAGCGCGGTTTCAGCTGCGTTCCGTCGGAAGCAAACTGCTTCGTGGTGGATGTGCAGCGCGACGGCAGTGCGTTCGCCAAGGCGATGGCGGACAACGGCGTGGTGATCGGACGCAGCTGGCCGATCTGGCCGCAGCGCGTGCGCGTGACCGTCGGCACCGAAGAGGAGATGGCCGCGTTCCGCACTGCGTTCGCGAAGGTGGCCGGCGTACCGGCCTGACGCAGGGGACGGGGGCGAACCTCGGCTCGCCCCATCCACCCATGGCGTGGATCTCCCCGGGGATACCGATCAACGGCCGGCGGTGGGTGCCGACCGCTGGTCGGCACATCAGGTCTTACCAGCGCGGGGTCTTGGTCAGCGGCGGGGCCTGGTGCTGCCGGTCATAGGCCCGCAGCTCGTCACGGATGTGCGCGATGCGCTGGCGACCCAGAGCGTTGCGGCTGTCATCCAGCACCACGCCATCCAGCAGCTCGGCCATGCGCTGCACGGTCGGCAGCATCTTCTCCCAGGCGTCCAGCGCGGTCAGCGGCGCCGGCAAGGTCAGGAAGAACGCGACGGCCGGGGTCTCCATGGCGCGGATGTTGGCCATGTCGAAGCTGCCCGGCTTCATGATGCTGGCCATCGAGAAGATCGGGCCGCGTTCGGGGTGGCCTTCCACCAGGCGGTGGAACACGTTCATGTGGCCAAACACCAGGCCGGTCTTCTCCGCTGCCACTACGATGTCCTCGCCGCGCAGTTGTTCGCCGGCACGGGCAGCCACGAACAGCGAGACGATCTTGTCGAAGTCCTGGGTGGCACGCTTGCCCAGGTCACTGGCCGCGCCTGCATCGGTATCGGCCAGGCCCAGCTCGGCCTGCTCGCCCTCCGTGCCCAAGCCCGGTTCCACGCGGCCATCGGCCGCGGCCACACCGCCTTCGCCCAGCACCGGTTCGCGGCGCTCGCCACTGGTCGGCTCGGTGCCTTCCACGCGTCGCCCCTGGGGCTTCTTCTTCGGACGGCCAAACAGGAAGATCGCGGCGATCAACAGCAGGCCGGCGGCCAGGATGCCGATGCGCAACAGTGCCGTGTCGGACATTCGATAGGTTCTCCGGCTAGTTCATTCAAGTAATTAGGATGGCACGTCAGGCCGCGCCCGCCAATCGTGCGGCTTCTTCGAGGTCCACGCTGACGAGGCGGCTGACACCCGGTTCGCGCATGGTCACGCCCGACAACTGGTGTGCAGCCTCCATCGTCGCCTTGTTGTGGCTGACGAACAGGAACTGCACCTTCTCGCTCATTTCCTTGACCATGTTGGCCAGGCGGCCGACGTTGGCTTCGTCCAGCGGCGCGTCCACCTCGTCCAGCAGGCAGAACGGTGCGGGATTCAGCTGGAAGATGGCGAACACCAGCGCCACCGCGGTCATCGCCTTTTCGCCACCGGACAGCAGCGAGATGCTGGAGACCCGCTTGCCCGGCGGACGCGCCATGATGGTCACGCCGGTGTCGAGCAGGTCTTCACCGGTCAGCTCCAGGTAGGCATGGCCGCCACCGAACAGGCGCGGGTACAGCGCCTGCACGCCGGCGTTGACGCGGTCGAAGGTGTCCTTGAAGCGGCCACGGGTCTCGCGGTCGATCTTGCGGATGGCATCTTCCAGGGTTTCCAGCGCGGTGGTCAGATCCACGTGCTGCGAATCCAGGTAATCCGAACGCTGCGAGGCTTCGCCGTACTCGTGGATGGCCGCCAGGTTGACCGGCTCCAGCCGTCGCATGCGGCCATCGATCTGATGTACGGCCTGCTCCCAGTCACCGAGGCGCGCGTCCTCTGGCAGCGTGTTGAGCACATCCTCCAGCACGAAACCGGCCTTCTCCACCGCCCCCTGCAGAGTGTCGGCGCTGAGTACCAGCGCCTGCTGGTCCAGCTTGCGCTGCGAGATGCGCTCACGCTGGGCCAAGGCCTGTTCGTCGCGCTGGTGGCGGGTCTGTTCGTAGTTGCGCAGCTCGGCGTCGATACCGTCCAGCAGCGTGCGCGCCTCGGTCAGCACGCGATCGGCGCGCACGCGCTCTTCCAGCGCGTTCTGATGCTCGGCCTGCAGTGATTCGACCGGCGAATCACCTTCATCCAGCTGCGCGTGCAGTTCGCCCAGGCGCGAATCCAGCTGTCCACGCTGCGTGCCCATGCGCTCCAGTGCCTGGCTCAAGGAGGCCAGCTGCGCCCGCTGCGATTCCAGGGTCAGCGCCAGCGAGTGCGAACGCTCGCGCACCGCGCGTGCGGCGTCGCGGGCCAGGTCGCGGGCCTCGGTCAGCTGGCGGCGCTCGCCTTCCAGCCGCTGACGGGTCGATTCCAGGTCGCCCATGCTGCTGACGGCGTTCTCCAACCGCGAGCGCGCTTCACGCGCTTGTTCGTTGTTGGCTTCAATCGTTTCCTGCAGCTGCTTCAGTTCGCCTTCGATGCGGTCGATGCGGGTACGCGCCGCTTCCACCTTGCCCTGCTGGCCCTGCAATTGGCCGGCCAGTTCGGACACCGCACGATGGGCCTGGTAGAGCGCGCGCTGCGCATCCTCGCGCTGCTGTTCGGCGGCCCGCAGCTGCTCGCGGAAACCGGCCAGCTGTTCTTCCAGCTCGGCCTCGCGGTCCTGCAGCTGCTCGATCTGCTCGCGAAGTTCCTGGATCTCACGTTCGCGCAGCAGCGCGCCCTGCTCGGCGGCACCGGAGCGCGACACGCGCAGCCAGCCCTGGCCCAGCCGCTCGCCGCCCTGGGTGATGATCGAATCGCCTTCGGGCAGGGTGGCCTGCAGCGCCTTCGCCTCGGACAGGTCGCGGGCCGCATGCAGGTGTGCCAGCAACCGACGGATCGCCACCGGGCCACGCACGCGTGCGGCCAGCGAGGTAGGTGCAACCTTCAGTTCGGCATCGTCATTGGCGACCAGCGCGAGGTGACCGTCGCCCAGCTCACCAAGCGCGTCGACCAGGCTGGCCGGGTCATCGACCAGCACGCCTTCGATCAACTGCCCAAGCGCGCTTTCCACCGCGTTTTCCCAGCCAGCGTCGACATCGAGGCGTTCGCCGACGCGCGCCGCCGAGTCCAGCCCGCGCGCCTTCAGCCAGGCGACTGCCGCGCCCTGCTCCTGGCCCAGCGCGGCCTGCTGCAGGGTTTCCAGCGAGGCCAGGCGGCCGCGAAGGCCGTTGGCCTGCTTGCGCAGTTCGGCCAGTTCGTTCTGGCCATTGCGCTGCTGTTCCTGCACGGCCGCCACGCCCTGCTTGCGCAGCTCGACGTCTTCGCTCAGCTCATCCAGCGCGGTCTTCTGCATGTCGTGCTGCTGGTGCAGCTGCTCGAAGGCTTCTTCCAGTGCGTCCACGTCCAGCCCGGCGCGCTCGGCGGCCAGGGCTTCACGACGCCGGTCGGCATCGAGGATCTGCTTGTCCAGATAGTCCACGCGCGTGCGCTCGACATCGCCGGCACGCGAGGCTTCCGAACTCTGCGAGGTGTGCTGTTCCCAGCGCTGCTGCCAGCTCGCCAGCCGGTCTTCAGCCTCGCGCAGGCTTTCCTGCTTGATCTCGTTTTCTTCCTGCAGAGCTTCCAGCTGCGGAGTGGCGGCCTCCACCGCCTCGCGCAGCACCCTCAGCCTGGCTTCGTCGCCACTGATGTGCTGCCCCAGCTCGGCCAGGGCCTGCTGGGTTTCATCGCGGGCCTTGTGCAGGCGCTGCGACAACTCGCGCTGGTGCTGGATCTGCTGCTCCAGGCGGGCCAGCGTGCTGCCGACCTGGTAGACCGCCGCCTGCGCGGTGTTGAGCGCGTCGGCGGCCTCTTCGCGACGCACACGCGAGGTCTCGATGCGGGCCTCGGCGTCACGCTGGTCGGCGATCAGCTGCTGCAGCTTCGTCTCTTCCTGCGACAGCCCTTCGCGCAGCTTCGACAGGCGCCCGTCGAGGCCGCGGAATTCCAGTGCCTTCCACTCGGCATCCTTGACCCGACGCTCTTCCTGCAGCGCCTGGTACTGTTCGGCCTGCTTGGCCTGGCGCTTGAGATGCTCAAGCTGCTTGCTGATCTCGTCGCGCAGGTCACCCAGGCGGTCCAGGTTTTCGCGGGTGTGGCGGATGCGGGTCTCGGTCTCCTTGCGGCGCTCCTTGTACTTGGAGATACCGGCCGCCTCTTCCAGGTAGACGCGCAGGTCTTCCGGGCGCGCTTCGATGATCTGGCTGATCATGCCCTGCTCGATGATCGAGTAGCTGCGCGGGCCCAGGCCGGTGCCGAGGAACAGATCGGTGATGTCGCGGCGGCGGCACTTGGTGCCGTTGAGGTAGTAGTTGCTGGTGCCGTCGCGGCTGACCGTGCGCTTGACCGAGATTTCGTTGAACGAGGCGTACTCGCCCGAGATCGTGTGGTCGGAGTTGTCGAAGATCAGCTCGACGGTGGCCTGCGACACCGGCTTGCGGGCGTTGGAACCGGAGAAGATCACGTCGGTCAGCGAGTCGCCGCGCAGGCGGCTGGCCGAACTCTCGCCCATGACCCAGCGCACGGCGTCGATGATGTTCGACTTGCCGCAGCCATTGGGCCCCACCACGCCGGTCATGTTGGTCGGCAGGTGCAGGGTGGTCGGATCGACGAACGACTTGAAGCCGGACAGCTTGATCGTGGAAAGACGCATAGGGGTTCCGGACTGGGGCCGGCAAGCGGCCTGCGTTTACCCTCCAAGTCATTGATCCTGTTGGGATCGATGCCCGTGGAACGGGTGTGACGCCCTGAGTATACCGATGTGGCCGTGTTCTACGTATGGGCGTGGAACACTGTCCGCCCACGCCCGCCGGCCGGGTCGGCCTCTGCACCCTGGCGCGGGCGCCATAAAACAAAACGGGCGCCCTTGCGGGCGCCCGTTCTGCGGTGATGCCAGGCCTTGCGGCGTGGGATCAGGCTTCGGCGACGACGACAACCTTGACGGTGGTCTCGACGTCGGCGTGCAGGTGGATCAGCACGTCGTACTCGCCGATGTTGCGGAAGGCGCCTTCGCCCAGGATGACTTCGCTCTTGCTGACCGGCAGGCCGGCAGCGGTGAAGGCATCGGCGATTTCGCGGGCGCCGACCGAGCCGTACAGCTTGCCTTCGGTCGAAGCGTTGGCCGGGATGGTCACGCTCGCACCGTCCAGCTTGGCCTTGCGGGCGTCAGCTTCGGCGTGGATGGCCTGGGCCTTGGCTTCGTATTCGGCGCGCTTGGCTTCGAACTCGGCCTTGTTGCTCTCGGTGGCCGGCACGGCCTTGCCCTGCGGCACGAGGAAGTTACGGCCGTAGCCCGGCTTCACGTCGACCAGGTCGCCCAGGTTGCCGAGGTTGGTGACTTTCTGCAGGAGGATCAGCTGCATGGTATTGCTCCAGATGAGTTATTCGTTAGCGAGGCGGTGCCCCGCAACAAAGGCTGTCCGAATAGCTGGCACGGCGGGGGCGGCACCGGGCCGCCCCGCCGGGCATCAGACGTCGTGGTTGTCGGTATACGGGATCAGGGCCAGGAAGCGAGCGCGCTTGACGGCGGTCGCCAGCTGGCGCTGGTACTTCGACTTGGTACCGGTGACGCGGCTGGGCACGATCTTGCCGTTCTCGGTCAGGTACTGGCGCAGGGTGTTGAGATCCTTGTAGTCGATCTCCTTCACACCTTCAGCCGTGAACTTGCAGAACTTGCGGCGACGGAAGAACTTGGACATGGGAAGGCTCCTTAGGCGGCGGAAGCGGCGTCGTCGCCGGCTTCGTTGTCAGCGGTGGTGTTGGACTCGCCTTCTTCGTCGTCACGACGACGGCGCTCACCGCGCTCAGGCTTGTCACCCTTCTCGTCCTTGCTCTTCATGATCAGCGACTGCTCGGTGTCAGCCTCGTCACGCTTGATGACCAGGTTGCGCAGCACGGCGTCGTTGAAGCGGAAGCTCTCGGTCAGTTCGTTCAGAACGGCCTGGTCGGCTTCGATGTTCATCAGCACGTAGTGGGCCTTCACCAGGTTCTGGATCGGGTACGCCAGCTGGCGGCGGCCCCAGTCTTCCAGACGGTGGATGGTGCCGTTGCCGTTCTCGACCAGCGACTTGTAGCGCTCGATCATGGCCGGGACCTGCTCGCTCTGGTCCGGGTGGACCATGAACACGATTTCGTAATGACGACTCATGTTTTTTCTACCTTTCGGATGTGGCCTTGCGGCCGGACAGCCCCCCGCCGTTGAGACCGCGGTGGGGCAAGGGTTCCCGCCGGGCAGGCAGGAAGCCGCGCATTATGGCGCAGATGGGGTGGCCGGGCAACCGGTAGGCCACCTGGCACCCTGAACCGGGGCGAGCGCCCAGCCGAGCCCGGGTTGGGCGCTATCAGAACGATCAGGTCCCGCCGGGGCCTCAGGCCTTGTCGGCGTCGGTCGTGAAGCTCTCGCCGCAGCCACACTCGGCGGTGGCGTTCGGGTTGCTGAACGTGAAGGTCTCACTCAGGCCGTGCTTGCCGAAGTCGATCACCGTGCCGTCCACCAGCGACAGGCTCTTGGCATCGACGTAGATCTTCACGCCGTCCTGCTCGAACACGGTATCTCCCTCGCGCTCGTCGCGGGCCAGGTCGGTCACGTGGCCCCAGCCGGAGCAACCGGTCTTGGTCACGCCGAAACGCAGGCCCAGCGCGCCGGGGGTCTGGGCGACGAAGCGCTGCACGCGCTCGAAGGCAATGGGGGTCAGGCTGACAGCCATGAGGCTACTCCAGAGGTACGGGGACATTATAAGGAGCCGTTGCCATGAAAAATGCCTCGCAAGCGGAACACTGCAACCGGTAAACTCCCGTGTTCACAGATCGAGTCGATCAGCAGAGGATTCAAGTCATGACGGTGGTCAGCGTTGAACATGCGCTTGCCGGGAAGATCCCGGAAGGCGGCGAAGTCACGGTACGCGGATGGGTGCGCACGGTGCGCGGTTCAGCGAATCTGGCTTTCGTGAATGTGAGCGACGGCTCCTGCTTCGCCCCGATCCAGGTCGTGGCCAACGACACCCTGGCCAACTTCGACGAGATCAAGCGCCTGACCAGCGGCTGCTCGGTCATCGCCACCGGCACGCTGGTGAAGTCGCAGGGCAAGGGCCAGTCGTTCGAGATCCAGGCCAGCGCCCTGGAGGTGGTCGGCTGGGTCGAAGACCCGCTCACCTACCCGATCCAGCCCAAGCCGATGTCGCCGGAGTTCCTGCGTGAAGTGGCGCACCTGCGCCCGCGCACCAACCTGTTCGGCGCGGTCACCCGCATCCGCAACTGCCTGGCCCAGGCCGTGCACCGCTTCTTCCACGAGAACGGCTTCAACTGGATCAGCACCCCGATCATCACCACCTCCGACGCCGAGGGCGCCGGCCAGATGTTCCGCGTGTCCACCCTGGACATGGTGAACCTGCCGCGTGACGAGAAGGGCGCGATCGATTTCAGCCGCGACTTCTTCGGCAAGGAAACCTTCCTGACCGTATCCGGCCAGCTGAACGTCGAGGCTTACTGCCTGGCGCTGAGCAAGGTCTATACCTTCGGCCCGACCTTCCGCGCCGAGAACAGCCACACCACCCGCCACCTGGCGGAATTCTGGATGATCGAGCCGGAAATCGCCTTCGCCGACCTGGCCGAAGACGCACGCCTGGCCGAAGAGTTCCTGAAGTACCTGTTCCGCGCGGTGCTGAACGAGCGTGGCGACGACCTGGCCTTCATCGCCGAGCGCGTGGACAAGAACGCGATCACCAAGCTGGAAGACTTCATCAACGCGCCGTTCGAGCGCATCGACTACACCGATGCGGTCAGCCTGCTGCAGAAGTCCGGCAAGAAGTTCGACTTCCCGGTCGAATGGGGCCTGGACCTGCAGACCGAGCACGAGCGCTGGCTGACTGAGGAACACATCGGCCGCCCGGTGGTGGTGACCAACTACCCCGAGCACATCAAGGCCTTCTACATGCGCCTGAACGACGACGGCAAGACCGTGGCCGCGATGGATGTGCTGGCCCCGGGCATCGGCGAGATCATCGGCGGCAGCCAGCGCGAAGAGCGCCTGGACGTGCTGGACGCGCGCATGGCGCAGTTCGGCCTGGACCGCGAGCACTACAGCTGGTACCGCGATTTCCGCCGTTATGGTTCGGTACCGCACGCTGGCTTCGGCCTCGGCTTCGAGCGCCTGGTGGTCTACGTCTGCGGCCTGTCCAACATCCGCGATGCGATTCCCTACCCGCGTGCCCCGGGCAGCGCGGACTTCTAAGCCACAGCACACGACCACGGAGGTACTGCCCCCATGACCCTGTTCTTCGCCCTCTGTTTCGTCGGCGTCGCAGTGGCCGGGTTCAGTGCCTTCGTGATCTTCTGGCCGCTGACCCTGGTGCACGTGCGCGACCGTCATCCGGCGCTCGCCGCGCGCTTTGGCAGCGGCGCCTTCCTCAAGCCCGACGCCCTGGGCTGGCTGTTGCGCCGCGACTATCGGCAGCAGCCGGACCGCTCGCTGTCCGGGCTGGCGACGCCGGCCTGGGTATCGCTGCTGACTCTGCTGGCCGGACTGGGCATGGCCGCCCTGCTCTGGCTGGCCTCGCTCTGGTAACACATCCATGAATGACATCACCGCCTCGCGCGACAGCTGGTGGCTGGCCAGCCTCGGCAACACCCTGATCTGGGCGCGTCTGCGCGTGCGCCCGGCCGGCACCGCCGAAGTGCTCGACAGCGATGGCAACACGCTGAGCTACGACAGCGAAGACACCGCCCGTTCGCAGCTGTTCGACGCCGAGTTCGTCGAGTACGACGGCCTGGACGAGGAGGACGCGCTGGTGCGCGGCTTCAGCCTGCACGAAGTGCAGCCGCCGCAGGCCGACAGCGACGAGGGGCTGCGTGGCCGCATGATCCAGTCGCTGGGCGGGCGCGCCTGAGCCGCCCATGTTCACCCCGCGCGCCTTCGCCGAGACCGACCTGCTCTGGCTGGATCGCCTGCTGGCGCGTGACCCGTTTGTCGCCGTGCTCACTGTCGGCAGCGACGGCCTGCCCGAACTGACCCGGATACCGGTGCTGTACCACCGCGACGGCGAACACATCGAGCTGCGCGGTCACTGGGCCCGCGCCAACCCGCAGTCGCGCCACAACGGCGCGGCCAAGGTTCTGGTCGACGGTCCGCACGGTTATGTCTCGGCCAGCTGGTACCCGGACAAGGAACAGGCCGCGCGGGTGCCGACCTGGAACTACGCGGCCGCCGAACTGCGCGGCCAGCTGCAGACCTTCGACGACGCCGAGGCGCTGGCCGGACTGGTCGGCGCAATCAGCAACCGTTTCGAAGCCAGCGTCGGGCAGGCCTGGCAGTTCGACGCCACGCGCGCCGAGCATGGCCCGGAGCTGCGCGCGATCGTCGGCTTCCGCTTCCAGGTCGAACACGTGCAGCTGAAGCTGAAACTCAGCCAGAACCATCCCGAGGCCAACCAGCGCGCAGTGATCGCCGAACTGGAACAGCTGGGCACCCCCTCTTCCACCGAGCTCGCGCAGTGGATGCGCTGGCACCGTGAACAGGCCGCTACCGGCGGCTGATCACCTCAGACTCCCGCAAAGACGCGTCCGGATCGGCCGCGCCTTGCCCCCACCCGACGCCAGGGATACCGCACATGAAAGACATCCACCGCCTGCTGCAGAACAACCGCGACTGGGCCGATCGCATCGCCAGGGAAGACCCTGACTTCTTCCAGCAGCTGTCCAAGCAGCAGCATCCGGAGTACCTGTGGATCGGCTGCTCCGACTCGCGCGTGCCTGCCAACCAGATCATCGGCATGGCCCCGGGCGAAGTCTTCGTGCATCGCAACGTCGCCAACGTGGTGGCACACAGCGACCTGAACTGCCTGAGCGTGGTGCAGTACGCGGTGGACCAGCTGAAGGTGAAGCACATCCTGATCGTCGGCCACTACGGCTGCGGCGGCGTGCATGCCTGCCTGCACAACACCCGCGTCGGCCTGGCCGACAACTGGCTGCGCCATGTCGGCGATGTCGTGCAGAAGCACCAGGGCATCCTCGATGCGATCGAGGATGACGAGCTGAAGCACGCGCGCCTGTGCGAACTGAACGTGATCGAGCAGGTCGCGAACCTGTGCCGTTCGACCATCGTCGAGGACGCCTGGGCGCGCGGCCAGAAGCTGATGGTGCACGGCTGGGTCTACAGCCTGAAGAACGGCCGCGTCAGCGAAATGGGCATCGACGTCGGTGCGCCGGAAGAGCTGAAGCCGGCCTATGAAAAGGCGCTGTCCTATGTTCCGCGCCAGGGCCGGCGCGACTGACCTCCCTACGGACCACGACCATGCTCGCCTCGCCGATCAACCTGCACGCCTGGATCGAAGAACATCGCCACCTGCTGAAGCCGCCGGTGGGCAACAAGATGATCGACAACGGCGACTTCATCGTGATGGTGGTGGGCGGGCCGAACTCGCGCACCGACTACCACTACGACGAAGGCCCGGAGTGGTTCTACCAGCTCGAGGGCGAGATGGTGCTGAAGGTGCAGGAAGACGGCGCGGTGCGCGACATTCCGATCCGCGCCGGCGAGATCTTCCTGCTGCCGGCCAAGGTGCCGCACTCGCCGCGGCGCCCGCCCGGCGGGATCGGTCTGGTGGTCGAACGCAAGCGCCTGCCGCACGAAATGGACGGCGTGATCTGGCACTGCGAACGCTGCAACCACAAGCTGCATGAAGAGTTCTTCCAGTTGCAGAACATCGAGACCGACCTGCCGAAGGTGTTCGCGCGCTATCACGCCAGCCTGGAATTGCGTACCTGCAGCCAGTGCGGGCACGTGGATCCGCTGCCGGCGCCAGCGGCGGGCTGAGCACCTGCCCCTGTAGAGCCAAGCCCATGCCCGGCTTCGTGGCCCGGCAGCCGAGCATGGGCTCGGCTCTACAGGTTCGGCGGCAGGCACGCCGCCAAGCGCTACACTGGCAGCCCCGTTGCAGCCTGTTGCCCGACCATGTCCGACCTGCTCAGCCGCACCCACGCCATCGCTCTGGACGCCGCCGATCCGCTGCGCCCGCTGCGCAACGAATTCCTGATTCCACGCCACGGTGGCGGCGAGCAGACCTACTTCGTCGGCAACTCGCTGGGGCTGCAGCCGCGCGGCGCGCAGGCGGCCGTGCAGGAAGTGATGAAGCAGTGGGGCGAGCTGGCGGTGGAAGGCCACTTCACCGGCCCTACCCAGTGGCTGTCCTACCACCGCCTGGTGAGCGCGCAGCTGGCCCGCGTGGTCGGTGCGCTGCCCAGCGAAGTGGTGGCGATGAACACCCTGAGCGTGAACCTGCACCTGATGATGGTCAGCTTCTACCGGCCGACGGCCGAGCGCCCGGTGATCCTGATGGAAGCCGGTGCGTTCCCGACCGACCGCCACGCGGTGGAAGCGCAGATCCGTTTCCACGGGTTCGACCCGGCCGAGTGCCTGGTCGAAGTGCAGCCGGACGAAGCCAATGGCACGATCTCGCTGGCCGCGATCGAACGTGCCATCGCCGAACACGGCCCGCGCCTTGCGCTGGTGCTGTGGCCGGGCGTGCAGTACCGCACCGGCCAGGCCTTCGACCTGGATGCCATCACCCGCACCGCCCGCCTGCACGGTGCGCGCATCGGCTTCGACCTGGCGCACTCGGTCGGCAACCTGCCGTTGCGCCTGCATGACGTCGCCCCGGATTTCGCCGTGTGGTGCCACTACAAGTACCTCAACAGCGGCCCCGGCGCAGTTGCCGGTGCCTTCGTGCACGAGCGCCATCATCGCGATACCACGCTGCCGCGTTTTGCAGGCTGGTGGGGGCATGAAGAAGCTACCCGTTTCCACATGGCACCGCAGTTCACCCCGGCCGTCGGTGCCGAAGGCTGGCAGCTGAGCAATCCGCCGATTCTCGGCCTGGCGCCGCTGCGCGCCTCGCTGGACCTGTTCGAGCGTGCGGGAATGGACGCGCTGCGCAGCAAGTCGCAGGCACTCACCGGCATGCTCGAAGCCCTCGTACATGCGCGCCTTTCAAACGTACTGGACATCATCACGCCCACCGATCCGCAGCGCCGTGGCTGCCAGCTGTCGCTGCGCGTGATCGGGGGCCGCGAGCGCGGACGCGCACTCTTTGAACACCTGCGCAGCATCGGCGTGCTCGGCGACTGGCGCGAACCTGATGTGATCCGCATCTCGCCCACCCCGCTCTACAACCGCTACCTGGACGTGCACCACTTCGTCGAGGAAGTGGAAGCCTGGGCCGGCCTCTGAGCCGCCCCCTCCCCTACTGCTGGACAGTTCGTTGATCGCACACGCTTCCCGCTCGTTGAGCATTATCGGTGCCGGCCTCGCCGGGTCCCTGCTGGCCATCCTGCTGTCACGGCAGGGCTGGCGCATCACCCTGTACGAACGCCGCGGCGATCCGCGCATTGCCGACTACGAGAGCGGCCGTTCGATCAACCTGGCACTGGCCGAACGCGGGCGCAACGCCCTGCGCCAGGCGGGAGTGGAAGACGAGGTGATGGCGCGCGCGGTGATGATGCGCGGGCGCATGGTGCATCCGCGCGAAGGCGAACCGCAGCTGCAACGCTACGGCCGCGACGACAGCGAAGTGATCTGGTCGATCCATCGCAGCGACCTGAACACCACGCTGCTGGAACTGGCCGAACAGGCTGGCGCGACCGTACACTTCCACCGGCGCCTGCACACCGTCGATTTCGATGCCGGCTACGCGCGTTTCATCGACGACCGCGATGACAGCCCGCACGATATCCGCTTCGACACCCTGATCGGCGCTGATGGTGCCGGCTCGGCACTGCGCGCCGCAATGAACCGGCGCGCGCCGCTGGGCGAGGACATCGCCTTCCTCGACCACTCCTACAAGGAACTGGAAATTCCGCCGGCCGCCGACGGCAGCTTCCGCATCGAGCGCAATGCGCTGCACATCTGGCCGCGCGGCCACTACATGTGCATCGCGCTACCCAACCACGAAGGCACCTTCACCGTCACCCTGTTCCTGCCCAACCAGGGCGACCCCAGCTTCGCCACGGTCAACACCGGCGCGCAGGCCGAGGCGCTGTTCGCGCGCGAGTTCGCCGATACCCTGCCGTTGATCCCGAACCTGCGCGCGGACTGGGAACAGCACCCACCCGGCCTGCTTGGCACGCTGACGCTCGATCGCTGGCACCAGCAGGGCCGCGCCGTGCTGATCGGCGATGCTGCACATGCGATGGTGCCGTTCCACGGCCAGGGCATGAACTGCGCATTCGAGGATTGCGTGGCTCTGGCCCGCCATCTGATGGAAGCGGACGACCTGGAAGGCGCGTTCCAAGCCTTCGAAGCCGAGCGCAAGCCGAACGCGCGCGCAATCCAGCAGATGGCGCTGGAAAACTATCTGGAAATGCGTGACCGCGTAGCTGATCCCGCGTTCCTGCTGCAACGCGAACTGGAACAGGAACTGCAGCGACGCTGGCCGACCCGCTTCGTGCCGCACTACACGATGGTCACCTTCCTGCACACGCCCTATGCCGAGGCACTGCGCCGTACCGAGCTGCAGCGCGACCTGCTGACGGCTGCCACCGCGGGCCACGATTCACTGGACAACATCGACTGGGCCGCGCTGGAAGCACAGATCCACGCGCGGCTGCCGGTCCTGGAGGGCGCACACTGATGGCCGACAGCTTCCTGTTCTACGATCTTGAGACCTTCGGCCAGGACCCGCGCCGCACCCGCATCGCCCAGTTCGCGGCGATGCGCACCGATGCCGATCTCAACGTGATCGACACCCCGGTCAGCTTCTTCGTGCGCCCTGCCGACGACCTGCTGCCCTCGCCGATGGCCACCCTGGTCACCGGCATCACCCCACAGCAGGCCCTGGCCGAAGGCATCAGCGAGGCCGAAGCCTTCGACCGTATCAACGAGCAGCTGTCGCGCCCGGGCACCTGCGCGCTGGGCTACAACACCCTGCGCTTCGACGATGAGTTCGTCCGCTACGGCCTGTTCCGCAACTTCCACGATCCGTACGAACGCGAGTGGCGCAACGGCAATTCGCGCTGGGATCTGCTGGACATGCTGCGGCTGATGCGCGCGATGCGCCCGGAGGGCATCCAGTGGCCACTGCGCGATGACGGCGCCACCTCGTTCAAGCTCGAACACCTGGCCGAGGCCAACAACGTGCGCGAAGGCGATGCGCACGAAGCGCTGTCAGACGTGCGCGCCACCATCGGCATGGCGCGGCTGTTCAAGCAGTCGCAGCCGCGGCTGTGGGAGTACGCGCTGAAGCTGCGCGACAAGCGCTTCGTCGGCAGCCTGCTGGACGTGACCGCGATGAAGCCGGTGCTGCACATTTCCATGCGCTACCCCGCCAGCCGCCTGTGCGCGGCGCCGGTGCTGCCGCTGGCCGTGCACCCCACCATCAACAACCGGGTGATCGTGTTCGACCTGGACGGCGACATCGACGACCTGCTGGCACTGCCGGCCGACGTGATCGCACAGCGCCTGTACATGCGCGCCAGCGAGCTCCCCGAGGGTGTTGCACGGGTGCCGCTGAAGGAGGTGCATCTGAACAAGGTGCCGGCGCTGATCGCCTGGAACCACCTGCGTGCCGATGACCACGAGCGCTTGGGCCTGGACGTGGCAGCCATCGACGCCAAGATCGAGCGCCTGCGCGAATTCGCCCCGCAGCTGGCGGAGAAGGCGCGCCAGGTCTACAACCAGCCGCGCATGGCCACCGTGGCCGATGTCGATGCATCGCTGTACGACGGCTTCCTCGGCAACGGTGACAAGCCGCTGCTGGCGCTGGCCCGCACCACGGCGCCGGAACAGCTGGCCGCACTGGAAGGCCGCTTCCGCGACCCGCGCCTGCCCGAACTGCTGTTCCGCTACCGTGCGCGCAACCATCCCGACAGCCTCGCGCCGGCTGAACGCCAGCGCTGGCAGGATTACCGCCGCCAGCGGCTGCTCGGAGACGGCGGCCTGGGCGAACTCAACCTGCCCCAGTACCAGCAGCAGCTCGATGCACTGGCCGCCGAAGCGCCTGATGACACCCGGCGCCAGGCCCTGCTGCAATCGCTGCGCGACTGGGGCCAGCACCTGCAGGAGACGCTGTGAGCACTTATTTCTCGGACGCCAGCTTCAAGTTCCTGCGCAGCCTTGCGCGGCACAACGAAAAGGCCTGGTTCAACGATCACCGCCAGCAGTACGAAGACCACGTACGGCAGCCGTTCCTGCGCCTGCTGGGCGACCTGCAGCCGGCGCTGGCCGAGGTCAGCGGGCACTTCCGCGCCGATACCCGGGGCGTCGGTGGCTCCCTGTTCCGCATCCATCGCGACGCGCGCTTCTCCAATGACAAGTCGCCGTACAAGACCTGGCAGGGCGCTCGACTGTTCCATGAGCGCCGCCGCGAAGTGGCCGCGCCTTCGTTCTACGTGCACCTGCAGCCCGGCGAGAGCTTCATCGGCGCCGGCCTGTGGCATCCGGAACCGGAAACCCAGCGCCGCGTGCGTCACTTCATCCTCGACAACCCGGGCAGCTGGAAGGCGGCCGCGCATGCTCCCGCGCTGCGCAAGCGCTTTGATTTCGAGGAGAGCGAGAAGCTGGTGCGGCCGCCGCGCGGCTTCCCGGCCGACTTCGAGTTCATCGACGACCTCAAGCATCGCAACTGGGTGATGTGGCGCTCGCTGGACGACGACACCATGACCGGCCCGCGCCTGCTCTCCACCCTGGGCAAGGACCTCGCCGCGCTGGGCCCATTCGTCGATTACCTCTGCGCTGCGCTGGACCTGGAGTTCTGATGACTCAGGAACTGCCCCTGGCGCGGCAGCGGCGCCTGCTGGGCCGTACCGGCCTGCAGGTCTCGCCGATCGGCCTGGGCTGTTCCGGCTTCTGGGGCCACCGCCGCTTCGCCGAGGGCGACGCGGCCGCCGTCGTCGAACACGCACTTGCGCAGGGCGTGAACCTGCTCGACACCGGTCACAACTATTCGGGCTTCCACGCCGAGCCGCGCCTGGGCCGCATTCTTCGCCCGCTGCTGAAGCAGTACCCGCGCGACGCGCTGGTGATCTCCAGCAAGGGCGGCACGCTGACCGGCCAGGCCGGCATCAGCGGCGCCGAACAGCGCAATTTCTCGCCTGCGGCCATCACCGCCAGCTGCGAAGCTTCGCTGCGCAACCTCGGCCTGGACCATCTGGATATCTACCAGTTGCATGGCGCCAGCGAACACGACATCAACGACGACCTGCTCGGCGCACTGCAGCGCCTGCGCGAGCGCGGGCTGATCCGGCATACCGGCATCAACACCCACGCCGCGTCGACCCTTCACTGGATGATCGCCCACCCCACCGCCTTCGATCTGGTGCTGCTGGACTACAACGCCCTGCAGCAGGACCGCGAACCGCTGATCGACCAGCTGCACGCCGCAGGCATCGGCGTACTGGCAGGTACCGTGCTGGCACAAGGCCACCTGCTGCCCGCACGTGCGCGCCTGCCGCGGCTGGCCGACGCCTGGTACCTGGCGCGCGCCTGGCTCAAGCCCAGCAGCCGGCAACTGATGCACAGCGCCCGCCAGATGCGCAGCGCCGTGGCCGCGATCCGCAGCCAGCGCCCCGCGCAGACCGCCTTTGCCTACGCGTTGGGACACCCGGGCGTGGCCAGCGGCATTCTCGGTACCACCCGCATCCGCAGTCTGGACGAAGTGCTGGCGACACGGCTGGAGGCATTGAGCGCTACCGAGCGCCAGCAACTGGTGGACGCCTTTGGCGATGGCCGCGGTTCGCCCAGTCATTGAGTCTTCACCCCGCACTGCCGCCGTTGCGGCAGTCTGTCCAGCATGAAGAAGCTCATCGCACTGGTTGTACTGCTGGTCCTGGCGGTGGCGGCCTGGTGGTTCGGCGGCCCGTACATGACCATCAATGGCCTGTCCAAGGCCATCGAGCAGCGCGACACCGCGCGCCTGGAACGTTACGTCGACTTCCCGCGCGTGCGCGGCAGCCTGCGCGCCCAGCTCAACGACTACCTGGTGCGCCAGGCCGGCCCGGAGGTAGCGGCCAGCCCGTTCGGCGCCCTGCTCTATGGGCTGGGCGACCAGCTGGGCGGTGCCGCGGTGGAGACGATGGTGACCCCGACCGGCATCGGCGCGATGCTGCAGGGCCACGTGCTGTGGAAGCGCGGTCGCAATGAACTGCAGGGCGGCGATGCCTTCGGCCCGACCGAACCGGCGCGTCCTTTGAAGAACGCCGAGCATCACTTCGAAGCGCTGGACCGCTTCGTGATCGACGTCGATCGCGGCCCCGGCCAGCCCCCCCTGAAGGTGGTGCTGGAGCCGCAGGGCCTGCGCTGGAAGGTGGTGGACCTGCAGCTGGGGATGTCGGTCACGCATTGACCGGTAGATGCGCACCTTGGTGGGCATCGATCCAGGACGGCGCCAACCAAGGTCGGCAACTACCGGGGGCGCGGCGCTCTGGTGGACGCCCACCTCGGTGGGCGCGGATGCATGGCTTCAGCCTTCGTTGGCGACGCCGTGCGGCACGTGGCCGGCGGCCACGTGCTCGCGCGCACTGTCGATGTTGTGCTGCGAATCGTCGAAGAAGATGTCGGCACCGAAGGCCTGCAGGAACGGGCCCTTGTGACGGCCGCCCAGGAACAGCGCCTCGTCCAGGCGCACGCCCCACTCGCGCAGGGTGCGGATCACGCGCTCGTGCGCCGGTGCCGAGCGTGCGGTCACCAATGCGGTGCGGATCGGTGCGCTTTCGCCGGCCGGGAAGACTTCCTGCAGCGTATGCAGGGCCGACAGGAAGCCGCGGAACGGGCCGCCACTGAGCGGTTCGCGGGCACGCTCGCGCTCGTGGCGGCCAAACGCTTCCACGCCCTGCTCGCGCGAAATGCGCTCGCTTTCATCACCGAAGATCACTGCGTCACCGTCAAAGGCGATGCGCAGCTGCCCGGCCGGGCGACCGGTATCGATCTGGTCGGCCGCCGCCGCAGCGGTTTCACCCGGCGGCTTGGGCAGGATGGTGGCCGCGGCGATGCCGTGGCGCAGTGCGCTGCGCACCGATTCCGGGTTGGCCGACAGGAACAGATCGGTACCGAATGGCTTCACGTACGGCCAGGTTGGCTCGCCGGCGGTGAATGTCGCGCGGATGATGCCCAGGCCGTAATGCTGGATCGAATTGAAGATGCGCAGGCCGGTATCGGCCGAATTGCGCGACAGCAGGATCACCTCGACCCGCGGGTTCTCCGGGCTGGCGCCCTGGTTCAGCGCCAGCAGCTTGCGCACCACCGGAAAGGCCACGCCGGGGCCGAGGATGTCGTCCTCATGCTGGCGCTGGAATTCGGCGTACGCCGCCACGCCATCACTCTCGAACAGCGCGTGGCTTTCCTCGAGGTCGAACAGCGCGCGCGAGGTCACCGCGACGGTCAGCAAACGGGGGGAGTTGTCGCCCATCGGTGGGGGTCCTTCAAGCGGTCGGCGGGGCCGGCCGCCCATTGTCCTCAAAAAACGAACTGTTCGCTCAGGATCCGGTCTTCCAGGTTGTGCTCCGGGTCGAACAGCAGGGTCACGCGGCGGTCCTTCGACTCGCGGATGGTCACCTCGACCACGTCGCGGGTCTCGTGCGAATCGGCGGTCACGCTGACCGGACGCTTGTACGGATCAAGCACGCGGAAGCGCACTTCGGTATCCGCCTTCAGGATCGCGCCGCGCCAGCGCCGTGGGCGATAGGGCGCCAACGGCGTCAGCGCGATGGTGTGCGAGCCCAGCGGCAGCACGGGGCCATGCGCGGAATAGTTGTAGGCGGTGCTGCCGGCCGGGGTGGCCACCAGCACGCCGTCGCCGATCAGTTCGGCCACGCGCTCCTGGCCGTTCAGGTCGATGCCGATATGCGCGGCTTGCCGGGTCTGCCGCAGCAGCGAGACATCGTTGTAGGCCAGCGAACCGGTACTGGTGCCCGATTCGGTCAGCGCCACCATTTCCAGCGGGCGCAGGTTGGCCGGTTCGGCGCGCGCAATGCGGGCCTGCACGTCATCATCGCCACGGTACTGGTTCATCAGGAAGCCGACGGTACCCAGCTTCATGCCGAACACCGGCTTGCCCAGGTGCCCGTGCCGATGCAGGGTCTGCAGCATGAAGCCGTCGCCACCCAGCGGGCACAGCACGTCGGCCTGCTCCGGCGTGTGATCGCCATAACGCGAAATCATCGCCGCGCGGGCCATCTGCGCAGGTTCGGTGGTGCTGGCCAGGAAAGCGATGCGGGGGGTGTCGCTCATCGGTGGATCCGGGGGGAAGGCATGAGGGAGAGCATAACCGAGCGCCGGGGGTTGGACCCTGCGCGGCGGATGACCGGCCCGTCCGCCGGGACACGCCGTAAACCCATCCCTGGGGGCTCGGTCGCGCCATCCATGGCGCTCACGGTCCCGGCGGACGGGCCGGTCATCCACCTGGCAGGATGCCGGCCGGCCTCGGGTCAGTGATCGCAGAAAAGAAAGCAAAAACAGAACGGCCCCGCTTTCGCGGGGCCGCTGTGTTTAACGCATGCCGGGCAGCGCCCGGCGTTACATCACTTACGCACCATGCGCGGCCAGCTGGCCCAGGCGCTGCACCGCGACCGAAACGGTCGGGTAGTCCAGGGTCTTCTGCTCGGCCAGTTCGGCCAGCATCGCCAGGGTGAAGCGCAGGCTGTTGTCGTCACGGCCCATCCAGGCTGCGACCTTGGCCTCCGCGCTGCCGCCCTTGGTGCCCAGCACCTGACCGGCCAGGTTGCGGTGGTTGGCCGCCAGTTCGTCACGCAGCACGCCACGTGCCACGGCGTGCCAACGGCCGTTGACCTCCAGCGCGTCGACCTGCTCGAACAGCCACGGCAGCTGCAGGGCATCGCCCAGGCGGAAGTGGACCTTGGATACGTCCACCGGCTTCAGCTTTCGGGTGCGGGCCAGTTCGATGATGTCGAACGCCGGCTCCAGGAAGTGCAGTTCGGCCAGCTGCTGCGCCAGCGCGGACGGCAGGCCCTTCTCCTTCCACTCGGCCACCAGGGCTTCGTAGGTCGGACGCTGCGAATCCGGCAGCACACCCGAGGCGACGCGGATGTCGTTGAACGGGCCCTGGTAGCGGTTGACCGCCTCGGTGATGCCCGGCATCGCGCCCGGGCGCGACAGCAGCCAACGCACGAACGAACGCTGCAGCTTCCAGATCACTTCCAGTGCATCGATCTGCACCGATTCCGGCACCTTGCCGTCGAGCGCGTCGATCTGCGCCCACAGCGCGCGGGCATCCAGCGTTTCGCGGCTGATGGTGTAGGCCTTGGCGACCTCGGCGATGGAACGGCCAGTGTCTTCCTGCATGCGCATCAGGAAGGTGGCGCCCATGCGGTTGATGGTCTGGTTGGTCACGGCCGTGGCGATGATTTCGCGCTTCAGGCGGTGACGCTCCATCGCGTCGGCGTACTTCTTCTGCAGCGGGGTCGGGAAGTAGCGCTGCAGTTCCTTGGACAGGTACGGATCTTCCGGAATATCCGAATCCAGCAGCTGGTTGAACGCCACCAGCTTGGAGTAGGACAGCAGCACCGACAGCTCCGGACGGGTCAGGCCCTGGCCGCGTGCCTTGCGCTGGGACAGCTCGGCATCGGACGGCAGGAACTCGATCTGGCGATCCAGCAGGCCCTGCTGTTCCAGCGTGCGGATGAAGTGCTGCTTGGAACCCAGGCGCTTGACCGCCATCCGCTCCATCAGGCTCAGCGCCTGGTTCTGGCGGTAGTTGTCGTTGAGCACCAGCTCGGCGACTTCATCGGTCATCGAGGCCAGCAGCTTGTTGCGCTGCTCGACGGTCAGCTTCTTGGCCCGCACCACATCGTTGAGCAGGATCTTGATGTTGACTTCGTGGTCGGAGGTGTCCACGCCGGCCGAGTTGTCGATGAAGTCGGTGTTGAGCAGCACGCCAGCCTGGGCGGCTTCGATGCGGCCCAGCTGGGTCATGCCCAGGTTGCCGCCTTCGCCCACCACCTTGCAGCGCAGCTCGCCACCGTTCACGCGCAGCGCGTTGTTGGCGCGGTCGCCGACATCGCTGTGCTGCTCGCTGGCGGCCTTGACGTAGGTACCGATGCCACCGTTCCACAGCAGGTCGACCGGCGCCTTCAGGATCGCGCTCATCAGATCGTTCGGCGACAGCGCCTTGACGTTGTCGTCCAGGCCCAGCGCTTCGCGCACCTGCGGGGTGATCTCGATCGACTTCAGGCTGCGCGGATAGACGCCGCCGCCCTTGCTGATCAGCTTGGCGTCGTAGTCCGCCCAGCTCGAACGCGGCACGGTGAACAGGCGCTCACGTTCGACGAACGTGGTGGCCGCATCCGGGTTCGGGTCCAGGAAGATGTGGCGATGATCGAAGGCAGCGACCAGGCGGATGTGGCGCGACAGCAGCATGCCGTTGCCGAACACGTCGCCGGACATGTCGCCGACACCGACCGCGGTGAAGTCCTGGGTCTGGCTGTCACGGCCCAGCGCACGGAAGTGGCGCTTGACCGACTCCCACGCACCGCGTGCGGTGATGCCCATGCCCTTGTGGTCGTAGCCGACCGAACCACCGGAGGCGAACGCATCGCCCATCCAGAAGCCGTGCGCGATGGCCAGGCCATTGGCGATGTCGGAGAAGGTCGCGGTGCCCTTGTCGGCGGCCACCACCAGGTACGGATCGTCCATGTCGTGGCGCACGACATCCACCGGCGGCACGATCTTGTTGTTGACGATGTTGTCGGTGATGTCCAGCAGGCCCTGGATGAACAGCTTGTAGCAGGCCACGCCATTGGCGAAGACTGCATCGCGGTCACCATTGGCCGGCGGGGTCTTGGCGAAGAAGCCGCCCTTCGCGCCGACCGGCACGATGACGGTGTTCTTGACCATCTGCGCCTTGACCAGGCCCAGCACTTCGGTACGGAAGTCTTCGCGACGATCCGACCAGCGCAGGCCACCACGGGCCACGGCACCAAAGCGCAGGTGGGTACCTTCCACGCGCGGGCCGTAGACGAAGATTTCGCGGTACGGACGCGGCTTCGGCAGGTCCGGCACCAGCGCCGAATCGAACTTGAAGCTGATGACATGGCCGTGCTGGCCGTTGGCATCGGTCTGGTAGTAGCTGGTACGCAGCGTCGCGTCGATCACGCCCATGAACGAGCGCAGGATGCGGTCCTCGTCCAGGCTGGACACGCGGTCCATCAGCTTCAGCAGCGCATCGCGCGCGGCCTGCATCTGCGCGTCGCGGTCACCCTTGCGGGCGTCGACCACGGTCTTGAGCACCTTCAGGGTGGCGTCGTCGCCAGCAGCCAGCACATCGAAGTGGGCCTTCAGCTGGGCCTGGCCAGCCGCGATGTCGTCCTTGCTTTCATGGCCGGTGGCCGGATCGAAGCGGGCCTCGAACAGCTCGACCAGCAGGCGGGCCAGCAGCGGGTAGCGCGCGAAGGTGCCTTCCACGTAAGCCTGCGAGAACGGCACGCCGGTCTGCAGCAGGTACTTGCAGTAGCCACGCAGCATGGCGACCTGGCGCCAGTGCAGGCCAGCGGCCAGCACCAGGCGGTTGAAGCCGTCGTTCTCGGCATCGCCGTGCCAGACGCGGGCGAAGGTCTCGCCGAAGGCTTCATCGACGCTGGCGGCATCGATCGCGCCGGCGGTCGATTCGACCTCGAAGTCCTGCACGTACACCGGCGCGTTGTCGACCGACAGGCGGTACGGACGCTCGGCGATCACGCGCAGGCCCATGTTTTCCATCATCGGCAGCGCGTCCGACAGCGGAATGTCGTCCAGCTGGCGGTACAGCTTCAGGCGCAGGCCATCACCGCTTTCGCGCGGCACGGCCTGCAGGCTCAGGCGCAGGTCGTCCGGGCCGGTCAGCGCGTCAAGCTGGCTGACATCGTTGGCGGCAACGGCGGTGCTGTTGTCTTCGATGTAGCCGGCCGGCAGCGCCTTGCCGATGCGGGCGGCGATGCGCAGGCCTTCGGTCTCGCCATGGCGGGACACCAGCGCTTCACGCAGGTCGTCCTGCCAGTTGCGCAGCACCTGGGCCAGCTTCTGCTCCAGTTCTGCGGTATCGACGTCGAGCATTTCACCGGGCTTCGGGCGCACGATCAGGTGCACCTGGGCCAGCGGCGATTCGCCCAGCACCACCGAGCTGTCGACGTACTCGCCGTGCAGCGCGTCCTTCAGCATCGCTTCGATGCGCAGGCGCACGTCGGTGTTGAAGCGCTCGCGCGGCAGGTAGACCAGCGCGGAAATGAAACGGCTGTACTTGTCGCGGCGCAGGAACAGGCGGCTGCGCACGCGCTCCTGCAGGCCCAGCACGCCCATCGCGGTGCGGAACAGTTCGTCCTCGCTGGACTGGAACAGTTCTTCGCGCGGCAGGGTTTCTAGGATGTGGCGCAGGGCCTTGCCGCTGTGACTGGCCGGAGCCAGGCCCGACTGCTTCATCACGTGCTCATGGCGCTGGCGCACCAGCGGGATTTCCCACGGGCGACGGTTGTAGGCGCTGGAGGTGAACAGGCCGAGGAAGCGCTGCTCGCCGATGATCTTGCCCCTGGCGTCGAATTCAAGCACGCCGATGTAGTCCATGTAGCCGGCGCGGTGCACGCGCGAACGGGCATTGGTCTTGGTCAGGATCAGCGCGTCCTTCAGGCCGGACGTGGCGTTCAGGCCCTGCGCGGCCAAGGTCTTGACCGGACGGGCAGCGGACTTGTCCTTGCCACGCATCAGGCCCAGGCCGGTGTCGTTCAGCGGCGCCAGCACGTCTTCCTTGCCCTGCTTCTCGACGCGGTACTCGCGGTAGCCGAAGAAGGTGAAGTGGTTGTCGGCGGCCCAGCGCAGGAATTCCTGTGCTTCCTTGCGCGAGGCGTCGTCGACGGGCAGTTGGCGCTTGCCCAGGTCGTCGGCCAGCGCCAGCGCCTTGTCCTTCATCAGCTGCCAATCGCGCACGATCGCGCGCACTTCCTCCAGCGCCTTGTTGATGGCCTGTTCGATGGCGGCCATGGCTTCGGCCGGTTGGCGGTCGATCTCCAGCAGCATCACCGACTCGGCATCACCCTCGCCGACCTTGACCAGCTTGCCGGCCTTGTCGCGGGTGAAGCGCAGCACCGGGTGGCCCAGCACGTGGACACCCACGCCCTGTTCGGCCAGGGACATGGTGACGGTATCAACCAGGAACGGCATGTCGTCGTTGACGATCTGCAGCACGGTGTGCGGCGATTCCCAACCGTTGGCCTTCGCGGTCGGATTGAACGCGCGGACGTTGGCCTTGCCGGCCTTGCGGGCCCGGGCGAATTCCAGCGTCTCAGCCGCGAGAGCGGCCCACTCTTCAGCGCTGTGGTGCGGGAACTCGTCCGACTCCATGCGCTTGTAGAAGTCAGTGGCGAAGGCCACTGCTTCGGCCTGTGCGGCCGCGGGGTAGCGCTTGCGCAATGCCGTGTACACCGGCTCCAGGGAGAAACCAGCGGTCACTGCGACCTCCGACTCTGCTGGTTTGGTCTTGTTTTTCACGGTCTTGGCTGCGGTTTTTTGCGGTTTCATGGCAGAGCGATGCGCTTGCTCAGTTGGGAAAATGAAATTGTAGCCCTACCGCACGAAAAGGCCTTGCTGCAGGACGGAATAAGCAGATTCGGGTTTGCTGCGGTTTAGACGCCTATTCAGTTCGTGCCGGTAGGGTGCTGGCGTCGGTTTCAGCACTGCCGACAGAATCGGCAAAACGTGTTACCGGAAGACACACGCGGCGACACCGATGCGATTCCACAATCCTGAACTGGACGGTATAGTCCACCGCGTGAACCCGGCCTACCTTCCCGTTGCCCTCGACGCACGCGATGAGCGCGTGTTCGATGCCGTGCGCGAACTGCTGGCCCAGCAGGGAATGCAGATGAGCATGGATGCGGTGGCCCAGCACGCCGGCTGCTCCAAGCAGACCCTGTACTCGCGCTACGGCAGCAAGCAGGACCTGCTGCGCCGGGTGATGCAGCGCCATGTCGGCCACGCCACCGGCGCCATGGTCCGTGCACTCCGCACTGACGACCTGCGTGCCAGCCTTCTCCAGTTCGCCACCGATTTCCTGGAGCATTTCAACCAACCGCACGTAGGACAGGCCTGCCGGCTGATTGCTGCCGATGCGGCCCAGTTTCCCGAAGAGGCGCGTACGCTGTACCGGCATGGGGCCGGCGCGCTGACGCTTCATCTTGCTGAATGGATTGAAACCGTTTGCAGGAAGGGTCAGCTGCGGCATGACGACCCGCACTTCATGGCCGAACTGCTGCTGAGCATGATCGCCGGTCAGGATTTCGACAAACAGCGCTTCCATACCCCCCATCGTGATGACGCGCTGTTGCGTCGGCGCTGGGCAGAGTTCTCCGTCGACAGCTTCCTGCGCGCCTTCGCGCCACAGCCGTCGCCGGCCCCGTCTACAAACCAACCCCGGAGTTCCTCCTGATGACCGCCCCACTCCGCACCCTTGCCTTGACGTGCGCCGTTGCTGTCGCGCTGGCTGCCTGCAAGAAGCCGGAACAGCAGACGCCCCCGCCGCCGGAGGTGGGCGTGATCGACGCCAGGCCGCAGACCCTGCCGCTGCAGCGCGAGCTGGTCGGCCGCCTGTCGCCGTTCCGCAGCGCCGACGTGCGCGCGCGCGTGCCGGGCGTGCTGCTCAAGCGCGTCTACCAGGAAGGCTCCCAGGTCAAGCAGGGCCAGACCCTGTTCCTGATCGACCCGGCGCCGCTGCGTGCTTCGCTCAACGCCTCCGAGGCCCAGCTGGCCTCGGCCCGCGCCACCTACGCCAACGCCAAGGTCGCCGCCGATCGCGCGCGCTCGCTGGCCCCGCAGCAGTTCGTCTCCAAGTCCGACCTGGACAACGCCGAATCGGCCGAGCGCACTGCGCTGGCCGCCGTCAAGCAGGCCGAAGCGGCAGTGACCTCCTCGCGGATCAACCTGGGCTACGCCGAAGTGACCGCGCCGATCAGTGGCGTGGCCAACAAGCAGCAGGTCACCGAGGGCGCGCTGGTCGGCCAGGGCGATGTGACCCTGCTGACCACCGTCGACCAGCTCGACCCGCTGTATGTGAACTTCTCGCTCAGCGTGGATGAGCTGACCCAACTGCGTGCGCAGCAGGCCAAGGGCGCGCTGGCGCTGTCCGGCGACGGCAAGGCCACGGTGGCCGTGAAGCTGGCCGATGGCAGCACCTACAGCGAGCCGGGCACGCTGGACTTCTCCTCGACCACGGTCGATCCGGCCACCGGCGCGGTGTCGCTGCGTGCGCTGCTGCCGAACCCGCAGCAGATCCTGCTGCCCGGTGCCTTCGTCAGCTTCCAGGCCAACCTGGGCGAGCGCAACAACGCCTATCTGGTGCCGCAGCAGGCCCTGCTGCGTGACACCACCGGCGGCTACGTGATGGTGGTCGGCGCCGACGGCAAGGTCGTGCGCAAGAACGTGAAGACCGATGGCGCGCAGAACGGCAACTGGCTGGTCAGCGACGGCCTGGCCGCCGGTGACAAGGTGATCGTGGCGGGCGTGCAGAAGGTCAAGGAAGGCGCACCGGCGGTGGCCAAGCCGTGGACCCCGGGGCAGGACGCCAGCGGCAAGCCCGCCGCGGGCGGCGCCGCGCCGGCAGGTGCTGCACCGGCCGCAGGCAAGGCACCGGCCGACGCGGCCAAGCCCGAGCAGGCCGATGCGGCCAAGCCGGCCGCCACCGATTCGAACAAGCAGTAACGGGAACCTTCCGTCATGCCTAAATTTTTCATCGAACATCCAGTCTTCGCCTGGGTGGTTGCGATCCTGATCTCGCTCAGCGGCGTGATCGCGATCCTCAACCTGGGCGTGGAGTCCTATCCCAACATCGCCCCGCCGCAGGTCACCGTCTCGGCCACCTACCCGGGCGCCAGTGCGGACACCACGGAAAAATCGGTCACCCAGGTGATCGAGCAGCAGCTGACCGGTATCGATCACCTGCTGTACTTCAGTTCCTCGTCCGCTTCCAACGGCCGTGCGCAGATCACCCTGACCTTCGAGACCGGTACCGATCCGGACATCGCCCAGGTGCAGGTGCAGAACAAGGTCTCGCTGGCCACGCCCCGACTGCCTTCGGAAGTGACCCAGCAGGGTGTGGTGGTGGCCAAGGCCAACGCCGGCTTCCTGATGGTGATCGCGCTGCAGTCCGATACGCCGGCCATCAACCGTGACGCCCTGAACGACATCGTTGGTTCGCGCGTGCTCGACCAGGTCTCGCGTATCCCCGGCGTCGGCAGCACCCAGCAGTTCGGTTCCGAGTACGCCATGAACATCTGGCTCAACCCGGAAAAGATGCAGGGCTATGGCCTTTCGGCCAGCCAGGTGCTGGCCGCGGTACGTGCGCAGAACGTGCAGTTCGCCGCCGGTGCGCTGGGTTCGGACCCGTCGCCGGAAGGCCAGCACTTCACCGCCACGGTCTCGGCCGAAGGCCGCTTCAGCTCGCCGCAGGAATTCGAGAACATCATCCTGCGCGCCAATGCTGACGGCTCGCGCGTGCTGTTGAAGGACATCGCCCGCGTCGCCTTCGGTGCCAACAACTACGGCTTCGACACCCAGTACAACGGCAAGCCGACCGGTGCCTTCGCCATCCAGCTGCTGCCGGGCGCCAACGCCCTGAACGTGGCCGATGCGGTCCGCGCCAAGATGGACGAACTGCAGCCCAGCTTCCCGGCCGGTGTCACCTGGTTCTCGCCGTACGACAGCACCACCTTCGTCAAGATCTCGATCCAGGAAGTGGTCAAGACGCTGTTCGAGGCGGTGTTCCTCGTGTTCCTGGTGATGCTGATCTTCCTGCAGAACTTCCGCGCCACCCTGATCCCGACCCTGGTCATCCCGGTGGCCCTGCTCGGTACCTTCCTGGGCATGTGGATGATCGGCTTCACGATCAACCAGCTGACCCTGTTCGCGATGGTGCTGGCAATCGGCATCGTGGTCGATGACGCGATCGTGGTGATCGAGAACGTCGAACGTATCATGACCGAGGAAGGCCTGGCGCCGAAGCCGGCCACGCAGAAGGCGATGACCCAGATCACCGGCGCGGTGGTCGCGATCACCGTCGTGCTGGCTGCGGTGTTCATTCCGTCGGCCCTGCAGGGCGGTGCCGCCGGTGAGATCTACAAGCAGTTCGCGCTGACCATCGCCATTTCGATGGCGTTCTCGGCGTTCCTGGCGCTGGGCTTCACCCCGGCGCTGTGCGCGACCTTCCTCAAGCCGACGCACAACGACAACCCGAACATCGTCTACCGCACCTTCAACAAGTACTACGACAAGATCAGCCACACCTATGTGGGCCACATCACCTCGGCGGTGCGCCACGCCCCGCGCTGGATGATCCTGTTCGTGGTACTGACCGCACTGTGCGGTTTCCTGTTCACCCGCATGCCGGGCAGCTTCCTGCCGGAAGAAGACCAGGGCTATGCGCTGGCGATCGTGCAGCTGCCGCCGGGCTCGACCAAGGGCCAGACCAACGAAGTGTTCGCGCAGATGCGTGGCATCCTGGAGAAGCAGGATGGCTATGAAGGCATGCTGCAGGTGGCCGGTTTCAGCTTCGTCGGTTCCGGCGAGAACGTCGGCATGGGGTTCATCCGCCTGAAGCCTTGGGAGGAACGCAAGTTCACCGCGCCGGAGTTCATCCAGAACATGAACGGCGCGTTCTATGGCATCAAGGAAGCGCAGATCTTCGTGGTCAACCTGCCCACCGTGCAGGGCCTTGGCCAGTTCGGTGGCTTCGACATGTGGCTGCAGGACCGTAGCGGTGCCGGTTACGAGCAGCTGACCCAGGCCCGCAACATCCTGCTCGGCCAGGCCGCGCAGAAACCGGACCACCTGGTCGGTGTGCGCCCGAACGGCCTGGAAAACGCGCCGCAGTTGCAGCTGCACGTGGATCGCGTACAGGCGCAGTCGATGGGCATGTCGGTGTCGGACGTGTACAGCACCATCCAGCTGATGCTGGCCCCGGTGTACGTCAACGACTTCTTCTACGAAGGCCGCATCAAGCGCGTGACCATGCAGGCCGATGGCCCGTACCGCACCGGCCAGGAGTCGCTGAAGAGCTTCTACAGCCCGTCCACCCTCACCACCAATGCCGACGGTACCAACGCGATGATCCCGCTCAACACGGTGGTCAAGTCCGAATGGGTGTCGGCACCGCCGTCGCTGAGCCGCTACAACGGCTACTCGGCGATCAACATCGTCGGTTCGCAGGCACCGGGCACCAGCTCGGGTGAGGCGATGCAGACCATGGAGGCGATCGTCAACGACGACCTGCCGGCCGGTTTCGGCTACGACTGGTCCGGCATGTCCTACCAGGAGATCCTGGCCGGCAATGCCGCAACCCTGCTGCTGGTGTTGTCGATCGTGGTGGTGTTCCTGTGCCTGGCCGCACTGTATGAAAGCTGGTCGATCCCGGTGGCGGTGCTGCTGGTGGTGCCGCTGGGCGTGCTGGGTGCACTTGGCCTGTCGATGCTGCGTGGCCTGCCCAACGACCTGTTCTTCAAGATCGGCCTGATCACCGTGATCGGCCTAGCGGCGAAGAACGCGATCCTGATCGTGGAGTTCGCGGTGGAGCAGCGTGCGGCCGGCAAGAACCTGCGCGATGCCACCATCGAAGCGGCCCGCCTGCGTTTCCGCCCGATCCTGATGACCTCGTTCGCATTCATCATGGGCGTTATCCCGATGGCGATCTCCACCGGCGCCGGCGCCAACTCCCGCCACGCCATCGGTACCGGCGTGATCGGCGGCATGCTGTTCGCCACCCTGCTCGGCCTGTTGATGATCCCGGTGTTCTTCGTGGTCGTGCGCCGCATGCTGGGCGACAAGCTGGATCAACCGTCCAAGGAGTTCATGGAACGCCAGCGTGATGCGGATGCTGCACACCGCCCGGATCGTTGATCCGGTGGTGAGCTGAAACGAAAAGGCCCCGGAGCGATCCGGGGCCTTTTTTTCTGCTTTTGAATGCATGCCAACCAAGGTTCAAGGTTGGCATCTACCAGGGCAACGTCTCAGCGCAGCAGCGCAACCACTATGCACACCGCCACGATCGCCAAGGCCACCCACTGCATCGGCACGAAGAAGAAATGATGAGGCGCGGCTTCGCCCTTCTGCCGGGGCACGCGATTGAGCCACAGGCCCAGCAGTACGTTCACGGCGGCGCCGATACCTGCACCCAGCAGCACCTGCTGCAGCGGGATGTTGCCCTTGGGACCGTCATTTGGGAAGAAGTACGCCAGCAGCAGAATTGCTGCGATCGGCGTCACCAGCGTCATGAATCCCCAACCGCGATGGATCATCCTGCCTGCCCTGAAGAATTGCCGATCACATTGGAACATGAACGCAAAGAGCTCGTCGCGTTCGCCTCGTGCTGCAGGCCGTTGCGGATGATGAGCGTAGGCTCAGAAGCATCCGCGTGGCGCATTGCAGCCCAAGCCCGCGCCAATTGCGACAGGAAGCTGCGCGCCAGAACAGAGACGTCCGCAATGGGATCCGGATCGCTGTTTCATTGAGCCCATACCGGTATCCAGAGCATTCCTTCAACGGATTGATCGAGGAATGCTCATGTCGCATCTTTCGAATGCACGTCTACTCGCCGCCTGCATGTTCCTGTCACTCGGCCTCGGCCCGCACGCAACCGCACAGGCCGGCGGCATAGTACCGTGCAACAACTGCGCCAGTCCTCGCTTGGCAGCACTCCAGTCAGGAACGGGATTGACCGTGGTGGTCGACCTGGAGCAAAAGCGGCTCAATGGCTTTGAAGTAGAGTACGACCGCGAACTGCGGAGACACCGCGCAGTCCCCGTAGCGGTCCCGGCCGAAGTGACCGCGATGTTCAATCGCATCCTCGCCCTCCCACAGGCCGGCATCGGGTCCGGAACGCAGTTTGTGCCACAGTCATTCGGCCGTGGGACTGTTGTTCCGGTCCATCCTGATAACCCACAGATGGCCAATGGCATCACCTTCCCTACCGAACTGAAAGGGCTCAACGCCTACGATGTGGTGCAATCGGCCACCTACCGCACGCAACTGGAACTCGGCATAGGACGCGCCTTCAGTGGCGCCAACACGTCGCAGCCCGCATGGAACTCCCTGGCTACGACGATCTCTTCTGTTGTGCTGAGCTGGGTGAGCAAACTGTTTGGCGTGGACACCGTGACTTATGTGATTACCTGGCGCGATGGCTCGCAGACCAGGCTGGTGATCACTCCAGACTCGGTCGACAGGGCAAAGTATGTTGCGGGTGAGAGCGTCGACGCGGCAGGAAACCGGATACCGGACGGCGCCGCGTCAAACAGCGATACGGGCCAAGGCTATTCGGGCTCGTATCATTTCAGCAACGACGGGGACTATCAGAGCTGGGTGGATACCGCACATCTGTATGGTGTCAGGATTGAGATCAATCCCGGATCGGCCCCGACGGGTCCCATCTGCAGATGGGATGGCCGACAACTTCATTGCCAGGTGCCCCGCTAACGCATTCCTGGCCTGGCCTGGTCAGCGCCGTGCCGCCACGTATGCGCGCCCCAGCACTGCCGCGCCGCCATTGCAGCGGCGCGGCCCTTGCCAATCAACGCAGACCGGTCTCGTTGCGGGCGATCACCAGGCGCTGGATTTCCGAAGTGCCTTCATAGATCTCGGTGATCTTGGCATCACGGAAGTAGCGCTCCAGCGGCATTTCCTTCGAATAGCCCATGCCGCCATGGATCTGCACCGCCTGGTGGGTGATCCACATTGCGGCTTCCGAAGCGGTCAGCTTGGCCACCGCCGCTTCGGTGCTGAAACGCTTGCCCTGGCCCTTCACCCATGCCGCGCGCAGGGTAAGCAGCAGCGCTGCATCCAGCTTGCACTTCATGTCGGCGATCTTGGCCTGGGTCATCTGGAAGGTACCGATGGCCGCGCCGAACGCCTTGCGCTCCTTCACGTATTCCAGGGTCGCTTCATAGGCAGCACGGGCGATGCCGATGGCCTGCGATGCGATGCCGATGCGGCCCGCGTCCAGCACGCTCATGGCGATCTTGAAGCCCTCGCCTTCCTGGCCCAGCACGTCCTCAGCCTGCGCCACGTAGTCGTTGAACTCGATTTCGCAGGTGGCCGAGGCACGGATGCCCAGCTTCGGCTCGGTCTTGCCGCGGCCGAAACCCGCCTTGTCGGTGTCGATGATGAAGGCGGTGATGCCGCGCGCGCCCTTGTCCGGCTCGCTCATCGCGAACAGCACGATGTACTTGGCCACCGGGCCGGAGGTGATCCAGCTCTTCTTGCCGTTGATCACGAAGGTACCGTCGGCCTGCTTCACCGCGCGGCAGCGCATGGCGGTCGCATCCGAACCCGACTGCGGTTCGGTCAGCGCGAATGCACCGATGGCCTCGCCTTCGGCGATCGCACGCACGTAGGTCTGCTTCTGCGCTTCGGTACCGTGGGTGAGGATGCCGTTGCAGAACAGCGAGTTGTTCACCGACATGATGGTCGAATGGGCTGCGTCGGCGGCGGCGACCTCCACCATCGCCAGCACGTACGCGATCGGGTCCATGCCCGCGCCGCCGTATTCGGTCGGCACTTCGATGCCCATCAGGCCGTTCTCGCCGAGCAGGCGGATGTTGTCCAGCGGGAACTCGCCGGTACGGTCATGATGCTCCGCACTCGGGGCGATCTTCTCCTGCGCGATCCGCCGCGCCACGTCCTGCAGCATCAACTGCTCTTCGGTAAAGCTGAAATCCACAACACCCTCCCGGGTACATGATGTTATGGGCCGCGCACGGCGTGCCCAGGTGCCCCGATTGTACCGGGGCCAGGCGGCATCCGTACGCCAGCGACTTGACCGCTGCAGGCCTTGTCAGCGAACATATCTCTATATCGCGATAGGTAGATATTTATGGATCTTGAAGACTGGTCGACCCGCCTGAAGGTGTTCGCCGACGCGACCCGCGTGCGCCTGTTGGCGCTGCTGGAGCAGGAAGAACTGACCGTGGCCGAACTGTCGGCGATCACCCGGCTGGCACAGCCGCGCGTGTCCACCCACCTGGCGCGCCTGAAGGAAGCCGGCCTGGTCCGCGACCGCCGTGCAGGCGTGTCGGCCTATTACCGCTTCGACGAAGCCCAGCTGGACCCGGCGCAGCGTGCATTGTGGCATGCCTTGAGCAACGGAAGCGATGACCCGCTGCTGCGCCAGGACGCTGAACGCGTCGCCGCCGTACTGGCCCACCGCGCCTCCGACCAGAACTGGGCCGACAGCGTGGCCGGCGACATGGAACGCCACTACTCTCCCGGACGGACCTGGGAGGCGCTGGCGCGTACCGCGCTGCCGCTGCTGGAAACCGGCGACGTGCTGGACATCGCCTCCGGCGACGGCGTGCTGGCCGAACTGGTGGCCCCGCATGCCAAGCGCTACATCTGCATCGATACCAGCGCGCGCGTGGTTGCCGCCGCCAGCGAGCGCCTGCGCCGCCTGCCCAACGTGGAAGTGCGCGAGGGCGACATGCATGCACTCCCCTTCAAGGACAGCAGCTTCGACCTGGTGGTGCTGATGCACGCACTCACCTACGCCAGCAAACCGGCACAGGCGGTCACCGAAGCCGCACGCGTGCTGCGCCCGGGGGGCCGCCTGCTGCTGTGCAGCCTGGCCCGGCATGAACACAAGGCGGCGGTGGAAGCCTACGGCCACGTCAATCTCGGCTTCAGCGACAAGGAGCTGCGCAGGTTCGTCGACAAGGCCGGCCTGCAGGTCTCAAGCCTGGAGACGGTCACCCGCGAAAAGCGCCCGCCGCACTTCGAAGTGATTTCGCTGATCGCCAACAAACCCTGAGCCCGAGACCGCCATGTCCACGCTGCCCTGGTTGCATCCTGATCGTGCCAACGCCCTGCTCGATGCCCTGCGCGAGCGGATCCTGATCATCGACGGTGCGATGGGCACGATGATCCAGCGCCATGGCCTGCAGGAAGACGACTACCGCGGCGAGCGCTTCGCCGGCGGCTACGACCACGTACACGGCCCGGGCTGTGACCAAGGCACACCTGAAGGTCACGATCTCAAAGGCAACAACGATCTGCTGCTGTTGACCCGGCCGCAGGTCATCGCCGACATCCACACCGCCTATCTCGAAGCCGGTGCGGATCTGGTCGAAACCAACACCTTCAACGCCACCTCGGTCAGCCAGGCCGACTACCACCTCGAACACCTGGTCTATGAGCTGAACAAGGCGGGCGCTGCGGTAGCTCGCGCCTGCTGCGATGCCGCCGCTGCACGCACCCCGGGCAAACCGCGCTTTGTCATCGGCGTGCTTGGCCCGACCAGCCGCACGGCCTCGATCAGTCCCGATGTCAACGACCCGGGCTTCCGCAACACAAGCTTCGATGAACTGCGCGACACCTACCGCGAAGCGATCGACGGCCTGATTGACGGCGGTGCCGACACGATCATGGTCGAGACCATCTTCGACACGCTCAATGCCAAAGCCGCGCTCTATGCGCTGGAGGAGGCGTTCGATGCACGTGGCGCGCGCCTGCCGGTGATGATCTCCGGCACCATCACCGACGCGTCGGGACGCACATTGTCGGGGCAGACGGCAGAAGCGTTCCATGCCTCGCTGGCCCATGCGCGCCCTCTGTCGATCGGGCTGAACTGTGCGCTGGGTGCCGATGCGATGCGCCCGCACGTGGAAACCTTGTCGCAGGTGTCGGACTGCTATGTCAGTGCGCACCCCAATGCGGGCCTGCCCAATGCCTTCGGTGAGTACGACGAATCCCCCGAGGACATGGCCACCACCCTGCGGGGGTTCGCCGAGGACGGCCTGCTGAACCTGGTCGGTGGCTGCTGCGGCTCCACCCCCGACCATATCCGCGCGATCGCCCAGGCCGTAGCCGGGCTCGCACCGCGCGCCCTGCCCGGCGCACAGGAGCAGCACGCCGCATGAGCAGCACGCCTTTCACCCGCCTGTCCGGCCTGGAACCGCTGGTCATCACCCCGGACCTGCTGTTCGTCAACGTCGGCGAACGCACCAACGTCACCGGCAGCGCCCAGTTCCGCAAACTCATCAAGGAGGGCCGCTACGAAGAAGCCGTGGACGTGGCCCGCCAGCAGGTGGCCAGCGGCGCACAGATCCTCGACGTCAACATGGACGAGGGCCTGATCGATTCGGAGGCAGCGATGACCCGCTACCTCAACCTGATCATGTCCGAGCCGGACATCGCGCGCATCCCGGTGATGGTCGACTCCTCGAAGTGGAGCGTGATCGAGGCCGGCCTGAAATGCCTGCAGGGCAAGAGCGTGGTCAACTCGATCTCGCTGAAGGAAGGCGAGGCGCTGTTCCGCGAGCACGCGCGCAAGGTGCTGCGCTACGGCGCCGCCGCGGTGGTGATGGCCTTCGACGAAGCCGGCCAGGCCGATACCTGCGCGCGCAAGGTCGAGATCTGCACCCGCGCCTACCGCATCCTGGTCGACGAGATCGGCTTCCCGCCGCAGGACATCATCTTCGACCCGAACATCTTCGCCGTCGCCACCGGCATCGAAGAGCACGACAACTATGCGGTGGACTTCATCGAAGCCACCCGCATCATCAAGCAGACGCTGCCGCACTGCCATGTGTCTGGCGGCGTCTCCAACGTGTCGTTCTCGTTCCGTGGCAACGAAACAGTACGCCAGGCCATCCACTCGGTGTTCCTGTACCACGCCATCGCCGCCGGCATGGACATGGGCATCGTCAACGCCGGCGCCATGCCGATCTACGACGAGCTGGAGCCGGAGCTGCGCGAGCGCGTGGAGGATGTGATCCTCAACCGCCGCAGCGACGCCACCGAGCGTCTGCTGGAGATCGCCGAGCGCTACAAGGGCAGGAAGGGCGCAGCGAAGACCGAGGACCTGGCCTGGCGCGAGAAGCCGGTCGCGCAGCGCCTGGCGCACGCGCTGGTGCACGGCCTGGACGCGTATGTGGAAGAGGACACCGAACTGGCGCGCCAGGCCTCCAGCCGCCCGCTGGACGTGATCGAAGGCCCGCTGATGGACGGCATGAACGTGGTCGGCGACCTGTTCGGCGCCGGCAAGATGTTCCTGCCGCAGGTGGTGAAGTCCGCGCGCGTGATGAAGAAGGCGGTGGCCTACCTGCTGCCCTACATCGAAGCGGAAAAGGCGCGCAGTGGCGACACCGCCAAGAGCAACGGCAAGATCATCATGGCCACGGTGAAGGGCGATGTGCATGACATCGGCAAGAACATCGTCGGCGTGGTCCTGGCCTGCAACAACTTTGAAGTAGTCGACCTTGGCGTGATGGTGCCGGCACAGAAGATCCTTGATGCCGCCCGCGAACACAACGCCGACCTGATCGGTCTGTCCGGGCTGATCACCCCGTCGCTGGAGGAGATGAGCCACGTGGCCCGCGAGATGCAACGCCAGGGCTTCGACCTGCCTCTGCTGATCGGTGGCGCCACCACCTCGCGCGCGCATACCGCGCTGAAGATCGACCCGCATTACCACGCGCCGACGGTCTGGGTGAAGGACGCCTCGCGCGCGGTCGGCGTGGCGCAGTCGCTGATCTCGCGCGACCTGCGCGAAGCCTTCGTTGCCGCCAACGAGGCCGATTATGCCGAGATCCGTGCGCGGCACCGCAACCGTGGTGATGCCAAGCGCCTGGTCTCGCTGGAGCACGCGCGTGGGCAGAAGTTCCAGGGCGGCTGGGACAGCTACACGCCGCCAGCACCGAACCAGCCCGGCCTGCACGTATTCGACGACTACCCGCTGGCCGAACTGGTCGAGTACATCGACTGGACGCCGTTCTTCCAGGCCTGGGAGTTGGCCGGCAAGTTCCCGGCCATCCTCACCGACGAGATCGTCGGCGCCCAGGCCAGCGATCTGTACAAGGACGCCCGCGCGATGCTCGACCGCATCGTCGGCGAGAAGTGGCTGACCGCCAAGGCGGTGTTCGGCCTGTGGCCGGCCAACAGCATCGGCGACGATGTGCGCGTGCAGCACCCGCAGGGCGAAACCACCCTGCACTTCCTGCGCCAGCAGGTGGACAAGCCGGCCGAGCGCCCGGACTTCTGCCTGGCCGATTTCATTGCACCGGCCGACAGCGGAAAACAGGATTGGATCGGCGCGTTCGCGGTCACCGCCGGCATCGGCATCGACGCCCACGTCGCACGCTTCGAAGCCGAGCATGACGACTACAACGCGATCCTGCTGAAGGCCCTGGCCGACCGCTTCGCCGAGGCGCTGGCCGAGCGCCTGCACCAGCGCGTGCGCACCCGATTCTGGGGCTACGACCGCGCCGAGACGCTGGACAACGAGGCCCTGATCGACGAGCAGTACCGCGGCATCCGTCCGGCACCGGGCTACCCGGCCTGCCCCGAGCACAGCGAGAAGCGCCGCCTGTTCGACCTGCTGCACGCTGAGAAGAACGCTGGCATGGAATTGACCGAGAGCTTCGCGATGCTGCCGACCGCCGCGGTGTCGGGTTACTACTTCAGCCACCCGCAGAGCCAGTATTTCGTGGTCGGCCGCCTCAGCCGCGAGCAGGTCACCGACTATGCGCGGCGCAAGGGCGTGGACCGCGCCCAGGCCGAGCGCTGGCTGGCCTCCAACCTCGACTACGACCCCGAATGACACAAAAGGGCGGAGGGGATCAAGTCGCTCATGAACAAACGACCTGATCCCCTCCGCTCCCTTTTTGCCTCATCATTCCACGATGACCGTTCCCGTTGCCCGCCTCTCAAGTTTCTATCTGTTCTACTACGCGGCGCTCGGGGCGTTCACTCCGTACTGGAGCCTGTTCCTCACCGCGCGCGGGATGAGCGTGACCGCGATCAGCGTGATGATGGGCCTGTGGTATGCCACGCGCGTGGTTGCACCCAGCGCCTGGACCTCGCTGGCGGCCACTTCGCCACGGCCGATCCGCCTGTTGCGCATCGGCTGCGTGCTGACCCTGGTCAGCTTCGCCGCGTTCCTGCTCCCGCTGCCGCAGCCGTGGATGTACCCGGCGATGATCGTGTTCTGCTTCTTCTACAACGCAGTGATGCCGCAGTTCGAGTCGATCACCCTTACCCACCTCGGCAATGACAGCCATCGCTATGGGCTGATCCGGGTCTGGGGCTCGCTGGGCTTCATCGCCATCGTCACCCTGTTCGGCTGGCTGATCGAAGGCGATGGCACCCGCAGCCGCGCCGGCCTGCTGCCGTGGATGATGCTGCCACTGTTCGCGCTGCTGGTCGCCTCGGCCTTCAGCAACCACTACGCTCGCGACATCGGCAAGGCAGGGGGCGACGCCAGCGGCTTCTGGCAGATCGTGCGCCGACCGCCGGTGCTGGCGTTCTTCCTCGCTGCTTTCATGGAGCAGCTGTCGTTCGGGCCGTACTACACGTTCTTCTCGGTCTACATGGACCACCACGGCTACCGCACGTCCACGCTCGGCCTGCTCTGGACCATCGGCGTGGTGTTCGAGGTCGGCGTGTTCTTCACCATTGGGCGCTTCTTCCGTCGCTATGACGCCAGCTGGATGCTGTTGATCGCGCTGGTCAGTTCCTGCCTGCGCTGGGCAGTCACCGCCCTGTTCCCGGAAAACCTGCCGGTGATGCTGGTGGCGCAGACCGCGCATGCACTCGGCTTTGCCGCGTTCTTCGCTGCCGCGATGCAGATGCTGGCGACCTACTTCCCGGGTCGTCTCAACGGCCATGGCCAGGGCCTGCTGTACGGCTTCTCGTCCGGCGTCGGTGGCGTGCTGGGCGCGCTCATCGCCGGCCAGTTGTGGAAGATCGACGAGGGTCGCACCGCGTTTCTGGCCGGCAGCGGCTTCGCGCTGATCGGGGCGCTGCTGTGCTTCTTCGCGCTCAGCCTGCCGCTGATCCGTGCGAGCCGCAGCGGCGCACGCACGGGTTGAGCGCTCCGCCCCGCTTCAGTGCTTCCGCAGTACCTGCAACAGCGACGGCAGCAGCACGCGGTTGCCATAGCCACTAAGGTGATCGCCATCGAAGTACAGCGGCCGGCCATCGCGCTGTGCCGGGCACAGGGTGGCATCGCACAACACCGGCAGCGGATCCCACATCACTGCGCCAGGCAGGCCGTCGACCACCTGCTGCAGGCTGCCCAGCATCGGTGCGCGCAGCGCATCCATGTCCGCGCGGGTGCTGACCAACCCATTGCGGCAGACTTCATTGCGGGCGTTGAAGGTGTCCGAACACCGGTAAGGCGGTGCTGGCAGCACCGGCTTGGGCGCTTCCATCACGATGCGCACGCCGCGCTCAGTCAATGGCTTCCACTGCGCGATCGCCTCGGCCACCTCCGCATCGCGGCCGGCCACGGCTTCCGGTGTCCGTTCGCCGGCGAGCTGCGTCGCGGCATCGAACAGTACGAACTGGTCGGACAGGCGCGGTACCCGCAGTGACACCAGCACAACTACGTCGCCTGGCTGCGCCCGCTGGCTGATATCGGCGAACACAGCGGCATCGAATGCCTCGCAGCCGGCGCCTGCCCCTCGCCATTTCTGCAGACTGACCTGCGGGCAGCCACCGCGGCCGTACAACGACACGTGCGCGCCGGTGTCCAGCGCCAGCCGCTGCAGCAGCTCGATGTAGGCCATGGCATGCGAATCGCCGGCCACGAAAACGTGGGCGGGTGCACCGGCGGAGACCGGAAGATCACAGCGTCCGCGCGCATACGTGCGGGCACTGCCGCCTTCAAAGCGATGCTTGTCGGTCTGCAGCGCGCAGCCAGGGTAGTCGCGGGCGATGCTCTTGCCGCTGGCATACCAGTCCGTTGAATGCCGGCTGACGGTACTCAGCGACAGCAGCGATGCCTGAGAGTACAGCAGCATCTGCAGGCCGCCGGACAGCACAAGCACGGCGGCACCACTGACCACCCAGCGCTGCGAAGTCGCCCGCGGCACCAACGGGCCACGGAAAGGCTGTTCCACCCAGCGCCACGACAGCCAGGACAACACGCCAACCAACAGCATCGCAAGAAGCATCTGCAGCGGCGTATCCAGGCCCACGGTCCAGCGCATCAGTACGAACACCGGCCAATGCCAGAGGTACAGCGAGTAGGACAGCAGGCCGATGCGGCGCATGGGCGCGCTGGCCAGCACGCGGCCGATCCCGGCCTGCGGATGGTGGTGCAGCGCCCACAGCAGGCCCGCCGTCGCGAAGGTCGGCAGCAGGCCGTCTGGCCAAGGTGAATGCCCGGCGCGCGCCGTCCACAGCGCCCAGCCCAGCAGGGCCAACGACAGCGCGGCCAGCAGCGAGAACACCCACCTGCTGCGGGCCAGCGAGCGCTGGGTCAGTGGATCGAGCGATGCCCGCACGTGCAACAACTGGAACAGCAGCACACCTGCGCCCAGCTGCCACAACCGCGTGGTCGTTGCGTAGAACGCCCAGGAAGGCGGGGCCTCGCGCAGACCCAGTACCGCCGCATGCAGCAGGGATGCGACGCTGACCAGCGCGAACAGGCCCACGCTGAGCCAGCGCCCACGCGCGCCCCGTGCCCAGGCCAGGAACAGCAGCGGAAACAGCAGGTAGAACTGCTCTTCCACACCCAGCGACCAGGTGTGGGTATAGGGATTGAACTCGGCCTTGGGCGCGAAGTAGTCGTTGCCTACCGCGGCCAACACCCAGTTGCTGAAGCCGAAGAAGGCCATCAGCCCGGTCTTGTCACTGGCCTCGCTCAACCACGATTCGGGGATGAACAGCACGCTGGCCACTGCGGTGGCCAGCAGGCAGGCCACCAGGGCCGGAGCGATACGGCGGATGCGGCGAGCGTAGAAGCGCAGCATCGATGCCTCCAGCGACAGTGGCGGCAGGCGGTGCACCGAAGCACTCACCACGAAACCGGAAATGACGAAGAACACGTCCACGCCGGTGAAGCCACCCGGCAGCCAGGCCGGATCCAGGTGGAACACGATCACCGCCAATACGGCGACCGCGCGCAGTCCATCGATGTGCGGTACGTAACCGCGCCCTGCATCAGCCGTCATCCTGCCCCTCCCCCCAACCGCCACGTCGGCGGGCGTGGCAGGCAACTCAGTCCATTACCAGACCAGGTCGTCCGGTACCTGGTACTGCGGATCGGCGTACGGATCTTCCTCGGCCGGCGCATTCGGGTCGACCTTCAGCGCCACCGACGCGGCGAACACCGCCTCGGACTGCGCCAGCACCTCGGCGGTCACCAGCAGGTAGCGGCCATTGAGCTGGACCACCCCAAGCTCGCCGGCATTGAGCGCGGTCAGCTGTTCGGCGGTCACATAGATGCGCTTGATCTTGCCGCCATACGGGAAGTGGCGGGCGATATCGGCCGCTTCCGAGTTCAGGCTCTTGTCCTTCAGCAGTTCTTCCAGCTTGGCCTTGGCCTCGCGGCGCACACGCGCCTCTTCCTGCTTCAGGCGCTCGGTCTCGATGCGCTCTTCCTTTTCCTTCTGCGCGCGGATGGCGTAGGCCTTGGCCAGGTCCATCTCTTCAGCGCTGCGCGGCTTGCGCGGGCCCTGCTGGCCCGGGCCACGCGACTGGGCGGACTTGCCCGGGCCACCGTGGCCATGCCCGCGACGCTCGCCGGGCTTGTGCTCGCCCCGGCCTGCGCCCTGCGGCTTTCCATTGCCGTTACCACCCTTGCCCTGCGGGCGGCCATCACGGCGGGGACCATCATTCTTGCGCTCGGGCTTGGGCGCGGGCTTGAAGCCCAGGCCCATCAGCTGGTCGCGGAGGGTATCGCTCATAGGATTCGGATCAGTAGTGCGGCGGCGGCGGTTCGCTCGCCGGATCGGAAGAATTCAGCGCGTTGCGGACCTTGCCCAGGTCTTCCAGCAGCACGCGCAACACGTCGGCGTTGCGCATGCCCTGCATGCGGGCATCGGCCAGCGCATCGCTCAGTTCGGCAAGCGCCTGTTCCTGGAAGGACACGCGCATTTCCAGTTCGACCAGGCGCGCTTCCAGCGCCTGCTCGCGCTCGGTCGGCAGCAGGTCAGACATGCAACGAACGCCCCCGGCCGATGCCGTAGTAGGCCAGGCCCGCTGCTTCCACTTCAGCCGGCTCGTACAGGTTGCGCCCGTCGAATACCGCGGCATCCTTCAGCTGCTCGCGCAGCTTCTGGAAATCGGGGCTGCGGAACTGCTTCCACTCGGTGACCACCACCAGCGCATCGGCGCCCTGCAGCGCTTCGTCGGCGCTGTTGCAGAACACCAGATCATCGCGCTCGCCGAAGATGCGCTGCGATTCGTGCATGGCTTCCGGGTCGTAGGCACGCACCTTGGCACCGCCCTCCCACAGCTGCGCCAGCAGGCGACGGCTGGAGGCTTCACGCATGTCGTCGGTATTCGGCTTGAATGCAAGGCCCCACACGGCAAAGGTCTTGCCGCGCACGCCTTCGTCCTCGCCCTTGTCGTAATGACGCTGGATGAGCGCGAACAAGTGGCCCTTCTGCGCATCGTTGACCGCTTCCACCGCGTTCAGCAGCTTCGGTTCAAGGCCGTACTGCTGCGCCGTGCGGGCCAGGGCCTGCACATCCTTGGGGAAGCACGAGCCGCCGTAACCGGCACCCGGGTAGATGAAGTGCCAGCCGATACGGGGATCCGAGCCGATGCCCTGGCGGACCTGCTCGACGTCGGCGCCCACGCGTTCGGCGATGTTGGCAATTTCGTTCATGAACGAGATCTTGGTCGCCAGCATCGCGTTCGCGGCGTACTTGGTCAGTTCGGCCGAACGCACGTCCATTTCCACCACGCGGTCGTGGTTGCGGTTGAACGGCGCATACAGGCGGCGCATCACCGCCACCGACTCTTCGCTGGTCGCACCGATGATGATGCGGTCCGGGCGCATGCAGTCGGCGACCGCGTCGCCTTCCTTGAGGAATTCCGGGTTGGACACCACGTCGAAGGCGATGTCCGCGCCACGCGCGGCCAGCTCTTCGGCGATGGCGGCACGCACCTTGTCGGCGGTGCCGACCGGCACCGTCGACTTGTTGACCACCACGGTCGGCACGCTCATGTGCCGGCCGATGGTGCGGGCCACGGCCAGCACGTACTGCAGGTCGGCGCTGCCGTCCTCGTCCGGCGGCGTGCCCACGGCGATGAACACCACCTGGCCATGCGCGATGGCAGCCGCGGCATCGGTGGTGAACGCCAGCCGCGAAGCGGCGTGGTTGGCCTTCACCATCGGCTCCAGGCCGGGCTCATAGATCGGGATGATGCCCTGGTTGAGGCCATCCACCTTGGCCTGGTCGATATCGACGCAGACCACCTGATGACCGACATCAGCCAGGCAGGTACCGGTCACCAGCCCTACATAACCGGTACCAAAAATCGCAACGCGCATGTCCGTATTCGCTCCTGGATGACTTACGGCAGAACGCCCAGCAGTTCCACGTCAAACGTCAGCGTCGCGTTCGGACCGATCGGGCCACCCGGGGTGCCGTTCTCGCCGTAGGCCAGGTTGCCCGGGATCCAGAAGCGGTACTTCGAACCGACCGGCATCAGCGCCACGCCTTCGGTCCAGCCCTTGATCACCTGGTCCAGACCGAACTCGGCCGGCTGACGACCATAGGAGCTGTCGAACACGGTGCCGTTGAGCAGCTTGCCTTCATAGTTCACGCGCACCTTGCTGCTCGGCAGCGGACGCTCGCCACTGCCCGGGCGGATGACCTGGTACTGCAGGCCCGAGGCGGTGGTCACCACGCCCGGCTGGGTCTTGTTCTTGGCCAGGAAGGCATTGCCTTCTTCGCGGTTGGTCTGCGCAGCGGCGGCGGCCTTGGCCTGCATTTCAGCCTGCTTGCTGCCCATGAAGGCCTGGATGGTGGCGGTCGCGTCAGCTTCCGTCATCTTCGGCTGCCCCTTGGTCAGACCGGTGCTGATCGCGTCAAACAGCGAAGCGACGTCGATATCGTCCTTCAGCTGCGCCAGCGACGGACCGACCGAGTAGGAACCGATCATCTGCGACACCTTGACGCGGTCGACCTTCGGCGGCTGCGAACCCGGCGCCACGCCCGGCACCTGCTGGCCGCTGCGGGCCATCACGACCTGGCGCAGCGCCGCGTCGGTGGCCTTCGCCTGCTCCTGGGTGATCTGCGGCTGCAGGCCTTCGAAGGAACGCTCCACGGCGGTGCGCAGGGCAGCCACGTCGATCTCATCGGCGATCGGGGTGAACGACTTGGCCACGTCCAGGCCGATGGCGTAGCCGAGCTTCTGCTTGGGGGAATTCAAGGTTGCGGTCTCCTTGGCGGCTGCGGGGGCAGCCGGTTGTTGCGACAGAGCGACACCCGAAGTGCCCATCGCCAGAATCAGAACCGACGCCGCGGCGCCGCGCATTCCCATCTTCATTCGCTGCATTCCTGGAAGTGTCTGGGCGCCGACGTCGGCGCGAAAAGAGACATTGTCGCACGCATGCCGTCGATGTCGAGGCATGCGCACCGGATATCAACGCGCTGTGGCGGCCAGCGCCTTCTCGATGGCCGCAGTGAGCTGCGGATCCTCCGGCGTCACCTTGCTGGCGAACTGGGCGATGACCTTGCCATCGCGCCCCAGCAGGTATTTGTGGAAGTTCCAGCCCGGCGCCACGCCGGTGGCAGCAGCGAGGCGCTGGTACAGCGGCGTCGCCTCGGCGCCGACCACATGCACCTTCTCGAACATCGGGAACTTGACGCCATAGGTCAGCGTGCAGAAGTCCTGGATCTGCTTCTCGTCACCCGGCTCCTGCCCCTTGAAATCATTGGAGGGGAAACCGAGCACCGCGAAACCACGGGCTGCGTAGCGCTTCTGCAGCGCCTCCAGGCCTTCGTACTGCGGAGTGTAGCCGCACTTGCTGGCGGTGTTGACCACCAGCAGCACCTGGCCGTGGTAGCGCTGCTGCAGGTTGACCTGCTGCTTGCTGGCCAGCGGCCGGTAGTCCAGGTCGAGCAGGTCGGCGGCCAGGGCGCTGGCAGAACCGGCAACACCGGCCACCATCAGGGCCAGCAGGGACAGGCCGCGCAGGCGGCGCGGCGAAACGGTCGGCAGGGGCATCAGGAGCGGTCCGCGGTAGCCATTCACAAGGCCCGGCCAGCAGCGGCCGGGAATCGGCCGAACTATAGCACCGGGCTCCGGCCGCCCTGATGGCAGCAGGCGACCCCGGCTTTGCGCGGCGTGGCGAGTACGCGGTCCGCCGTTCTTCGCTGGCCAGGTAATGACATGGTATGGACATCGCTGAATGGAAGGCCGGCCTGGAACGCTTCATGCGACAATTCAATTTACCTTTAAGATCAATATCTTGAGCGAATATGCCATTGATCTGACCACCCCTGCCATCAGTTGGGGAGGGCCAGGGGTTGCACATGGGCGTGCCGGTGTTATAGTTGCATACAACACCAGTCACCTGAGACAGGGGGAAGCCATGAACGTCCGGATCCGTCGCAACTTCACCGCACCCGCGGCCGCTGCTGTCTCGACCCTGATCGTGCTGGCCTGGCTGGCCGCACCCACCTCCCCCGCCTCCCCCGACAGTGGGCAGGACGCCACCGCTTCACCGGCAGGGAACGCCGCTCCCTCCTCCCCTCCCCCGCGTCGGCTGCACAGCTCCCTGTCCATGCCGTATTTCTCGTTCGCCCAGCCGCTGACCCCACGGAGCTGAATATGAGCGACATCCAGTGGAGCGACGGCGCTCCCATCTACCGTCAGTTGAAGGAGCGCGTGATCGCCATGATGCTCGACGGAATCCTCAAGCCGGGCGATGCCCTGCCTTCGGTGCGCCAGGTGGCCGCCGATTACCAGCTCAACCCCATCACCGTGTCGCGCGCTTACCAGGAACTGGCCGACGAAGGCCTGGTCGAGAAGCGCCGCGGGCTGGGCATGTTCATGACCGAGCAGGCCGCCACGCAGCTGCGCAGCAGCGAGCGCGAGCGCTTCCTCAATGAAGAATGGCCGGCCGTGCTGGAGCGCATCCAGCGCCTGGGCCTGAGCCTCGACGAATTGCTGCCCCAGGGGAACCTCTGATGAATAGCACCGCAAGCGAACCCGTCATCACCGCCCGCGGCCTGCGCAAGGCCTACAAGACCACGGTCGCGCTCGACAATGCCAGCTTCAGCATTCCGAGCGGGCGCATCGTCGGCCTGATCGGCCCCAACGGTGCCGGCAAGACCACGGCATTGAAGGCTCTGCTCGGCCTGACCTCGGTGGAAGGTGAGCTGAGCGTGCTGGGCCGCGACCCACGGCTGCACCGCGACGAACTGATGAATGACATCTGCTTCATCGCCGACGTTGCCGTGCTGCCGCGCTGGCTCAAGGTGCGCGAGGCGATCGACTTCGTCGCAGGCGTGCACCCGCGTTTCGACCGCGCCCGCTGCGAGCGTTTCCTGGCCAACACCAAGCTGCAACCGAAGCAGCGCGTGCGCGAACTGTCCAAGGGCATGATCGTGCAGCTGCACCTGGCGCTGGTGATGGCCATCGATGCCCGCATCCTGGTGCTGGACGAGCCCACCCTGGGCCTGGACATCCTGTACCGCAAGGAGTTCTACCAGCGCCTGCTGGAAGACTACTTCGACGAGCAGAAGACCATCATCGTCACCACCCACCAGGTGGAAGAGATCGAGCACATCCTCAGCGACGTCATGTTCATCCGTGATGGCCGCATCGTGCTTGATGCGGAAATGGACGAGGTCGGCCAGCGCTACACCGAACTGCTGGTCAACGCCGACCAGCTGGAGACCGCACGCGCCCTGAAGCCGATCGACGAGCGCAGCCTGGCGTTCGGCAAGACCGTGATGCTGTTCGACGGCGTACCGCGCACCCAGCTTTCCACCCTTGGCGAGACCCGCAGCCCGGGCCTGGCCGACCTGTTCGTCGCCGTCATGAAGGGGACCTACGCATGAATGCCGTCAACCACCCCGTCAGCCCCCTCGGTACCCTGCGCTGGCTGCTCAAGCGCGAGTACTGGGAAAACCGAGGCGGCTTCCTGTATGCCCCGCTGATCGCCGGCCTGATCTCGCTGGTGATGAGCACCGTCGGCATTGCCTTCGGCCTGTTCGCGCTGAACCGCGCGGCGCGCAACGGCGCACTGCATGTCGATGGCGAAAGCGTGAACGTCAACGGCCTGGACCTGGCGCTGCTGACACGCAACATCAACGGCAAGGACCTGGCCGACCTGGGCAACGGGCTCGACCTGACCCTGGTGCTCAGCTCGGCTTGGCCGTTCCTGGTGCTGGCCTTCGTGGTGTTCTTCTACTGCTTGGGCGCCCTGTACGACGACCGCCGCGACCGCAGCATCCTGTTCTGGAAGTCGTTGCCGCTGTCGGACACCCAGACCGTGTTGTCCAAGGTGATCAGCGCGCTGATCGTGGCACCGCTGATCGCGGTGGTCGCCGGCATCATCACCATGTTCGGCTTCATGCTGATCATCAGCATCGTCGCACTGATGCACGGTGGCAGCCCGATGGCGCTGATCTGGGGCCCGGCCAGCCCGTTGACCCTGGCCGCCGGGCACCTGAGCTGGATTCCGGTCTACGCGCTGTGGGCCCTGCCCACTGCAGGCTGGCTGCTGCTGTGCTCAGCCTGGGCCAGGAGCAAGCCGTTCCTGTGGGCGGTGATGCTGCCGCTGTTTGCCGGCGTCATCGTCAGCACCACCAAGGTCATGCCGCTGTTCGGCCTGACCACCGGCTGGTTCTGGCAGAACATCGTCGGCCGCCTGCTGCTGGGCGGCGTGCCCGGCATGGACCTGCTGTACCGCCTCGGCGCCGGTGAAGGATCGCGCCGCGACCTGGATTCGGTGGTCAGCCTGATGTCGCCCGCCTCGCAGCTGAAGTCGCTGGCGATGCCGGAACTGTGGATCGGTGCGGCCATCGGTGCAGTGTTCATCTTCCTCGCCATCCGCCTGCGCAAGCGCGCCGGCGAGATCTGATTCCATCCACCCGGAGGCACGTCCCATGCGTTCCCTGCTCGCCTGTTCCGCGTTGTTGCTGTTGCCGCTGTCGGCACTCGCTGCCGATGCCCCGAACTGCAAGTTCACTGCTGCGCGCACGTTGAAGCTGGATGCGGCTGGTGCCAGGGCGGTGGTGATCGAGGTGAACCAGCACGACCTGAAAGTCGTCGCCAGCAAGGGTGGCGGCCAGCTCGATGGCCGCGCCTGCGCCTCCAGCCAGGAATGGCTGGACCAGCTGGTACTGGATCAGCGAAGGGAAGGCGACAAGCTGGTCGTCAGCCTGCGTCGGGACGGTCGACACAGCGGCATCAGCCTGGGCAACAGCTATGCCTGGCTGGACATCCGTGGCAGCGTGCCGGACAACCTGCCGCTGCAGCTCAAGGTCGGCTCGGGCGATGCCAGCGTGGAGAACGCACAGTCGCTGAGCGTGGATGTCGGCTCGGGTGACGCCGTTGCCCGCGGCACGCGCGGCAGCATCCACGCCGCAGTGGGCTCGGGCGACCTGAACATCGACGGCGGCAGTTCACTGAACCTGCTGTCGCTGGGCTCGGGTGACGTCAATGTCCGCAACATCGGCGGCGACGCCGTTACCGGGACGGTCGGTTCGGGTGACCTGAAGATCACCGATGTGCGTGGCAACGCGCGGCTGGACACGGTCGGTTCGGGCGACATCGAGTTCAAGCGCGTGCAGGGCAGCGTCGAAGTCGGCGTGGTCGGCTCCGGCGGCGTCGACCTGGCCGACATCGGCGGCAACGTGCATGTACGCAGCCACGGCTCGGGCGACATCCAGGTGGACGGCGTACGCGGCAGCCTGACCGTCGACCACAGCGGCAGCGGCGATGTCGAACACCGCAACGTCAGCGGCCGGGTCACCCTGCCGCGCAGCAAGTAATCCTCTTCCAGACACGTCCAGGGGAACATCATGAATCTGTTGCGCCTGCTGCCCGCCACCCTGCTGTGCCTGCCGCTGATCGCCTGCGGCGGCACCTCCTCCGCGCCCGACAAGAGCGTCGGCAAGAGCGTTGCCGAAGCCACCAGCGGCGTCGGCCAGTCCGTCAAGGAAGCCATGGACGATGCCCGCAAGGAGATCGCCCAGGGCAACATCAAGATCTCGGGCGGCAACCAGCCGCGTGCGGAGATCACGCCGGACGGCCGCCTGCTGATCGCCGGCAAGGAGGTCGCCGCCAACGACACCCAGCGCCGCCACCTGCAGGAGTACCGCGGTCACGTGGTCGCCGTTGCGATGGCGGGCATGGATGTCGGCGTGGCCGGTGCCAAGCTCGGCGCCAACGCGGCCGGTGAAGCGCTGAAGGGCATCTTCAGCGGCGATAGCGAAGGCGTGGAAAAGCGCATCAACGCCGAAGCCGCCAAGATCGAGGCACAGGCCAAGCGCATCTGTGATCGCCTGCCGGCGATGCTGGCCAGCCAGCAGGCACTGGCGCGCGAGCTGCCGGCGTTCAAGCCCTACGCGACCATGGACCAGAGCGACGTGGACGACTGCGGCAAGGACAACTCGGTCACGTTCTCCAACTGAGACAAATCGACGCACCCGACCGGCAGCGGCCTTCCGTTGCCGGTCCGGCCGCGGCGGCAGGCTTACAATGGGGGCCCCGGATGCCCCTGAACCGAACGCCATGAAGAAGTTGTTCCTGCTGCTGGCCGCCCTGCTCTGCCTGGGCCTGGTCGGCTGCGACAAGGATTACCGCAACCACCGCGCCGAGCGCGGCAAGCCCAAGATTTCCGTCAGCGAAGGCATGGTGACCGTGCGCCGCCCGCCGGCACCGAACATCATCATCCTCGGCGATGGCACGATGAAGGTGGACGAGATCCAGATTCCGCTGGACGACGGACAGAAGCAGATGCTGCAGACGATGTTCGGCAAGCTGCAGGTACTTCGCCAGAACACGCTGGTGGCTGCGCCGGCCGACCCGAACATGCAGCCGGTGAAGATCCAGCCGCCGGAAGGCATGGAGGTTATCCCGGCGGACCTGATCCAGCGCATCCCCGAATTCAAGGATTACACCGACACCTTCGGCAACATCGTCGCCGACCGTCGCTGAAGCAGAAACGCCGCCCAAGGGCGGCGTTTCCTTTTGTAGAGCCGAGCCCATGCTCGGCTACTGCCCGGAACCTGAGCCGAGCATGCGCTCGGCACTACAACCAGCAGATCAACCGCCGGCGCCACCACCGCCAGCCTGGATGCCACCGGCAGTCAGTGCGGTCGGATCCAGCAGGCGTCGCAGCTCGATCTCGTCCAGGCCGCTGTCTTCCAGCGCCACATCCAGCACCGGGCGCTGTTCCTTGTAGGCGCGCTTGGCGATGGCCGCGGCCTTTTCATAGCCGATGATCGGGTTCAGCGCGGTCACCAGGATCGGGTTGCGCGCCAGCGCCTCGGCCACGCGGTCCTCGCGCACCTTCAGGCCGGCGATGGCACTGTCGGCCAGCAGGGTGGACACGTTGGCCAGCAGGCCAATGCCATCGAGCAGGTTCACCGCGATCAACGGCAGGGTGACGTTGAGCTGGAAGTTGCCGGTCTGCCCGGCCACGGTGATCGCCG